>NEUS01000156.1 GCA_002288455.1 Opitutia bacterium Tous-C1TDCM
CCGGCCCAATTGCCGTCCTTCGAAGTCGTCGCGGCGCCGGTGGTCGGCGACACCACGGTCGACCGCTTCGGGCGGCAGACGACGCTGATTGGTCCGGAGCAATTGGCCGCTTTGAACGCGGGCGATCTCGCCTCGGCGCTGCGGCGCACGCCGGGCGTGACCATCACGCGGTACAACGTCGTCGGCGCCTTCGGCGGCGGCGAGGGCGGGGCGGTTTTGCTGCGCGGCCTCGGGTCGAGCCGGCCGGGCGGCGAGGTCCGCACCTTGCTCGACGGCGTGCCCGTGGCCAACGGCGTCTTCAACCACCCGCTGCTCGACTTGTTGCCCGTGGAATTGGTCGGCGGCATCGACATCATGCGTCGGGCCGAGCCGCTGACGGCGGGCAACATGTTCGCGGGCGTGAGCCTGACAGCGCCGCGGGTGACGCAGCCCGGCGGGTTCGCCCAGCTCTCGGCTTCGGCCGGCAGCTTCGGAGCGCGGAGCGAGACCTTCACGGCGGGCGGGCGATTCGGGAGCGGCGAATTCTTCCTCGGGCAGAACTACCGCACTGCGGATGGGCACCGCCTGGGTTCCGACGGCACGATGCGTAATTGGCTCGTGCGGGCGGCGTGGAGCCCGGTGCCGGCGTTGGAAGTGAGCTACCTCGGGCACCGTTCCGACAACCGCGCCGGCGATCCCGGCGCGGAGGCGGGCTCGGGCCTGCCGCCGACGCGCGGCGACGTTTACCTGACGGATTCGTGGCTGCACGCGGCGACGGCGGCGTGGACCCGCGCGGCGGGCGCCGGCAGCCTCAAGGCGTATCTGAATTCCGGTGACGGCAATTGGCTGCGCCGCACGACCTCGGCCAATGCCGACAGCCTGAACAACTACCGCGTCCGCGGCCTGCGCTGGACGGAGACGCAGCGCCCGTGGGATGGCGGGGAAATCACCGGCGGGGCCGACGTCGAATGGACGCGCGGCACCTCGCTGTCCGTGCCGCCCGCGGGGCGGACAATCGTCTTCGGGCCGGCGACGTTCCGGCTGGCGTCGGCCTACGGCGGCGCGAATCACACCTTGAAGTTTGGCAATGGCGGAACGCTGACGCCGTCGGCCGGCGTGCGGTTTTACCGGCACGACCGATTCGGCGAGGCGACCTCGCCGCAGGCCGGGCTCGTGTGGCGGCAAGGGGCGTGGCAGGCGCACGCGAGCATCGGCCGCGCGGTACGTTTCCCGGGCTTGGAAGTGGCGGCGTTTTCCACCGTGGCGATCCCGGCCCTCGGGCAAACGTGGCGGACCTTGAAGCCGGAGCGGTTGACGCAGTCGGAGGTCGGCCTCGCGTACGAGCCGGCGAAGACCTGGCGAGCGGAGCTGACGCTGTTCCGCAACGCGGGCCGCGACCGCTATGTGTTCGTGCCGCCGCCCCCGCCGCCGTTCCGTTTCCTCAACGTCGAGCGCTTCGAGACCGAAGGCGCGGAGTTCACGCTGACGGCGCGGCCGACGGCGACGGTGTCGGTGTTTGCCGGCGCGGGCCTGCTGCGGACGACGCCCGCCGATCTGCCCTATGCGCCGAAGCGGACGCTGACGGGCGGTTTGACGTGGCGGATCCGGGACGGCCTCACCTTCAACGCGGATGCCTCGTATACAGGCGAGCAATACGCGGGCGCGCAGGCGCGGGCCAACGGCGCGCCGAACACCGAGCGTGTCGGTTCGTTCGCGCTGCTCAATCTGCGCCTCGCGTACGTACTGCCGGTGGCGTGGGCGGCGCGGAAGACCGAGGTGTTTGTCGCCGGGGACAACGTGCTTGATCGCGACTACCGGTACCGTCCGGGCTACCCGATGCCGGGCGCTGGATTCACGATGGGAGCGACGATCGGATTCTGAGCCGGGAGGATGGAGCGTTGGGAAATGAAAGTTGAGGATTGAGGGAGCGATTTGGCTCCGGCGGCCTTTCCTCTTTCAACCTTCGGCCTTCACCTGCAACCGCGGCTTCCGGCCGCGCTCACACCGCGAGTTTGAGTTTCGCACCGGCGTCGGCGATGGCTTTGACGACGGTTTCGGGCGGCGGTTTGTCGGTGACGACGGTGACGCGGCGGTCGAAGGGCGTGGCGAGGCTGAGGGCCTTGCGGCCGAACTTCGTGGCGTCGAGGGCGAAGAGCGTGCGTTCGGCGGCGGCCATCATTTTCCGCTGCACGGCGATGACGAGGGCGTTGTGGTTCCAGACGCCGGCCTCGGTGATGCCGGTGCCGCCGAGGATGGCGACATCGGCGTGGACTTCGGCGAAGGCGGCCTCGCATTGCGGGCCGACGAGACTGCCGAGACGGCCGAGGATGCTGCCGCCGGCGACGATGGTTTCGACGTTGCCGACTTCGCCGAAGAGACTGGCGACCGGGAGGGAGTTGGTGATGACGCGGACGCGTTTCTCGGCGAGCAGGCGGGCGACGGCGTAGGTGGTGGTGCCGCCGTCGAGGATGACGCTGGTGCCCGGCTGGACCTGTTCGGCGATGAGGCTGGCGATGGCGAATTTGCGGTCGGCCTGTTTTTGGATGCGCGAGAGGAAATCGAGTTCCTGGCTGAAGGCGTCGGTCTCGATGAGCGAAGCCCCGCCGTGGTGCCGCCGGACAAGGCCGCGGGCTTCGAGGTCGTCGAGGGCGCGGCGGACGGTCGAGAGCGAGCCGCCGTAGTGGTCGGCGAGCGTGCGGAGGTCCGCGTACTTGTGGTCGCGCAGATGGCGCTCGATCAGGTCGGTGCGTTGCTTGTTGGTCATGGCGCCGGGGCGGTCAGCGGGCGGGAGCGGAGTCTCCGCGGAGGCGCGCGAAGAGCGCAAGATAGGCTTCGACCTGGCGGGCCGGATCGAACGACTCGCGGGCGAAACGCCGGGCGGCGGCCGCGCGGGCCGCGCGCTCGGCGGGGGCGGCGGCGGCGAGCGCGCCGAGGCGGGCCCGGAAGGCGGCGTGGTCGCCGCGGGCGATTTCCCAGCCGGTGTGCCCGGGGACGAAACATTCGCCGATGCCCTGGGCGGCGCAGGCGACGACGGGCAGGCCGTGGGCCTGGGCCTCGATCAGGAAATTGGACAGGGCCTCGCTCGACGAAGCATGCACGGCGACATCGGCAGCGCGGTAGAGTTCGGACGGGTCGCGGAGGAAACCGGGAAACTTGATCCGCCCGCCGAGACCCTGGGCGGCGGCGAGGGCTTCGCATTCGGCCCGGGCGGGGCCGTCGCCCGCGAGCCAGAGCTGCCAGTCGGCGCCGGCGGGCAGGCCGGCGGCGATTTCGATCAGCTCGCGCTGGTTCTTCTCGGGGCGGAACATCGCGACGCAGAGCAGGACCGACGTGGCCGGTGTAGCCCCGAAACGGATACGCAAAGCCGACGCGGGCGGCGCGGCGGGGGCGGGCGGGCCGGAAGGCGGGACCGCGGACGGGGGCGGCTCGGCCGGGAAGACGAGGGAGTTGAGGATGACGGTGACGCGGGCGGGATCGACCCCGTAGGCGCGGGCGAGGGTGGCGGCGGCGTCGCGGCTGTTCGCGACGATGTGGCGGACGCGTTGCAACGAGCGGCGGAAGAGGAAGGGCAGGGGTTTGCCGGTGCGCATGGTGCCGAGGACGGCGGCGCGGGGCAGGGCGGACTGAAGGCCGCCGGCGTAGCAGTTGGCCATGCGACCGAGGCAGAGGACGACGTCGGGATCGAAGCGGCGTGCCGCGGCGACGAGGCCGGGGGCGAACCAGTCGAGGCCGAGGTCGAAGGGCTGGAGGACGAGGCGGGCGACGGCGGGAGCGACGGTGCCGGCGAGGGGGCCGCCGGGGCGGAAGGTGAGCAGGGCGACGGCGTGGCCGGCCGCGGCAAAGGCGTTGGCGAGCAGGACGGCCTGGCGTTCCGTGCCGCCGCTGCGGAGACGGTCCTGGACGAGCAGGATTTTCATTGCCCGAGCGGGGACCGGGGCGATGGTGGGCAGTTCAGGCAATGAAATCCCCGTTTTGGCAACTGCTGCTGCGTTGGACCGTGCTGGCGCTGGGCGTGACGATCGCGACGCGCGTCGTGCCGGGCATCCGGTGCGACGACGGGCAGACGCTGCTGGTGGTCGTGCTGCTGCTGAGTTTCTTCAACGCGATCCTGAAGCCGCTGCTGGTGCTGTTTACGCTGCCGTTCATTCTGTTCACGTTGGGCCTCGGTCTGGTGGTGATCAATGCCTTGTTGTTTTTGCTCGTGGGCAAGTTGGTCGACGGGTTCCACGTCGAGAGTTTCTGGTCCGCGGCGGGCGGAGCGGTGGTGGTGAGCCTGACGAGTTTCTTCCTGAACGCGTTCCTGCGGCCGAAGCGGCCGGCGGGTCCGCCCGGCGGGCCGCGGCCGCGCGGGCCGGGCAAAGGCGACGACGTGATCGATATCTGAGGCGCGCAGGTCGGCGCCCGACCTTGATCAAGGCAGATGACCCTCCAGCGTGCGCGCTGCGGGATGCCTCCGCCGACCCTTGTTCCCCTTGCCCGCGACCCGAGCCAGACGGACGCGCGCCGGCATTTGCCGATTCCGATGCTGGGGGCGGCGGCGATCGGCGGTGTGCTGTGGATCGCGCGCCAGACCGTGGGCGTGCTGGTCGGGGGCGGTTTGTTCGGCGTCGCGCTCTACCTGCTGCTGCGGGCGTTCGACGGTTCGAAGCGGGTGGCTTTTGCGGTCGGGGCCGGGCGTCTGGAGGTCCGCGGGGATGTTTTCGCGGAGACCATTGCCCTGGCGGATCCGGATTTGGAAAGAGCCCTCCGGGTAGGCGGCGGCGATCCGTTGAGGCGCGGCTCTTGGGCCGTCCGGGCTGCGTCTGCCCGCCCGGGCCGGGCGGAGTGCCGGTGCGATGCCACGGCGATAGGCAATGCCTATAGCAGGAAGAGGAACAAAGTATTTCAAGGCGACGCCGGGAATTGGTTAGATGGCGGCGTGCTGCCCGTTGCCGTCCCGGCCAAATTCCCCGCGCTTTCCTTGTCCGGCCTGGTGGCCGGCGTTGTTTCGCATGCCGCCGGGAACAAAACGCCGGGCCGGCCTTGCTCCGATCCGGTCGCGCGGCATCGTCGGGTGCCCGGCTCGGGCCGCGATGTCGGCGCCGCGGGGCCCACTCTTTAACCGAAACCTCAACCTCGATCCCCCTTCACTATGGAAAACCAAACTGGATCCACCGGCGGCAAATGCCCGTTCCCGCACCTGCACGGCACCACGGCCAAGCCCACGCACACCGTACTCGGCGGCCGTTCCAACCGCGACTGGTGGCCGAATCAGCTCAACCTGAAGATGCTGCACCAGAACTCCGCCCTGTCCGATCCGATGGGCGCGGATTTCGACTATGCGGAAGAATTCAAGAAACTGGATCTGCCGGCGGTGAAGCGGGACCTTTTCGCGCTGATGACGGCGTCGCAGGACTGGTGGCCGGCCGACTTCGGCCACTACGGCCCCTTCTTCATCCGCATGGCCTGGCACAGCGCGGGCACGTACCGCACCGGCGACGGCCGCGGCGGCGCGGGCGCGGGGCAGCAGCGTTTTGCGCCGCTCAACAGCTGGCCGGACAACGCCAACCTCGACAAGGCGCGGCGTCTCCTGTGGCCGATCAAACAGAAGTACGGCGCCAAGCTTTCGTGGGCCGATCTCATGATTCTCGCGGGCAACTGCGCGCTCGAATCGATGGGCTTCAAAACCTTCGGCTTCGGCGGCGGCCGCGCCGACGTGTGGGAACCGGAAGAGGACGTGTATTGGGGTTCCGAGGACACCTGGCTCGGCGACAAGCGCTACGCCGGCGACCGCGATCTGGAGAACCCGCTCGCCGCGGTGCAGATGGGCCTGATTTACGTCAATCCCGAGGGCCCGAACAGCAATCCCGACCCCGTCGCTTCGGCCCGCGACATCCGCGAGACCTTCGCGCGCATGGCGATGAACGACGAGGAGACCGTCGCGCTCATCGCCGGCGGCCATACCTTCGGCAAGACGCATGGCGCCGCTCCGGCCACGCATGTGGGAGCGGAACCCGAAGCCGCCGGTCTCGCCGAGCAGGGGCTCGGCTGGTCCAACAGCTACGGCCAAGGCAAGGGCGCGCACACGATCACGAGCGGGATCGAAGTCACGTGGACGACCACGCCGACCAAGTGGAGCAACAATTACTTCGAGAACCTGCTGGGCTACGAATGGGTGCTGACCAAGAGCCCGGCCGGCGCGCACCAGTGGGTCGCGAAGGATGCCGCGGAGACGGTGCCGGACGCCTATGATCCGGCCAAGAAGCACCGCCCGACGATGCTGACCACGGACATCGCGCTCCGCGCGGATCCGGCCTACGAGACAATCTCGCGGCGCTTCCTCGCCAATCCGGACCAGTTCGCGGATGCGTTCGCCCGCGCCTGGTTCAAGCTCACGCACCGCGACATGGGCCCGAAGGTCCGCTACCTCGGCGCCGAAGTGCCGAAGGAAGATCTCATCTGGCAGGACCCGATTCCGGCGCTGGACCACCCGGTCGTCGCCGCGGCCGACATCGCCGCCCTCAAAACCACGATTCTCGCTTCGGGCCTGGCGATTTCCGAGCTCGTCTCGACGGCGTGGGCTTCGGCCTCGACGTACCGCGATTCCGACAAACGCGGCGGCGCCAACGGCGCGCGCATCCGGCTCGCGCCGCAGAAAGATTGGGAAGCCAACCAACCCGCGCGCCTGGCCAAGGTGCTCAAGGTCCTCGAAGGCATCCAGCAGGCGTTCAACGCCACCGCGGCCGGCGGCAAAAAGGTCTCGCTCGCGGATCTGATTGTGCTCGGCGGCGGGGCGGCGATCGAAGCCGCGGCGAAGCAGGCGGGCCACGACATCACGGTGCCGTTTGCGCCCGGGCGCATGGACGCCACGCAGGAACAGACCGACGTCGCTTCGTTCGCGGTGCTCGAACCCGTGGCCGACGGCTTCCGCAACTACCTCAAGACCCGGTTCACGCTGCCGGCGGAGCAGCTCTTCGTCGACAAGGCGCAGCTGCTCGGCCTGACCGCGCCGGAAATGACGGTGCTGGTCGGCGGCCTGCGGGTATTGAACGCCAACCACGGCAAGTCGCAGCAGGGTGTGTTCACTGCGCGGCCGGAGACGCTGACGACGGACTTCTTCGTCAACCTGCTCGACATGGCCAATGTCGTGAAACCGACCTCGCCGGCCGAGGAGCTCTTCGAAGTGCGCGACCGCGCGACGGGCGACGTGAAGTGGACGGCCACGCGCGTGGATCTCGTGTTCGGCTCGAATTCGCAGCTGCGCGCCCTCGCGGAAGTCTATGCGGAGAGCGACGCGGGCCCGAAGTTCGTCCGCGATTTCGTCGCGGCCTGGACGAAGGTGATGAACGCGGACCGCTTCGATCTGGTCTGAGCCGGCAGCGCCTTCGTTTTTCGATCCCGCCGCGCACGTTGTGCCGGCGGGATTTTTTTCGACCCACGCCCGTGCCGGTTCAGGAAAGGTTCGATGCCGCTAACGCCGCGCGCAGGCGGGTCCAGACCGCGGGTGCATCTCCGACCGGCGTCGCGCGGAAGATTTCGGCGTGGGTGTGCTGGAGGGAATCGAGCTCGGCCAAACGGTCCGGCGCGAGGTCGCGCACGGCCGCGAGGCGGCCGGGCGTGAATTGGCGGCGCTGCGGGTCGAGCCAGCCCTGGCGCATGAAGGCGCCGGCCTTCTTGGCGCAGCGGCACGGGTTGGCGGAATTCACGAGCCCGCACTTGTCCTGCATGAAACCGTAGAGGTCCCGGCGGGCGCGGGCGAGGAGTTGGCGGAAGTTGGCGGGCGTGATTTCCAGCACCTCGGCACCTTCCTCGCCGGTCAGCCCGAACACTTCGCCGAGGATGAAAGCCAGCCGCTGCCGGCGGTCGAGGCACATGAGCATGGCGGTGATGCAGCCCAATTTCGCTTCCTCGACGAGCAGACCGTGCCCGATCGGCAGCGCGCGTTCGTCGGGCAAATCGGTGTCGGCGCAGTCGTCGAGCGAACGGCCGAGGTCGGCGAAGGTCATGCGCTGCGCCTCCATTTCGGAGCGGCGGACGTTGAGCAGGTGGTTCACGGCGATGCGGTAGAGCCAGGTCGAGAAACGGCTGCGACCTTCGAAACCGCCGAGGTGCGTCACGGCCTTCAGGAGAATTTCCTGGGTCGCGTCCTCGGCCGCGTCGCGCCGCCACACCATCCGCAACGCGAGGTTGAAAATCCAGGGCCGATGTCGCCGTAGCAGCACGTCCAGCGCCGGCAGGTGGCCGGCCCGGGCCGCTTCCAACCACGACGCTTCCTCCGGGTCGGGAGCGAACGGAGGCCGCAGCGCGGGTTCGTTGGCAGACATGGTCGGGATGGTGGCGGTCGGCGGATCAGAGGCGAGCCGTCGGTGCCGCCCCGGGAAACCATTCGATATGCAGATCGCCTTGGCGGCCGAGGTAGAGCACGCGTTTCCCGCGCAGGTGGGCATAGTAGCCGTGTACGCCGGCGGCCATCGCCCGGCGCGTGAAGTCGCGATAGGATTGGCCGTGTTGCTGGCTGTCGCGGATCGCGGCCTGCAACCCCGCCGCATCGAAGTCGGCCGCCACGGCCGGCAGGTCCGCCCAGGGAATCGGCAGCGCGACGACGGCGTGGCCCGCATCCGCATAGAAGGTTTGGCGCAGGGCGACGTAGTCGACGTGGTAGTACTCCACGCCGGCTTGCTGCAAGGTGCCGACGACGTCGGGAAACGAGATCGTGCCGGCGAGGGTGCGGAGGGCGGTGGCCTGGATGAGGGATGTGTCCATATGCGCCATGGGACACACCGGTCCGGGTGGCTGTGACAAAACTGCCGCCGATTTATTTTGCTCCGCGGGGCGGCCCGGCGCCCGCGGGGCCGGCGGTCACTTCGGGCCGAAGACGGCGTCCTCGGCTGTCGGGGCGGCGAACATGCGCGCGGCGTCGTGCTCGATGCCCGGAGCCTCGACCTTGCGCCAATTGAAAGTCCAGCCGCGCGCCTTCGCCATCTGCTCGGCGAGGGCGAAGAACGCGAGGTTGCGGCCGTAGCGGTGCGGGCCCTGCTTCATCGCGGCCTCGCTGGCATCGAACCGGCGCCGCGGCGTGATGTCGGCCGTGCCAAGGTAGAGCGTGAGCGGCGCGGCGAAGTAGCGGCGCAGCATCGCCTCGTCGCGCAGCTCGGGCGGCAGGCCGCCGAGGCCGTAGCCGAAGACGTGGTCGGTGCTCGGGAAGAGCAGCGAACCGGCGTTGCCCGCGACGATGCGTTTCGCTTCGCCGGGCTGGTAGGCGGCGAGTCGCACGAGGAACTGCGCGCCGGCCGAGTGGCCGAGCAGGTAGTAGGGCAGGGCGGGCTTCGCCTCGCGGGCGCGGACGTCGGCCACGAGCGCGCCGACGACGTTGAACATCCATTGTTCGCGCGGCTTCGCGGCGCCGTCGGCGGCGAGCAGGCCGGCGCGCTGGTACCATTCCTCGGGAAACGTGTCCTCGTCGAGCCGCGGCGCGACGACGAGGACGCCGAAGCGCTCGGCGAGCGAAATCGCAAAATCGCGGTAGTGGTCCGCGTTGCGGACGACTCCGTGGAAAACGACAACCAGCGGACCGCCGGCATATCCGGCCGGCTTATACGTGAAGGCGGCGACGGCCGTGCCCGCGTACGCGAACTCGATCCGGCCGCGGCCGGCGGGCAGCGGGGCGGCGGCCGCCAGCGCCGTCGCCAACCAAAGGAACATCACGAAACCGAGCCGGCGTTGCATGGGCGCGACTGTGGCCGCGGCGGGCACGGCGGCAACCGCGGAACACGGGCCGGGTTTCCGCGGTTGCCGCACCGGGTCCCGCGGTCAGCGTGGCCCCGCGCCATGACCCGTTTCGAATCTATCCTGACCCATCCCGGCGGCGCCCACGCCGACGAATTTCTCGCCTGCAGCGTGCTGCTCGCGGTGCAGCCCGCGCCGGTGGTGCGGCGCGAACCGACGGCCGACGACCTCGCGCGGGCGGAAGTCTGCGTCGTGGATGTGGGCCACCGCCACGAACCGGCGCGGCACAATTTCGACCACCACCAGTTGCCGAAAGACCATCCGCCGACCTGCGCGTTGTCGCTCGTGCTGCAGCACCTCGGGATCTACGACGATGCGCGGCGGTTCTGCGATTGGCTGGAAACGACGGAGCACTTCGACACGCGCGGGCCGATCCAGACCGCGCAGTGGCTCGGCACGACGCCCGAGACCCTGGCGAAACTCAACTCGCCGGTGCACACGGCCCTGTTGCGCCGGTTCGCCGCGGCCGCCCGGCTCGAGCCCGGCGATCCACTTTGGGAAATGATGCGCCTGATCGGGACCGACCTCGTCGACTACGTGGCGAAGTTGCGCACCCGGCTCGATTGGCTCGCGGGCCGGGCGGAAATCTGGACCCTGGAACTCGGCGGGCGGCCGGCGCAGGTGCTGTTTCTCCCGCGGACGGAGCCGTTGCCGGACGATCCGGGCCTCGGACTTGACCGCTTCATCCAGGGCCGCGGCCTCGGCGAGCAGATGGTCGCGATCGTGAGTCCGGACCGGCGGAGTTCCGGCTACGGCCTCGAGCGCTACCGCGACAATCCGCGGGTCGATTTCACGCGGCTCGAAGGGCGGCCCGGCGTGCA
>NEUS01000157.1 GCA_002288455.1 Opitutia bacterium Tous-C1TDCM
TGGGCCAAAATCCCGAGCAATTCGTCGATCAAGGCCTGCATCCGGCGGCCCAAGGCGCCGCGCAACTGGTCGTTGGCGGCCGCCAAGGCGCGTTCGCTGCGGGCATTGATCACATCCATCACCGCCTCCGCTTGGCTGAGGTCGAGGCGGCCGTTGAGAAACGCGCGCTGGGTGAACTCGCCCGGCTCGGCCGGCCGGCAGCCGCGGGCGAACAGATCCTCGAGCAGCTTGCGGGCGATGAACGGATTCCCGTGGCAGCCGATCTCGGCGGCGTCCTCCCCGGTGTAGCTGCGCGGCCCCGCGAACCAGGTCAGCAGCACGTCGTCGAGGAAAACGCCGTCGCGGTCCCGGTAGTTCAGATGGGTGGCGACCCGCGCCGTCGGCACCCGGCCGGCCAACGCCGCGACGATCCGCGACGTATCCGGACCGCTCATACGCACCACGGCGATCGCGGAGGTCCCCGCGGGTGTGGCGAGGGCGGCGATCGTGTCGCGGTGGCGGGACATGGGACCGGCGACGCTTCGCGGGCCCAGGGGGCAAGTCAAACCTCGGGCCGGAGGAGGACAGGAGGGACAGGACGGGGGAGGGGGAGATGAACAGGAAGGGAACGGGGCGCCGCGACGGACCGGTGGCGGTCCGGCTTCCGGTCTTTCAACCTGCTGCTTTCAACTTTCAACCGCCGGCGCCCCGGCGCCGGCTCACGGTACGGTCACGACGAGCGGGGCGACGCGGGCGCCGTCGACGATCTTGTCGCCGGGATAGACGATCACGCGGTCACCTGCGGCCAGTCCTTCGAGGATCTCGGTCTCCACGCCGTTGCTGCGGCCGATCTTGACGGCGCGGAGCCGGGCGCGGCCGGCCTCAAGCACGTAGGCCTGCCAGCGCCCGCCGCGCTGGAAGAGAGCGCCGGCCGGGGCGCGCAGGGCGTCGGCGTTTTCCCAGATCACGATCTTGGCCTCGACGCGGTAGCTGTCGCCGAGCGTGGCGCGGCGTTCGGCCGGGCCGGTGAAATCCGCGACCACGTAAACGCGCTGCTCCTCCACGCCGAGGGCGGAAATCTTGGTGAAACCGCCCGGCTCCACGAGCCGCACGCGCGCGGCCAAGGGCTCGGAGCCGCCCCATTGCTCGAGCTGCACGCGGGCACCGGGCGCGATGGCGACGCCGTCGCGCGACAGCACCTCGATCCGCACCTCCGCATCCGTCGGATCACCGATTTCAAGCAGCGGCAGGCCGCCGGGCACGTTGCGTTCGCTTTCCTGCAGCACGCGCAAAATGCGGCCGCTGACCGGAGAGGTGAGGAGCAGCGGTTCGCTGCCGCCGGAGCCGGGCACGGCTTGGCTGCGGCCGAGCAACGCTTGGGCCTGCTGGAGTTCGAATTCGGCGACCTGCAGGGAAAAATCGGCGGCCCGCGCCTCCTGCTTCGCGGTATCGGCGCGCAGCTGCGCGAGGTCGAATTCCTGCGCCGAGAGCACCTGGCGTTCGCGGAGCAGGCGGGCGCGGTCGAGCTCGGCGGCGTAGAGCCGCATCGCGGCGGCGGCGCGGTCGCGCTGGGCGGCCGCGGCCTCGCGGGCAGCGCCGGCGGCGCGGACGCGGGCGCCGGCCTGGGCCAGGGAACGCGTATCCAGAAAGTCGGCACCGGCGGGCTCGAGCACGGCGAGCACGGTCTTGCCGGCCTCGACGGGCGCGCCGGCTTTCCACTCGATGCGGCGGAGGTGGCCGGCCACGGGGGCCGAGACGACGTAGCGGTTTTTCACCCGCGTCATGCCTTCCTCGTCGACGGTGACGACGAGGGGGCCGCGGGCGACATTGCCGGCCTCGACGGGAATCGGACGCGGCCAGAGGCCGACGACGATCAGCGCCACGAGCGCGGCGCCGGCGATCCACGGCAGCCGACGGCGCCAGGCGGGCGCGCCGGGTTTGGGAGCGGCAGGGGAGGGAGCGGTGGGCATAGGAAGAGCTCAGTCGAGGGCCTTGAGGGCGCTGACCAAATTGATTTCGGCGAGTTTGCGGGCGGCGAAGAGGGCGGAGAGCGCGGAAGCCGTGGCCACGACCAAAATCGCGAACGCATAGTTCGACGGCGTGAGCACCAGGGGCAGCCGGACCGTCTCGGTGTTGACGCCGGCGAGGATGCCTTTGGCGAAACCGGAACCGAGCACGAGGCCGAGCGGCAAGGCGGCGACGGTCAGCACCACGAGTTCGCCGACAAGGACGGCGCCGACCTCGCCGCGGCTGAAGCCGAGCACGCGCAGCGTCGCAAGCTCGCGGGCGCGTTCGGAAAGCGAGATGCGGGCGCTGTTGTAGATGATGCCGAAGGCGACGATCGTCGCGAACATCGCGTACATCTTCTGCAGCAGGCCGATGCTTTCGGCGGTGGTCTTGCGGAAGCCCTCGCGGATCGCGTCCTTGATCACGCAACCGGCGATGCGCGGCGTGTTTTTCACGGCGTCGAGAAACTCGGGCCAGCGGCCCTTGGCGACGACGACGTGGGCGCCGCTGATGCGGTCGCCGTCGAGCATGAGCCGGTTGAGCGCGCCGAGCTCCATGTACGCGGCCATGCCGGCGAAATCCTCGGCCAGCGCGGCAATGGGCACCCGGACCTCGCGCTCGCGGCCTTCGAGCACGCGCACCGTGACTTCGTCGCCGGGCCGGATCCGCAGGATTTCCGCGAGCTTGGCGGACATCACGATGCCGCGGGCGGGCAGGGAAATCTGCACGGTGCTCGCGTCGATCACGCGGCTGAGCGTGCCGCGTTCGGGCAAGCCTTGCACCGCGAGGCGGCGCAGGACGGGGCCGGAGCGAAACTCGACCGGCACGTAGCGGAACGGCTCCGCGTGCACGACGCCGGGCAGGTGTTTGAAATCGGCGAGGGCGCGGGCCGGGCCGGGTTCGACCAAGGTCAGCGTGACGGTTTGCCGCTGCACGATGTCCCATTGGAAATCGATGACATAGGCGACGCCGTCGCGGAACGAATTCGGCACAATCAAAATTCCCGTGGCCATCGCGAGGGCGAGGCAGGTGAGCCCGCTGCGGATCGGCCGGCGCTCGATGTTGCGCAGGGCCATGCGGAACGACGGGCTGAACCAGCGGGCGCCGCCGAGTCGTTCGACGAGGGCGGGGCGGAAACTGGCCGGGGCCTCGGGCCGCATCGCCTCGGCGGGCGGCAGCCGCACAGCGCGGCGCACGGCGCCGGCGACGCCGACGAAGGCCGCGAGCGAACTCACGATCACGGCCGCGACCAGCACCCGCGTATCCAGAACGAAGCCGAGTTCGGGAAACCGGAAAAACAAATGGTACATGTCGACGAGCTGGCGCCCGAGGAACACGCCGGCCGCGATGCCGAAGACCACACCGGCGACCACGATCACGAGGGAGAATTTGAAATAGTGGAAACCGACCTGGCGGTTGCTGAAACCGCAGGCCTTGAGCATGGCGATCTGCTCGCGCTGCAGGGCGATTTGCCGGCTCATCACGGCGTTGGTCATGAACGCGGCGACACTGAGAAACACGAGCGGGAACGCGACCGACAGGCCCTGCAGCACGCGGATCTCGTCGTCGACGCGGCGGTTGGACGGATGGTTGTCGCGGCCGTAGGCGCCGCGGCCGCCGTAAGGGGCAAGCACGCGGTCGACAGCCGCGACGACCTCGCCCTCGGAGGCCCCCGGTGCCAGAGAAATGGATACGCTGTTGAAGGCGCCGTAGAGCTGGAACGCGGTGGCGAGTTCGCGGTACGGCATCCAGAAGACGCCGTAGGTACGGTTGTCCGGCAGGGCGGAACCAGGCGGGGCTTCGAAAACAAATTCCGGGGAAAGCACGATGCCGGAGAGACGGAAGGTTTGTTTCGTGCCGTTGAGGATGGCGGCGAGGGTGGCGCCGGGCTTGAGGCCATGCACGTCGGCGAAGGCCTCGCTTACCGCGAGTTCGCTGACGGCGGTGCGGCCCGCGGGCAGGCGGCCGGCGCGGACGTAGGGGCGGTTGAGCACGGGCGTGCCGCGCTCGGGGAGCGAGTTGAGCAGGCCGACGGCGGGCTCGGCGAGGCCCGGGACATCGAGCGTGACCTGCATCGAGATGCCGGTCTGCACGGCGGCGACTCCCGGGATGGCGGCGAGTTGGTCGCGGACGGCGAGCGGGGCGCGTTTCAGACGGGCGAAGACCTCGGCGAAACGGTGCTGCTCGTAGTAGGCGTCGCGCGTGCTCTCGAGCGAGAGCATGAGCGAGCGCGTGGTGATCATCATCGCGAGGCCGCAGGCCATGACGAGAGCGACGGCGAGGGCCTGCGACTTGAGGCCGCGGAGATCGCGCAGCAGCTTGCGGTCGAGGTGGCTCATGGCGCGGCGGCTACCACTTCAGTTCGCGGGCGGCGGCGCGGCGGGTGTTGGCGCGGACGTTGACGATGCGGCCGTCGGACAACGTGAAGATGCGGTCGGCCATGTCGGCCATCACGGCGTTGTGCGTGATGATGACGGCGAGGGTGCCGAGCTCGCGGTTGATGCGTTCGACGGCCTCGAGGACGGTGATGCCGGTGCGGACATCGAGGGCGCCAGTGGGTTCGTCGCAGAGCAGGACCTCGGGGCGTTTGGCGATGGCGCGGGCGATGGCGACGCGTTGCTGTTCGCCGCCGGAAAGCTGGGCGGGGAAGTGGTTCATCCGGTCGGCGAGGCCGACGAGTGCGAGGGCTTCCTCGGGCACCATCGGCGCGCGGCAAATCTCGGTGATCAGCGCGACGTTTTCCCGGGCGGTGAGGCTGGGGATGAGATTGTAGGCCTGGAAAACGAAGCCGACGGCGTCGCGCCGGAACACCGTGAGTTCCGCCTCGCCGAAGGCGGCGAGGTTGGCGCCGCGGTATTCGAGCACGCCCTCGCTGGGGGAATCGAGGCCGCCGAGTTGGTTGAGCAACGTGGACTTGCCGCTGCCGGAAGCGCCGAGCAGCACGATCAGTTCGCCGGCATAGAGATCGAGGTCGACGCCGGCGAGGGCGGTGACGGCCGCCTCGCCTTCGCCGTAGCGACGGGCGAGGCCGCGCACGTGGAACACCGGCTCCCGGACCGGCACGGCGGGGCCGGGTCGGGCGGGCAGGGAAGCGAGCGGGTCGGCCATGGACAAACGGGGCGGAGCAGACGCGCTTTTCGCCGGGGCAGCAACGGGCAAACGCACACTAGCGCCGCGGCTTAAGCCGGGGATAAGGCGAAGGGAGCGGACCGGTTTGCGCGGGGCGATGCGATGCGGCGCGGGTGGAGCCGGCGACAGATAGATATATGGACAGATAGGACCCGGGCTGAAGCGCCGGGCTACGACGGGCGGGCTACGACGTCGGCTCAGGGCTTTTCGCCGGGGGCCAAGGGGCGGCGTTCCGGCGTGCCGATGAAGGCGACGGAGCGCACACGCCAGCCGGCGTCGGTGTGCACCCAGCGGTGGCGCTCGCGGTAGCGCAGCCAGAGGCGCGTGTCCGGGGCGCCGGCAGCGCCGCGTTCCGTGCGGACCATGGTCTGCGTGATCTCGACCTCGGCCGTCGCGGCGTCGGCGAAGGCGATCCGGTCGACCGTCGTATCCAAACTTTCAATGCTCACGATCCGCGCGAAGAGCGTTTCGGTGCGCGCGACGAACGCGGCCCGATCGAGCGTGGCGCCGTCGGGCCCGGTGAAGGTCCAATCGGCCGTGCCCGGCGCGACGATGCCCGCAGCCGATCGGGCAAGGATGGCGTCGCGGATCCCGGCGATGCGGCCGGAGATTTCCACGCGCACGCCGGCCGGATCGCGGGGCTCGACGGACGACGGTGCCGTCGACTGGCAACCGACGAGACCGAGCGCGACAAACAGAAGGGCGACGAATCCGGACCGGTGCGGGAAACGGCGCTTGAGGCAGCGGGCCGGGGCGGGGCAGGGGAGCATGGCGGAAAGGCGAAAGGGGGAAGGCGGAAGGTGAAGGGACGGAGAGGGAAAACGGCCGCGGCGGGAAGGCGAAGGGGCGATAGTTGGCAATACGGGATGCCACGGAAGCAATCGGCACGACGGGGCGGGGCTGGATGCGTTTCGCGCGGGCGGAAACACCCATGGTCGGGTGGCGCCGCGGACGCGGACGAACTTGGGAAAACAAAAAGGGCCGGTCGTGAGACCGGCCCGGGGAGGGAAGGGGAGGGGCTCCGCGGGAGCCGAGATTGGCGGAACGGAATCCGTTTACTCGGTGCTTTCGCCGGTGACGGTGGCGCCGCCGACGATGTTTACCTTTTCCAAAATGGCTTTGTGGATCTTCTCGGCGAGTTCGGGCTTTTCCTTGAGCGCCTGTTTGGCGGCGTCGCGGCCTTGGCCGACGAGGTTGCCCTCGTAGGCGATCCACGCGCCCTTCTTTTCGAGGATCTTGTGCTCGAGGCCGAGATCGAGGAGCGAGCCCATCTTGGAGATGCCTTCGTCGTACATGATGTCGAATTCGACCTCGGTGAACGGCGGGGCGACCTTGTTCTTCACGACTTTGATCTTGGTCCGGTTGCCGATGACCTTGCCCTCGGGGGTCTTGATCTGGTCCTTGCGGCGGATGTCGATGCGGATGGAGGAGAAGAACTTGAGCGCGCGGCCGCCAGAGGTAGTTTCCGGGTTGCCGAACATGACGCCGATCTTCTCGCGGATCTGGTTGGTGAAGATGCAGACGCAGTTGGTCTTGCTCACGACCGCAGTGAGGCGGCGCATGGCCTGCGACATGAGGCGGGCTTGGGCACCGACGGTGGCGTCGCCCATCTGGCCGTCGAGTTCGGCCTTGGTGGTGAGGGCGGCGACGGAGTCGAGGACGATGACGTCGATCGAATTGGAGCGGATGAGCGTCTCCATGATGTTGAGCGCGTCTTCGCCGGAGTCGGGCTGGGAAACGAGGAGGTCGTCGAGTTTCACGCCGACGATGCGGGCGTACTTGGGGTCGAGGGCGTGCTCGACGTCGATGAAGGCGGCGAGGCCGCCGGTCTTTTGGGCTTCGGCAATGACGCTCAAGCAGAACGTCGTTTTACCGGAGGATTCCGGTCCGTAGATCTCGATGATGCGGCCCTTGGGCAGGCCGCCGACGCCGAGGGCGAGGTCGACCGCGAGGGAGCCGGTGGTCTGCGTCTCGACCTTCATCTTGGCATTGCTGCCAAGCCGCATGATCGAGCCTTCGCCGAACTGCTTGGTGATGGAGGAGAGGGCGAGCTCGATGTTCTTGTCGCGGGCGACGCTGGCGGCGGCGAGGGCGGCGTTGGCGGGAGCGGTCGGCTTGGCGTCGGCGGACTTGGCGGCGGGGGCGGCTTTGGACATGTCGGGCGGAGGTTGGTCGGACGTTGGGTGGTTTTTGATGAAAGGGGAAAAACGGGTCGGCAGCGTGCGGCGCGAGTTTCGCATCGCAAGGACGGAGCCGTGCCAAAACGCGTGACGTGTTCAGGTGAACACGTCAAGACTGCGCTCGCGCGCATTAATATATGCGTGAGGTTCTGGGTTTTGGGTTCTGGGCTCTGAGTTTTGGGTTTTGGGTGGGAGCAACCGGCGGGGACGGGAACGGGGTGAAGTTCGGAGTTCGGGGTTGGGTGGGCGGGGGTGGGGTTCCGGTCTCCGGTCTTCGGTTTCCGGTCTTCTCGAGCCTCCGGTTTCCGGTTGCGCCTTTTTCGGCTTTCGTCCGTCTCTTGGCTTTACCCATGAAGACAAGTGTCCTGCCCCTTCTCGTGCTCGCCGGTTTGCTGGCGCCCACGTTTGCGCTGCGCGCCGCCGCCGCCGACCCCAAGATAACCCGCAGCGACGGCCGCGTGCGCGTCGAAATCGGCGGCCAGTTGTTCACCGAGTACGTCTACAAGGACGGCCCGAAACCCTATTTCTACCCGGTCCTCGCGGCCGACGGCACCGAGCTGATGCGCCATTTCCCGATGAAGAAGGGCGTGGCCGGCGAAGTGGAAGACCACCCGCACCACCGCTCCCTCTGGTTCACCCACGGCGCCGTCAACGGCGTCGATTTCTGGGCCGAAAACAACGACCAGAAGGGCAAGATCGTCAGCGAAAAGGTCGACGCCTCCGTCAAGGGCGGCGTCGCCGAAATCCGCGCGAGCAACAAATGGGTCGGCCCGGACGGCACCGTGCATTGCACGGACGACACCGTTGTCCGCCTCAGCGGCGATGCCGCCACGCGCACCCTCGACTACGAGGTCACGCTGAAGGCCCCGGCCGGCAAACCGGTTGTCTTCGGCGATACCAAGGAAGGCTCGATGGCCATCCGCGTGCCGCTGTGGATGACGCCGCCGCATTCCTATTCCGTCAACAAGCAGCGGAAAAAACACGAGGGCACCGGCACGATCGTCAACGCCGAAGGGATCAAGAATACCGCCACCTGGGGCAAGCGCTCCACCTGGGTCGACTACCACGGCCCGAAGAACGGCAAGATCTACGGTATCGCCATGTTCGACCACCCGAAGAATCCCCGCCACCCGACCTGGTGGCACGTGCGCGACTACGCGCTCTTCGCCGCGAATCCCTTCGGCAAACACGATTTCGAAAATCTCAAGAACGAGCCCAAGGCCGGCGACCTCACCATCCCCGCCGGCGGCAGCGTGACGTTCCGCTGGCGCTTCTATTTTCACCCCGGCGACGAAAAAACCGCCAAGATTGCCGAACGCTTCCAGGCCTACGCGGCCGGCAAATAAATTGAATCCGAGGCAGGTCGCACGACCTGCCTCTTTTTGTATCCGCTAACGGCGGACGTCCCTCCGCCCCGCTTTCACCCCATCCTAGCAGCCACCCCGCCATGACCCCGTTCACCCGCCGCTCCTTCCTCAAAACGTCCGCCGCGGCCGGACTCACCGTGTTCACCGCCCGCTCCTGGGCCCAAGTCGCCGGCGCCAACGCCGACCTCCGTGTCGCCGTCGTCGGCCTCAACGGCCGCGGCCGCAGCCACCTCGCCAGCCTCGGCAAAATCAAGGGCGTGCGCATCGCCGCGTTCTGCGATGTCGACACCGCCGTGCTCGAGCGCGCCCGTGCCACCAAGGTCGACGGCAAGCAGCCCTACGCCGCCGTCAAAACCTACGTCGATATCCGCGAACTGCTCGCGTCGCCCGACATCGACGCCGTCAGCCTCGCCACGCCGAACCACATCCACGCCCTGCACGCCATCTGGGCCTGCCAGGCGGGCAAAGACGTGTACGTCGAGAAACCCGTTTCCCACAACGTCTGGGAAGGCCGCCAGCTCGTCGCCGCCGCCGCCCTGACGAAACGCATCGTGCAATGCGGCACCCAGATCCGCTCCGGCGAAGGCCTCCAGCAGGCCGTCGCGTGGGTCCGCGCCGGCAACCTCGGCAAAGTCACCGCCGCCCGCGGCTTCTGCTACAAGCGCCGCGACTCCATCGGCAAGGCCGACGCTCCCTTCGCCATTCCCGCCACCGTCAACTACGACCTCTGGGCCGGCCCCGCCCCCGCCGACCCGATTCGCCGCCGCCGCCTCCACTACGACTGGCATTGGCTCCACGTCACCGGCAACGGCGACGTCGGCAACCAAGGCATCCACCAAATGGATGTCGCGCGTTGGTTCCTCGGCGAAAAGGGCCTGCCCCGCGGCACGCTCAGCGTCGGCGGCCGCCTCGGCTACGTCGACGACGGCGACACGCCCAACACGCAGGTCGTGATCCACGACTACGCCACCGCCCCCTTGATCTTCGAAGTCCGCGGCCTGCCGTCGAAAACCGGCGCGAAGGGCGACGGCGCCATGGACAAATACCGCGGCGTCGGCGTGGGCAACGTGATCGACTGCGAGGGCGGCAGCGTCGTGACCACAAACTATTTCGCCGCCACCGCCTTCGACCGCGCCGGCAAGGTCGTGAAGGAGTTCAAGGGCACCGACCGGCACATGCAGAACTTCGTCGACGCCGTCCGCAGCCGCAAACAAGCCGACCTCTACGGCCCGATCGAGGAAGGCCACGTCTCCAGCGCGCTCTGCCACCTCGGCAACATCTCGCACGTGCTCGGCCAGGCCGCCGCTCCCGCCGATCTCAAGGCCCGGATCAAGGGCAACGCCGGCCTCGCCGAATCCGTCGGCCGCATGACGGAGCACCTCGCCGCCAACGACGTCGACCTCGCGCGCACCCCGCTCACCTACGGCGTGCCGCTCACGCTCGACCCGAAGCGCCGCGAACGTTTCGCCGGCGAATTCGCCGCCGTCGCGAATCCGCTGCTCACCCGCAACTACCGCGCTCCGTTCGTCGTGCCGTCGCTCGAAGCCAAAATCGCCAAGGTTTGAAGCGCGGCGCTTCAAACCTCGGCGATTTCAAGTTTGGAGTTCGGGGTTTGGAGTTCGGAGTTGGGAAATCGCCGCGCCTACGCGGCTCAAGTTCTGGGTTTTGAGTTTTGGGTTTTGGGTTATAGGCGCGCGCGGCCGAACTCCGAACTCCGAACTCCGAACTCCGAACTCCGAACTCCGAACTCCGAACTCCGAACTCCGAACTCCGAACTCCGAACTCCGAACTCCGAACTCCGAACTCCGAACTCCGAACTCCGA
>NEUS01000158.1 GCA_002288455.1 Opitutia bacterium Tous-C1TDCM
GGTGACGGCGAGGATCGCCGGGGCGAAGCCGCCGAGCACGTAGAGCCACTTCACGAGTTCCGAACCGTAGAAGCCCATGTGCAACGGGGCGAGGAGGGCGGAGAATTTTTCCCGCACGGTGGCTTCGCGCGCGTCGCGGACCGCGCGCAGCGCGCCGTTCGCCGGATCGAACTCGATCCGGCTGAACTTGCGCCACACGGGCGCGCCGCGTTCGAGGACGAGCAGCGTGACGGGCGCCTGCGGGCGGGCGGGAAACATCACGCGTGGGACAGTGCCTTCCGGGAAACGCGCGTGCGCAAACGCGAGCATCGGCTCCACCGGCACGTGGGTCGCGAGATCGAAAGGCGAGGCGAGCGGCTTCGGCGGGGTGATCTGCCCCGGGGCGATCGTCACGCAATAGATCAGGCCGGTCAGGCCGAGCATCGGGGAAAAATAGATCGAAACCGTGCCGAGCCACGAATGCAGGTCGGAAAACAAGAGGCGTTTGCCGCCGCGGCGACGGAACGGCAACCGCCAGACCGAGGCGAGCCGACCGCGGTACAAGTAGAGACCGGTGAGGCCGAGCAAAAACAGGCCGGCGCCGGCGCAGCCGGTGACGACGTAACCCCAGCCGCCAAGGTGGAGGTGCATGTGCAGCGCGAGCAGCCAGGGCGTGAACAGCCCTTGGTCCGCGCCGTGCCACACGACGCGGGCGTCGGCCGGATCGACGAGGGCCGACCAGCGGGTGCGGCCGTCGGGCGCGACGAAGAGCACCTTGGCCGTGCGGCCGGGATCCGACGGCGGCAGGTAGCGGAAGGCGCGGTAACCGGCGGGGGCGAACGGCGCGGCGGCGCGCACCTGGGCGAGGATCGGCCGTGGTTCTATTCCGGATACGGGAACGACGTGGCGTGCGCGCTCGACCACTTCTTCGAGCTCATGGTGCATGACCAGCAGCCCGCCGGTCGCGCTCGCGAGCAAGATGAGCGCGCCGAAAACGAGGCCGAGGACGCGGTGCGCCGCCCACACGACGAGGTGCGTGTGCCAGCGGCGGATACGCGCGGCGGGATCCGGATAGGAGGGCACCGGGAACGCGGTCAGAACGCCCAGCGGTAGCGCACGGAGATCGTGCGGCCGCGGCCGGCGAAGAAGTTGTCTTCGGTCGCGTTTGCGCCGGTGAGCGTCTGCGAGAAGTACGTGACGTAGCGGCGATCGAGGAGGTTCTCGATCCCGAGGCCGACCGTTTGCCGGTCGGCGACGCGGACGTTGGCGAGCAGATCGACGAGCGTGTAGCCGCCGAAATCGCCGGCGCGGAGATTGTCGGGATCGCTGCGCCGCAGGAGGGAAAGCGTCTGCAGCCGCGTGTCGACGCGCGCGGACCAGACTTTGTCCCAGTGCAGGGCGAACTTCGGGGCGCTGATATTGACGCCTGGGAGACGGCGGTCGACGCGGCCGTCGAGATCGCGGTCGCTCTTGCCCTCGAGGACGGCGAGGTAGCCGCCGAGCGTGCCGAGTTTGCCGGGGAGGCGGTACTGGCCGGTGATCTCGGTGCCGTAGGTTTCGCTCCTCTCGCGGACGACATCGAAAATGCCGGAAGGGTTCGCGACGAGGCGGGCGCCGAGTTTCGCGGAGGAGAGGAAGACGTTCCAGCCGAGGCGCCAGCCGTCGCCGTGGAGGCGCACGCCGGCCTCCCAGTTGTCGGTGACGATCGGGTCGAGGTTGAGGAAAGTGTCGACGTCGAGGTTCGGCGTGTTGATGGCGCGGAGGATGCGGCCGACGTCGGCCATGCCGAAGCCCTGGGCGAAACCGCCGTAGAGCGTGACGCCGCGGGCGAGCTGCCAGTTGGCGCCGAGGTTGAGCAGCGGTTCCCCGAAGGCGGGTTGGCCGCCGCGGACGAGGGTCGAGCCCGAAGATTCGATGGTGCGGAAATCGTCGACGGCGAGTTCGGCGAACTCGTAGCGGAGCCCGCCGGTGAGGGTGAGGCGGCCGAGCGGTTGCTCCAGCTGCAGGTACGGCGACCAGCCGGTGTAGGTGGTATAGGGGACCCAATTGCGGCCGGTGAGGACCAGGCGCTGGGCGGTTTCGTCGGCGAGCCAGTCGAAGCCGCCGACGACGCCGAGGTCGCCAAGTTCCGGATACGTGCGGACCCAGGTCGTGCGGAGGCCGTGCTTTTCGGCGACGACCTGCGACTGGTCGAGGGTGGGGACGCCGTTGAAGCGGAAGAAGGCGCGGGTGGCAGCGGTGTCGGAGGCGCCGTAGGTGGCGGCGAAGTCCTGGGCGAAGGCGTTGACCGTGAGTTCGCCGCCGAAGAGTTCGCGGTCGGTGAAGGTCAGGGCGGCGGCGATGACGCGGTTGTGCGCGGGGAGGCCGGCGGGGCGGCCGCGGACGGACGTGGTCGTGAGGCCGGCGGCGCGGCGGCCCGCGACGGTGAGCCAGGCGGGATTCTGCTCGAGGTCGAAGCGGTTGAGCTGGAGCTCGATGCGGTGGCGCGCGGTGAAGTCGAAGGCGCCTTTGGCGAAGAAGCCGAGTGCATCGCTGTCGAGGACGTCGCCCTGCACGTTGTCGATGCCGAGGGCGCGGCCGTCGCCGTCGAAGGCCATCGGGCGGTGCTCCCACGTGGCGCCGGCGACGAGGGCGGCGCGGCCGGAGCGGGCGGCGGAGAGGGCGGCGAACTTGCCGCCGGTGCCGCCGGATTTGAAGCGGGCGGAAGCCGTGCCGGTGAACTCGAGCAGCGAGGAGACGCCGGGTTTTTCCGGGGCGGAGCGGGTGACAAAGTTCACGAGCCCGCCGGTGGCGCCCATGCCCTGGGCGGCGGAGGAGCCGTGGACGACCTCGATTTTTCCGAGAAAGAACGGATCGACCGTGAGACTCTCGCGGTTGCCGGCGCGGAGGGGATTGGACTGCGGGATGCCGTCGACGAGGTAGAGCGGATCGCGGCCGCGGAAGGATTCGCCGCGGCTGGTGAGCTTCTGGCGGGACGGTGCGTAGCTCGGGACGTTCTGCGCGAGGACCTGACCGAGGTCGCTCGAGATCGCGAGTTGCCGGTCGAGCGTTTCGGAGCCGACGACGGTGGTCGTGACCGGGAGGGCGCTCGCGAGTTTCTCGGTGCGGAAGGCGGCGCTGACGGTGACGCGTTCGAGGGCGACGACGGCGTCGTCGGCGGAAGACGGTGCGGCCGGCGCGGCGGCGAAGGCGGGCGCGCCGAGGAGCGCGGCCCAGAGGAGGCAATGGCGGTGGTTGGGACTCAGTCTCATGTGGAAGGTCTTAAAAACCGGCCGTGGGGTTCGGCCGGATACGCGGTGGCGGAGGCGAAAGGGCGGTTCGAATCCGGGATTCGGATACGCTTAGAATTCGAGGGCGACGCCGACGTAGGCGTTGCGGCGCGGGGCGGGATCGATGCCGTCGGGGCGGATGCGGTTGTAGTAGTCCTCGTCGAAAACGTTGTTCACGCCGGCGATGACGCGGACGGGAAGACCGGGCAGGCGGGCTTCGGCGGTGAGGTCCCACACGGCGTAGGCGGGGACGTAGCGCTGGGCGGAGTTGGCGTCGTCGGCGAAGCTGTCGGCGGAGAGCGTGCCGGTGAGGGCGAATTTCAGGGCCGAGCCGCGGGTGAAGAGCAGGCCGGTGCGGACGAGGCGGTCGGGCGCGTACTGCGGCGTGCGGCCGGCGGCGGCGCCGGATTTGAATTCGGCGTCGAGGAAGAGGGCGTTGGCGTAGAAGGAGAGGGACGATTTGCCCGAGGTGCCGCGGAGCAGGCGGAGAAGATCGTAGCTGCCGCCGAGTTCGACGCCGCGGTGCACGGCGCGGCCGACGTTGGCGACGGTGGAGAGGCCGCCGGGCAGGGCGAAGGCGCCGATCTGGTTGTCGAAATCGAGGTGGAAGACGCTGGCGTCGAGCACGAGGCCGGGGGCGGGCTGGGCGCGGTAACCGAGTTCGAACTGGACCGCGCGGCCTTCCTCGAGATCGGCATTGATCACGTTGGTGGCGGCGTTGGGGACGGCTTGGGTGAAGATGACGGGGCGGTAGCTTTCGGCGGCGTTGAAGTAGAGCTGGCCCTGGGCCGGAAGATCGTAGCCGACGGCGAGGCCGAAGAGCGGGACGGTCGTGCGGTCGTCGCGGCGGCCGAGCGGCGTGCCGGCGGCGGATTTGGCGGCGTTGGCGAGTTCGTGCACGCGTTGGCGGATCGATTCGACGCGGACGCCCGGGGTTACGCTGAGTTTGCCGAAACGGAAGAGGGCTTCCGTGAACACGGGGGCGGCGACGACGTCGCGCTGCGATTTCGCCAAGATGCTGCCGGCGACGGCGTCGGCCGCGGCGCCGCGGCTGTCGGTGCGGGGCGAGTCCGTCTGGAAAACTTGGATACCGGCGGTGAAGGCGTGCTGCTGGCGGTCGCCCCAGTCGAGGCGGATTTTGGTTTCGGCGCCGAGGGTGGTGAACTGCTGGCGTTCGATCGTGTTGGTCGCGGCGGCGGCGCCGGTCGGGAGGGTGCCGAAACCGCCGCCGCCCTGGCGGCGGGAGGCGCGGAGGTAGTCGATGGCCCAGGCGCGGGCGGCGAAGGTGCCGCGGCCGAAGTCGTGTTCCCAGATGAGGGAGACGGCGTCGCGGTCCAGGTTGAAGCGGTCGTGGCGGCGGGAGACGGCGCGGCGGTCGGCGAGGTAGTTGGCGGCGTTGGGGCCGGTGGCGAAGGTGAGACCGCCGGGCTCGCCGTGTTCCTCGGCGTAGGTTTCGAGCGTGAGGATCCAGCGGGAGGCGGAGGCGCCGTCGAGCACGAGCCGGCCGAGCCAGGCGTCGAGGGAGTAGTCGCTGTTGGCGGCGCGAATGCCGTCGGATTCGCGGTGGTTGTAGTAGCCGTAGTAGCCGACGCGGCCGGCGGTGCCGTCGACGTAGGTGAACGAGGAATAGTAGTCCTCGCTGCCGAAAGTCTGGAGGGTCGAACCGGAGAGGATGCGGTCGGTGCGGGGGCGGTTGGTGACGTAGTTGAGGGCGCCGCCGGGCTGGGGGCCGTACATCAGGGCGGCGCCGCCGCGGGTGAATTCGATGCGGTCGACGGTGTCGAGGGGCGGGGTGTAGTAGGCTTCCGGATACCCGAACTGGTCGGCGTGGATGGGGATGCCGTCCTTGAGGACCTGGGTGAATTGGGCGCGGTGGGGTTCGAGGCCGCGGTAGCCGATGCTGACGAGAGGGGAGGTTTCCTCGCTGAGGACGAGGCCGGGGGCCTGGGCGAGGGCCTGGCGGTAGTTGTTGCCGTTGATGCGGGGCTGGCTGTCGAAATCGAGGATCGTGGTCTTTTTGCCGGCGTTGATGCGGGTGCCTTGGGTATCGGGAAGAAACGGGCCCTGGATGTAGTGGTCGGATTCGGCTTCGGCTTCGACGCGGAAGGCGGGGAGGCGGGTGGCGGGTTCAGCGGCGACGTCGGACGGAACCGGCGGGTTGGTAGCGGAGAGGATCGAGCCCGGCAACGCGGCGGAGAGGAAGGCGGCGAACCGCAGGCTTTGGTGAACGGCGCGGCAGCGGTGGCGGGATGAGAGCGAACTCATGCCTTAAGGTAGGTAATGAGACTCAGGCGCAATTCAATGCTCAAAATGAGGCGAGGTCTCAATCTCAATAAAGAATACGGAGAAACAACATGTTGCGGGATTCGAGTCTCATTTCGGGGTGTGGTTGATCGCGCGTCTGGCGGCCTTTGGCGCGGAGAAAACGAGGTTGATTAACGACGGATTTCGCAGATCCCGCGGATCTCCACGATGCTTCAGCGGCGGTGTGGGGTAGGCCCCGGGATCTGTGGTTTTGAGAGATGGGGACGCTCTGGAAAACGCCGGCGCAGTGGCTGCGGGCGCGAGCGAACGGAAGGGTAGGGCTGATTTTACCCGGGATTGGTGCCCGTCGCTGGAGTTCACCGGTGCGCTGCGACGGTGGGCGTGGTCGCGGTGTTTTTCGGAGCTGCGATAAGGTTGGGGTGGCGGGCGGGGGATTGCGATTTTCGGGAGGAGTGGCGGAGTTGCGGATGGGAATAGGCCCGGGCTGAAGCTCCGGGCTACGGCGATGCGATTTGCGCGGCGGGTTGACGCTCCGGCGTCGGGACATTCAGCTGAACTTCCCATGGCGGAGACATTGCAGGTCAACCTCGGCGCGCGCAGTTACCCGATCCACTTCGGATCCGATCTCACGGAGGCGGTGCGGGCGGCGGTCGCGGCCAAACTCGCCGAAGGCGCGAAGGTCGCGGTGCTGACGGATCGCAATCTGGCGACGCAGCAGGCGGCGGCGTTGGCGGCGATGTTCGGCGACGTGCCACGGCACATTGTGGCGGCGGGCGAAGAATCGAAGTCGCTCGGCGAGCTCGGCGGGGTGCTGGATTTCCTGGCGGAGAACAAACTCGACCGCGGCGGCGTGCTTTTCGCGGTCGGCGGAGGGGTGATCGGCGACCTGGGCGGGTTTGCGGCGGCGTCGTGGCTGCGCGGCATCGCGTTTGTGCAGGTGCCGACGACGCTGCTGGCGATGGTGGACAGTTCCGTCGGCGGCAAAACCGGCATCAACATCGCCGCGGGCAAGAACCTCGTCGGCGCGTTCCACCAGCCCCGGGCGGTGTATGTGGCGACGGGGTTGCTGGCGACGTTGCCGGAACGGGAATTTGCGGCGGGCATGGCCGAGGTGATCAAGTACGGCCTGCTGGGCGATGGGGCGCTGTTCGCCGAGCTCGAGGCGAAACCGCTGGCGGCGGGGGATCCGCGGCTGGCCGAGGTCGTGCGGCGGTGCTGCGCGGCCAAGGCGCGGATCGTGGAAGCGGACGAATTCGAAACCGCGAAGGAAGGCGGCCGGGCGCTGCTCAACCTCGGACACACCTTCGGGCACGCGATCGAGAACGCGGCCGGCTACGGCGAATACCTGCACGGCGAGGCGGTCGCGATCGGCCTGGCGGCGGCGGCGCGGCTGTCGTTGAAATTGGGATACCTGAGGGGCGACGACGTCGCCCGCACCGAGAGCGTCGCGTTGGCGCACGGGCTGCCGGTGCGGTTGCGGGCGCCGTTGGCCTACGGGGAATTGCTGGCGGCGATGGGGCGCGACAAGAAGGTGCGCGCGGGCGGCCTGCGTTTCGTGGTGCTGCGGCGGCTGGGCGAGGCGGCGACGCAGTCGGCGGTGCCGCCGGAACTGGTGGCGGCGAGTTTCCGCGAAGTGGGCGCCGCTTGATTTCGGATTGCGGATTGCGGGTTGCGGATTGAGCTGGACGCCTCGCGCGGCCCGGTCGGTTTGCGCGGAATTCCGTTTCCCTTCCTCCTTTTCCGCCCACCCGAGATGTCCGCCATCGACGAAGGAATTGTCCGCGAGTATTTCGAGCAGAACGGTTTTCTGGTCCGGCAGGCGCGGAAGTACCAGGTGTCGGCGCGGCGCAAGGTGGCCGAGGAGGAGATCGACCTGATCGTCTACAATCCGGTGTGGCAGCGGGACGCGCGGAAGCCGGATTTCTTCCTGTTTTCGAGCGAGCTGCCCTTCGTGCAAAAGGCGATCGTCGCGGTGAAGGGCTGGCACACCGGCGTGTTCACGCCGAACACGCTGCGGAGCAGCCCGGAGATTTTCAGTTTCCTGCAGACGAGCGTATTGAAGGAAGCGGAACGCCTGTTCCCGGCGGATCCGGCGGACGGCGGCGGGGGGCTCACGAAGATTCTGGTGCTGCCGAGCCTGCCGACGGCGGAGCCGTTCCGGACGCAGAGCGTGGCGTTGCTGAAAGAGCACGGCGTCGACGCGATCATTTCCTTCCGGGCCATGCTGCTGGATCTGATCGAGAAAATCGAAATCAACCAGAACTACAGCAAGAGCGACACCCTGCAGGTGATCCGGCTGCTGAAGAACTACGATTTGCTGCAGGACCCGCAGCTCGACCTGCTCAGCGAGCGGCCGAGCGGCCCGGCCCGGCGCCCGCGTTCCTGAATCCATGGCCACCGTTATCCATCCCACCGCGATCGTCGAACCCGGCGCCCAGCTCGGCGCCGACTGCGAGATCATGGCCTATGCCGTCGTGACGAAACACTGCGTGCTCGGCGACCGGGTGGCGGTGCATCCCTTCGCGGTGATCGGCGGCGATCCGCAGTACCTGAAGTTCGACCGCGCGAGCGCGACCGGGGTGACGGTCGGCGCCGGCACCGTGCTGCGCGAGCACGTCACGATCAACCGCTCGATCTATCCAGGCAAGGCGACGGCGATCGGGGAAAACTGTTTCTTCATGTCGGGCTCGCATGCGGCGCACGACTGCGAGGTGGGCAACCACGTCGTGCTCGCGAACGCGGCGCTGCTGGCCGGCCACGTCGGCGTCGGCGACCACACATTTTTCGGCGGCGGCGCGGCGGTGCACCAGTTTTGCCGGATCGGCGAGAGCGTGATGGTCGCGGGCCACGCCTCGATCACGCGCGACGTGCCGCATTTCACGATGGTGGCGGAGCGCGACGATGTGATCGGCTTCAACGCCGTGGGGTTGCGCCGCCGCGGCTTCGCGCGCGCCGCGATCGCGGAGCTGAAGACGGCGTTCCACGAGGTGTATTTCACGCCGGGCAACATCCGCGACGTGGCGGCCGCGCGGCGGGCGGCGGGGGCTTTCGATTCGGCGGAGGCGAAGCGTTTCCTCGACTTCTTTGCCGGCGGCAAACGCGGCTTCGCGCGGGCGCGCCGCGCCGAGGCGGAGGCCGGCGAGTGAGCCGGCCGGGTCGACCGGACGCATGTTGCCGATGACCGCTCCCCTGGCATTCACCTGCGGCGACCCGGCGGGCGTCGGGCCCGAGATCATCGCGGGCTGGCTGGCGGCGCACGGCGCGGACGCGGCCGAGGTGGCGGTGATCGGGCCGGCGGGTTGGCTCCGAAGTTTGGATACGCCGGCGGCGAAGGTGGCGGTGGGGCCCGCCGACTACGAGGCCGTGCCGGGCTGGCCGACGGGCGAGGGCGCGCGGGTGGCGTGGGCGGCGATGGAGCGCGCGGCGGCAGGATGCCGAAACGGCGAGTTTTCCGCCGTCGTCACGGGCCCGGTGAGCAAGGAGGCGCTGGCGGGCGTCGGGTACCTGTTTCCCGGCCAGACGGAGTTTTTCGCGGCCCGCTGGGGCGGCGAGCCGGTGATGGCGTTTTGCGGCGGCCGGATGCGCGTGGTGCTGGCGACGTGGCATGTGCCGTTGCACCAGGTCGCGAAATTGCTCGGGCCCAATTTGCTCCGGCGCACGGTGGCGGCGGCGGACGATCTCTGCCGGGCCGAGGGGATCGCGGTGCCGCGGATCGGGGTGTGCGGACTCAACCCGCATGCCGGCGAGGGCGGTTTGCTCGGGCTCGAGGAGATCGACCTGCTGAATCCGGCGCTGGACCGGTTGCGCGCGGAGTTTCCGGGAGTTTCGAAGTGCGAGCCGGGGGACACGTTGTTCGCGCGGCACCTGCGCGGCGAGTTCGATGCGGTGATCGCGTTGTACCACGACCAGGGCCTCGCGCCGCTGAAGACGATCGATTTCGACACCGCGGTGAACGTGACGCTCGGTTTGCCGCACGTGCGCACGAGTCCGGACCACGGCACGGCGTTCGGCCTCGCCGGGAAGGGCGCAGCCAGCGTGACGAGTTTTGCCAATGCGGTGACGGTGGCGCGGCGGTTGGCGGCGCGGCGGCGCTAACGGCCGGCCTCCGCGCGGCCGCGCGCAACCGCAGAAAATTCCGGATTGGCAAGGCAGCGCCGGGATAATTCTTGGGAAATTCCTAGCAACGCATCGCCGGGCGTGGTCGTCTGGCGGGCAATTCCGTCCGTATCACCGGACGTCCCTTTTTTGCCATGTCCCAAGCTCCCGCCCGCCGCCGTTGGTTTTTGTACAGTGCCGTCGCCCTGGTTTTCCTCGGGGGCATCTGGTATTTCGGCTTCCGGTCCGCGCCGGCCCAGCGCTCCGGCGGCGGCAGTCCGTTCCGCAACCGGAACAGCAACCAGGCGGTGCCGGTGCGCGCCGAAGTCGCGGCAAAACGCGATCTGGCGGTGCACCTGCGGGCGATCGGCACGGTGGTGCCGGTCAACACGGTCACGATCCGCAGCCGCGTCGAGGGGCAGTTGCTGAAACTCGCGTTCACCGAGGGCCAGCAGGTGGAGCCCGGGCAGTTGCTGGCGGAGATCGATCCGCTGCCGTACCGCAGCCGCCTGGCCCAGGCGGAAGCGCAGCGCAAGCAGAGCGAAGCGCAATTGGCGACGGCGCGGGCCGATCTCGATCGCTTCAAGCAACTGCACGGCCAGAAACTGATTTCGCCGCAGCAACTGGAGGCCCAGCAGGCGCTCGTGGCCGACCGCGAAGGCTCACTTGCCTCAGACCAGGCCCAGGTCGAGGACGCGGCGCGCCAATTGGCCTACACGAAAATCGAATCGCCGATTTCCGGCCGCGTCGGTTTGCGCCACGTCGACGCCGGCAACGTCGTCCGGCCCGGCGATGCG
>NEUS01000159.1 GCA_002288455.1 Opitutia bacterium Tous-C1TDCM
TGCCCGATGTTTCCCCGCGCACGCTCGGCATGGTGATCGCGTTGTACGAGCGCGTCACCGGGCTCTATGCCTCCCTCGTCGGCATCAACGCCTACCACCAGCCCGGCGTCGAAGCCGGCAAGAAGGCCGCCGGCGGCGTGATCGCGCTCAAGCTGCAAATCATGGCCGCAATGCAGGCCTCGCCGCGCGAACCGTTCTCCGCCGAGACGCTCGCGACGCGCCTCGGTTCGCCCGAAAAGGCCGAGCTGGTCTTCAAGATTCTCGAACACCTCGCGGCCAACAAGACCACCGGCGTCAAGAAGCGCGCCAAAGCCGTGAACACCGAGTCGACCTACCGGCTCAGCTGAGGCGGCGGGATAGAGACAAAAGCTGAAAGGTGAAAGTTGAAGGTCCGGAACCGGATCCAACCTGCGCCCGGACCAGGCCGTGGCGCGGTTTGGGGACTCCGTGATCTCTGTGCCTTCGTGGTTCCAATAGTCATCCCCCCCGGATTGCGTCCGTGCATTCCGTGAAATCCGTGGTTAACTCCGCCTCCGCCCCATGAACCGGCTGCCCCTGATCCTCTGCGCGATCGCGATTTTGGGCTCGGTCGTGTCCGCCGGGTTGTTTTTCCAGATCGGCAATTCGAAACAGATTCTCGAACTGCGTCTGGCCGACGCCACCGCCCGCGCCGGCAAACTCGAAACCGACCTCGCCCAGGCCAACGAGCAAAACGGCGCCCTCAAGGGTCAGGTCCGCGCCCTCGAATCCGATCTCGGCCAGATCAAGGTCCAGTTCGCCGCCGTCGAAACGAAGGCGAAACAGACCGAGCAGGACCTCGCGCAAACCAAAAACGTCCTGGGCGTTTACGAACTCACCGCCCGCGCCTTGGCCGACGAGATCTCCGCGCTGCGCCAGGACCTCGCGGAGACCCGCGCGTCCAACGCCTCGCCCGACGCCGTCGCCGCCTACAAAGACACGATCGCCGAATTGGAAAAACAGCTCGCCGCCGCGAAGTCCGGCACGGCCGCCCCGGGCACCCTCGCGTCGTCGACCGCCGTCTTCACCAACCGCGCCGGCCGGGCCACGGTGCTCAGTGTCGGCCCGGACAGCGCCTTCGTCGTCCTCAACTTCGGCTCGGTCCGCGGCGCCAGGCTCGGGCACAAGCTCACTGTCAGCCAGGGAACTTCGGAGGTTGCCGTGGTTCAGATCAGTGACGTCCGCCCCAACTTCTCGATCGCGCAAGTCCTGCCGGATACCTTGCGTGGAATCTTGCAGAAGGGCGATCCGGCCCTATTACTCCGCTGATCCCATGACCTCGCTCAAGAAAACCGTCTTCGTCCTCCTGCTCGCCGGCTTCGGCGCCTTGGCCGGGGGCTGTTCCACCAACGGGCCGAAAAAGTCCGCGATTCCGTGGAGCCAACCCGCCAGCTGGGAAGGCCAGATTCCCGGCATGGGCCAGCCCTCCGGGCGTTGAGCTTGGGTAAGTTGAGAGCTGAGAGTTGAGGGTTGAGAGAGCGATCTGTTTCGGCCGCTGCGCCTCTGTCCTTTCCCGCTGACCTTTCTCTCAACTCTCAACCTCTTACTCTCAACTCCTCCCCCTCCCCCTTCCAATCCGGTGCCGCAACGCGGCCCGGATTTTTTTGTTGGGTCCGCCGCGGCCCTTTCCGCATCGTAGCGCCCGCCGCGTCTTCCGCGCCGCCATGTCCGAAAACACCTCGCTCACTCCCCTGCCCGGCCACCTCTACATCGTGGCGACGCCGATCGGCAATCTGGCCGACCTCACCGACCGGGCCCGCGCGATCCTCGGCGGCGTCGACGTCGTTGCCTGCGAGGACACGCGCACCACGGGCGCGCTCCTGACGCGCCTCGGCCTGCGCAAAGACCTCGTCTCCTATCACGAGCACAACGAAACCGAAGCCGCGGACCGCCTCGCCGACCTGATCGCCGCCGGCAAGTCCGTCGCCGTCGTCAGCGACGCCGGCACCCCGGCCCTGAGCGATCCCGGCTTCCGCGTCGTCCGCGCCTGCCGCCGCCGCCAACTCCCGGTCGTCCCCGTGCCCGGCCCCAGCGCGCTCACCGCCGTGCTCAGCGCCAGCGGACTCCCCAGCAACGGTTTCCTCTACGTCGGTTTCCTCCCGCCCAAGAGCGCGGCGCGGATCGCGTTCCTCGAGAAGTATCGGGATTTCGACTACACCCTCGCCCTGTTCGAAAGTTGCCACCGGATCGACAAAGCCGTCGCCGAGATCGTCGCCACCCTCGGCCCCGACCGCACCCTCTGCGTCGCCAAGGAAGTGACCAAACTCCACGAAACCTTCTTCGTCGGCCGCGCCGCCGACGTCGACGCCCGCCTCGCGAAGGCCAGCCTCAAGGGCGAGTTCGTCCTGCTGATCGCGCCGGCGGACTTCGTGCTGTGAACGGGAGCGGCGCAACGTCCGCCGCCCCCGCGGGGCCCGCGCCGGCGCCGGGCGGCCGCCTCGTCGCGCTCGACGGCCTGCGCGGCGTGGCCGTGCTCCTGGTCGTAGCGCTCCATTGCTACGCCGCCGTGCCGGGTCCCACGGGCGTGTGGCTGCACGACGCGCTGCAACGGCTCGGCAGCCTCTTCTTCTGCGGCGTCGATCTCTTCTTCGTCCTCTCCGGTTTCTTCATCGGCGGCATCTTGCTCGACCACCGGGATGCGCCGCGGCTGCTGCCGGTTTTCTACCTGCGCCGCGCGGTGCGGATTTTGCCCGTCTACGCCTTGCTGCTCCTTTCGTTCTACCTCTGCCGCCAGATTCCGCTGCTCACCGTCCCGCACGGCGGCGCGTACTTCGCGAGTTCGGTGCCGGAATGGACCTACTTCGCTTTCGTGCAGAACATCTTCATGGCCGCGCACCGCGATCCGGGCGCGTTCTGGCTCGGGCCGACTTGGTCGCTGGCCGTCGAGGAACAGTTCTACCTGCTCGTGCCGCTGCTCGTCATCCGCACGACCTCGGCCCGGCTCGCGCAGCTCTGCGCGGGCGGCCTCCTGCTCGGCTCCGCCCTGCGGTTGGCCGTCGTGCTCGGCGGGGAGGAAGGACAACCCGCGGTCTTCCTGCTGCCGACGCACGCCGACGGCCTGCTCTGCGGCCTGCTCTGCGCCCTGGCGATCCGGGATCCGCGTTTTCCGGCGGTCATGGACGCGTGGCGGCGTCGCTTGCGGTGGCTGCTGCTCGCCGGGATCGCCGGATTCGCCGTGCTCGCCTGGCAGCGGTTCACTCCGGCTTCGCCGGCAATTCTGCTTTTCGGCTACCCGGCCCTGAGCGCCTTCTTCGGCGCCACCGTGCTGTACGTGGTCGCTTTTCCCGGTTCGCGGCTCGCGCGCGCGCTGAGCGTCCGCTCGCTCGTGGCCGCGGGCCTCGGCTCGTACTTCATCTACCTGTTCCACGCGCCCGTTTGGTTCACGGTGCACGCCCTCATGCGCGCCGGCCCGCCGCTGCACTTCGACGCCGCCGGGTTCGCCGCCACCGGGCTCGCGTTGCTCGCGACCTTCGGCCTCGCTTGGGTCTCCTGGCGTTGGCTCGAAGCCCCGCTGCTCCGCCGCGCCCGCCGTATCTCCTACCGATGAATCCCGCCGTCCCCGGCCCCTGCGTCGCCATCGTCGATATCGGGAGCAACTCGATCAAGGTCCTCGTCGCCGCGCGCAACGCCACCGGCGCCGTCGTGCCGCTCAAGCTGCGCACCGTCGACGCCCGTATCGGCGCCGGCATCAGCCGGGCCGAACCGCGGCTCGGCGAGGCCGGCATGGCCCGCGGCGTCGACGCCATCGAATCCCTGCTCGCCGACGCCGCCGCCTTCCACCCGGTGCGCACCGTGCTCGTCGCCACCAGCGCCGTCCGCGATGCCGCCAACGGCGCCGAGTTCCGCGACCGCGTCCGGGCCCGCTGCGGCCACGAAATCCGCATTCTGTCCGGCGACGAAGAGGCCAACCTCATCGGCCGCGGCCTGACCTGCGATCCCGCCCTGCTCGGGCTGGAAAACTTCTACGTCTTCGATCTCGGCGGCGGCAGCCTCGAGTGCCTGGCCTTCCGCGCCCGCCGCATCGAACAGGCCGTGAGCCTGCAGCTCGGCTGCGTGCGGCTGACCGAGAAGTTCGTCGCGGACCCGGCACAGCCCTTCCCCGCCGCCGCGGCGACCGCCGTCGCGGCCCACACGCGTGCGACCCTCGGTGCTTGCGGCTTCGCATTTTCATTGCCGCCCGGCGCCGCCGCCATCGGCACCGGCGGCACGATCACGACGGTGCGCACGATTTTCGGCGCCCGCGACGGCCGCGCGTTCGAAGCCACCGCCAGCACCGTTCGCACCTCCGAGTTGCGCGAATTGCTCGCTTGGCTCGGCGGCCTGACCTTGGCGCAACGGCAACAGATCCCCGGCCTCCCGCCCGCCCGCGCCGATGTGTTTCCCACCGCGCTCGCGACCTTCCTCGCCTTGGCGGAAGCCGGCGGATTTTCCGAATTCCGCAATTCCGTGTACAACCTGCGCTACGGCCTCGCCGAACAAGCCCTGGGATAAATGCGGATTGCGGAGTGCGGAATGCGGAGTGGCCGAGCCGCCAATCCGCTTTGCGCCTTTTGCGACTCTTTGCGGCGGTTCTAGCCGATCCCCGAATCTCAACCTCCGCTCACTGCTTCTCGCGGATGTACGGGGCCAGGCCGGCGGTTTGCGACTTCGGGTTTTTCAGCGCCGCCTTGGAGCGAAGCGACTTCTGCTTGGCACTCGCGGCCGCGGCTTTCTCCAACACCTTGATCGTCGCGAGGAAATCCTTCGGCAGCGGAGCGCGCAGATCCAGGACCTTGCCGCTGATCGGATGCGTCAGCACGAGATGCTCCGCGTGCAGCATGATCCGCTCCGGCTGCTTCGCCATCCGCTCGTCCGGTTTCCAGCCGTAAAGGCTGTCGCCGAGGATCGGGAAACCGAGCGACTTCAGGTGCACGCGGATCTGGTGCGTGCGGCCCGTGAAAATCCGGCAGCGCAGCAGCGCGCCGATCAAACCGTAGGCCTCGACGCGTTCCCACGTCGTCTTCGCCGGCTTGCCGCCTTCGCCGATCGTCATGCGGTGCCGGTGCGTCGGATGCCGCGAAATCGCGCGCTCGATCGTGCCGCTGAGCAACGGCGGCACGCCGGCCACGAGGGCGACGTACTCTTTCGTCAGGGTGCGCGAGGCAAATTGGTCCGCCAGCGCGCGGTGCGCCTTGTCGGTCTTCGCGACGACGATCACGCCCGTCGTCTCCTTGTCCAGGCGGTGCACGATGCCCGGCCGCTCCACGCCGCCGATGCCGCTCAACGTGTCCGCGCAATGCCCGAGCAACGCGTGGACCAACGTGTCTTCGCCCGTCGCTGCGCCCGGATGCACCACCATGCCCGAGGCCTTGTTGACTGCGAGCATGTGCTTGTCCTCGAAGAGCACGTCGAGGGGGATGTCGGCCGCTTTGAGCTCGGTCGGGAGGACGTCCGGAAACGAAAACTCGATCACCGTCCCGCCGGCGACGGCGTGGTCGCGCTTGATCGGCGTACCCGCGATCGTGACGTGCCCGGCGTCGAAGGCGCGTTGCAGCGCGGTGCGGCTGTGTTCCGGATACGCATGCGCGAGCGCTTTGTCGGCACGGAGCCGGCGGATGCCTTCGGGAACGGTGTAGGTCTGCTGCATGCCCGCAGCGTCAACGCCCCGCCGCCGCAAGGCGATCAATCAACGCAAGCTGCTCCGCGCGATACTCCGGCGCGACCGCCGCCACCGCCCAGCCGTTGCGCGCCAACTGCGCGAGTTCGGCCGCGGTGAAACCGCCCTCGCGGGCCAGCGCCGCGTATTCGTCGGTCAACGTATTCGCGAAACACAGCGGATCGTCCGTGCTCACCGTGCAGCGCACCCCGGCCGCGAGCAACTGCCGCAGCGGATGCGCCGCCAGCGCCGGCACGACCTGCAGGCCGACGTTGCTCAACGGGCACACGTCGAAGGTCACGCTCCGTTCGGCCGCGATCCGCACCACCGCCGGATCCTCGATCGCGCGGACGCCGTGCTGGATCCGGTCGACGCCGAGCACCTCGATCGCCTCGCGCACGCGGGCGGCGCCGTCGAACTCGCCGGCGTGGCACTTCGTCACCTTGCCCGCGGCCCGCAGCCGCGCCCAGACGGCCGCGGTGTCCGGATGCGTTTCCTGTTTTTCAAAGCCGTGCAGATCGACGCCGGCGAGGCCGTCCCAGGTGTGCAACTGGTCGATGGTCCGGCGCAATTCGCCGCCGAGATCCGTGCGGAGCATGCCGGTGAAAATGCGCACCTCGAGCCCGGCCGGCACGGCGGCGCGGATCGCGGCGATGATCTCGGGCCCGGGCACGCCGATGAACATCGTTACCGGCAAGTGGAAGCTGGTCTCCACGTAGCGGATGTTCTGCGCGACGTGCTGCGCGAAGATCACCTTCGCCGCCTCGTGGTAGCTTTCCGCGTTCGTGAACCACGGCAGCGCGTGCTCGAGCAAGATGCGTTCGAAATCCGGGAACGTGACGTAGCGGTAACTCCGCGCGCGGAAGTCCGGGTCCGGCCGCCAGCGCTGCGGATCGCGCCGCACGAGCAGTTCGTAAGGCAGCGCCCCCTCGATATGGAGATGCGTCTCGGTCTTGGGCAGGGCCTGGATGAAATCGCGCATGGGCAGGACAAACGCAAAGGCGCGTGGGAAAGCAAAGAATCGCGAAGTGCGCTTGATCCTTTGCGGACCTTTGCTGCCCTTGGCGTCTTTGCGCTTCGTCAGGCTTTCGCCTTACCGAGCAGATACTCCGGATTCAGCTTGTGCAGCGACTTCGGGACGAAGAGGCCGTTCTTGCGGATCAGTTTCCCGTCGAACCAGATCTCGCCGCCGCCGTATTCGGGACGCTGGATACAGACCATGTCCCAGTGGACCTGCGATTTGTTGCCGTTGCCGACGCCCTCGTAGGCCTGGCCGGGCGTGAAGTGGAAGGAGCCGGCGATCTTTTCGTCGAAGAGGATGTCGCGCATCGGTTCGAGGATGTGCGGGTTGAAGCCGAGCGCGAATTCGCCGATGTAGCGCGCGCCGGCGTCGCTATCGAGGATCTCGTTCAGCCGGCGGGTATTCGACGACGTGGCCTCGACGATGCGGCCCTGCTTGAAGACGAGGCGGATGTTGTCGAACGAGGCGCCGAGATAGACGGTCGGGGCGTTGTACTGGATGACGCCCTCGACGCTGTCCTTGACCGGGCAGGAAAAGACCTCGCCGTCCGGGATGTTGCGCAGGCCGCCGCAGGGCTGGGCGCCGATGCCCTTGATCGAGAAACGCAGATCGGTGCCGGGGCCCTTGATATGCACGCGGTCGGTCTTCGCCATCAGTTCGCCGAGCGCCTTCATGCCCGGCGTCATGCGCCCGTAGTCGAGCGTGCAGACCTTGAAATAGAAATCCTCGAAGGCCTCCGTGCTCATGCCGGCCTGCTGCGCCATCGCCGAGCTCGGCCAGCGGAGCACGACCCACTTCGTCTTGCCGACGCGGTGGTCGAGCACGGGCTTCATCAGCCGCGAGACGAGCTGCACTTTTTCCGACGGCACATCCGATGCCTCGAAGATATTGTCGGAGCCGCGCATCGCGATGTACGCATCCATCTTCTGCATCCGGGCCAGCTCGATCTCGGCGTGCGGGGCGAACTGCGCCTCCACGACGCCGAGATTGAGTTCGCGCGTGATGCGGGCGCGGTGGAGCTGCACGTACGGATACGCGCCGCGGGCGCGCGCGGCCTGGACGAGGGCGATGACCATCGCGTCGGGAATATCGAAGGCGTCGATCATGACGCGCTCGCCCTTCTTCAGGGCGGTGGAGAAACCGGTCAGACCCGCGGCCAGTTGCGAGAAACGGGGATCGATCAACATAGGCGCCGAGCTAACGACGCCCCCCGCCGCCGTCGCAAGGGGAAAGCGGATACCGGTTCCGGGCGGAGCGGAAGAGTTGAGAGAGCTGGGTTGAGAGTTGAGAGCCGATGCCACCAAGCCCTGCGTGAGGTCTGATTGCGGGACCGCATCGCGCACCCGCGGCCCGGTCCCTCAACTCTCAGCTCTCAACTCTCAACTGGCAGCCCCCGGCTCCCCGTCTGCGGAAAACAGATCCGGCCCACGGCTTCGTCGAAGTCGGCCGCGCCGCGCAGGATCTCGATTTCGAGCCGCAGGTAATACAGCGGCAGCGGGCACTGCAGGTTGTCCGCGATGCGCACGGCGTCCTTTTCCGTCGTCACGAGGCAGTCCGCGCCCTCCGCCCGCGCCAATTCGAAAAGCCCGGCGAGGTCCTCGGGTTCGAAGCGGTAGTGGTCGAGGAAGCGCTCGCGGCCCACGATCAGCGCGCCGAGGTCGCGGAGGAATTTCTCGAAACTCTCCGGCGTGGCGATGCCGCTGAACGCGAAGACGCGGCGGCCTTTGAGAAACGCCAGCGGCTCGCGCGCGCCGGCGGTGTCGGGCGCCGCGCCGAACCGCTGCAGGTGCTGCGGCCGGTGCGCGCACTCGATGATATCGGCCTGCGGGTTGTGTTCTTTGATGAGCGCCTCGAGCTCGGGGTCGCGCTGGCCGTTCGACTTCGTGAGGAAAACGTAGCTCGCCCGCTTCAGATGCTTGATCGGCTCGCGCAGAATGCCGCGCGGCAGCAGGTGGCCGTTGCCGAAGGGATTGGTTTTGTCGACGAGCAGCAGGTTGAGCCGGCCCTTGAGCGGGAGGTACTGGAAGCCGTCGTCGAGCACGAGGGTGTCGCAGCCGAATTTCCGGATCGCGAACTCCCCCGCTTTCACGCGGTTCTTGTCCACCAGCACGATCACGCCGGGCAGATTCTTGGCCAACATGAAGGGCTCGTCGCCGGCCTGCTCGCTGTCGAGCAGCACGCGCTCGCCGTCGCTGACGATGCGCGGCGGCGGCTCCTCCGCGTGCGTGAGCGACCACCACCACTTTTTCCAGAGCGGGACGGATTTGCTTTTGTAGCCGCGGCTGAGGATCGCGACCTTGCGGCCGCGGTCGCGCAGGGCGCGGGCGAACTTTTCCACCACCGGCGTCTTGCCGGTGCCGCCGACGGTGAGGTTGCCCACCACGACGACGAGGCAGCCGAGCGGCTGGTCGTGGAAAATGCGGTGCCGGTAAAGCCAGAGCCGCGCCTGCGCGATGCCGCTGAACAACCAGGACAGTCCCTGCAAAAAACCGCCGTACACCGCGGCCCCCGCCCCCGCGCGCCGCCCGTAGATCACATCGATCGTGTAGAGTTCGAGGGCGTTGACTTGTTTCTTCAGCCAGGGCTGCGACATCGCAAAAGGGGAATGAAGGTTGACGCCTCCGGCTCCGCAATCAGTTTTCCGAGCGCCTACGCGCACACATAATGAGCTACAAACTCTTCATCCCCGGTCCCATTGCCGTCTCGGAGAAAACGCTCCGGGCCATGTCGCAGCCCATGATCGGGCACCGCAGCACGGACTTCGTGGCGTTGTACAACTCGATCCAGCCCGACCTGCAGGCGATCGCCTCCACCAAGGATCCCGTGTACCTCTCCACGAGCAGCGCCTGGGGCGTGATGGAAGGCTCCCTCCGCAACGTCGTCAAAAAGAAGGTGCTCAACTGCATGAACGGCGCCTTCTCCGACAAGTGGTACGATGTCGCGCTCCGCTGCGGCAAACAGGCCACCGCCCTCAAATTCGAATGGGGCCAGCCCGTCGATCCCGAGGCCGTCCGCAAGGAACTCGCCACCGGCGCCTACGACGCCCTCACCCTCATCCACAACGAGACCTCCTGCGGCTGCATGAGCGACCTCGCCGCCATCATGAAGGTCGTGCGCGAGTTCCCCGAGGTCATCGCGATCGTCGACACCGTCAGCTCCTTCAGCGCGCTGCCGATTCTGAAAGACGAACTCGGCATCGACGTCCTCGTCTCCGGTTCCCAGAAGGCCCTCGCCCTGCCCCCGGGCCTCTCGTTCCTCTCCGTTTCCAAGAAGGCCCTCGACCGCGCCGCCACCATGGGCGACCGCGGCTACTACTTCGACTACGTCGAATTCCAGAAGAACCACGAAGCCGGCATGACGCCGAGCACGCCCGTGATTTCGCTGATCTACGCGCTGCGCTCGAAGCTCGACGACATCAAGGCCGAGGGCATTGCCAACCGCCACGCCCGCCACGCCCGCCTCAATGCGACGGTCCGCAATCACGTTTTCCAGCACGGCTTCAAACTGTTCCCGAAGGAAGGCTACGGCTCCGTCACGCTCAATTGCTTCGCGAACAACCTCGGCTTCGACCTCGCCGCGCTGAACAAGACGCTGAAGTCGAAACACCACCTCGTGATCGACGGCGGCTACGGCAAACTCAAGGGCAAGACCTTCCGCATCTCCAATATGGGCGACGAGACCGACGAGACGAT
>NEUS01000016.1 GCA_002288455.1 Opitutia bacterium Tous-C1TDCM
TTCGTCATGCACCCAAGGGACAGAAAACTCGTCTGTTGGCTCATCCCTTACCTCACCACTTTTCGTGCCGACTTCCGGCGCGGAGGGGACGTTTTTCAGAGGCTCCTTGAGGGTTGAGCGTTGGGAGATCGGAAACTCCGGCTCTCAACTCTCAACTCAGTACTCTCAACTCGGAAAAGCGGCGCTCAGCGCCGCTTTTCCGTCAACGGCAGCATCACGCCGCGGCGGAAGAGCGTCACCTGGCCCGTGCTCGACGACACCACGATCGAGATGCAGTTCGCCGCCACGCTGATCGCCGCCGCCGCCGCATGCCGGCTGCCGAGCCCGCTCGGCAACTCGTGCGTGCTGTCCGTCGCCTGGATCAGGCTGCCGGCGGATTCCACCACGCCGTCGCCCCGGATGATGAACGCCCCGTCGATGGAGGAAAACTCCTTCACCGTCTCGTCCATGAAGGGATTGAGGATGTTGCGGTCCTCTTCCTTGTAACCAAAAAACGGATTCAGCACGAGCGGCTTGGACAGCGTGCTCACCCTGGCGTTGTCGCCGACGACGAAGAGGCAGCCGACGGGCCGGCCTTCGCGGCCCTCGACGCCGAGCTCCGTCGCCACCGCGATCACGCGCTCCAGCACCTCGGGCTTCACGTCCGGCGGCAGCAGGTCCGCCGTCGACCCGGTGAGCAGGGTCTGGAACTCGCGCTCGATGTCCACGACCACGAGGGTGTCGAACTGGTTCGAGCCCGTGATGCCGCCGACGCAGCAGATGCGGTCGCTGAACGTCACGATCCCGCGCGTCAGCGCCACCAGCATCGCGCTGCGCAATTGCGCGAGGCGCTGGTTCGAGAACGACCGCACCTGGATCGTCTCCGAATACTCGTTCTGGTCGTCGCTCGTCTCCATCGCCGCGCGCGTCACGAGGATCGTCTTCAGTTTCGAACGCAGCACGCCGGGCTGGATGCCGCCGACAAAGGTGTCGCCGAAAACCACGATCGCGTTGCAGTCCGCGCCCTGCGCCACGCGCTCGGCCTCGCGGAACATCAGGCGGTTGACCCGGTTCTGCTGCGCCTCGACGACGCGCATCCCGCCGAAGCCGCCGATCATCCGGTCGTAGAGCGTGTCGAGATCCGGCGCGTTGACCAGCGTGTCGACGAGATCCTTGTCCTTCACCTGCCGCGCGATCGACGCCAGCACCTGCAGGTAATCGCGGGCCCGCTCGCCCGCGATCAGCATCACGATCAGATGGACGCGATCTTCGGCGATCGCGCCGTCGTGCCGGATGCCGACGCGGCTGCGGCCGATCGCGAGCACGTAGCGGCGCGACATCCGGATGCGCACGTGCGGCAGCGCCACGCCGAAGCCGAGGTAGGTCGTCATCGTGCTCTCGCGGGCCAGCAGGCCCTTCAGCAACGATTCGGGTTTGAGATCCGGGAATTTGCCGACGCAGACGCCGAGCAGCTCCTGCAGCGCGCCTTCCAGATCGAGACTCTTCAGGTCGACGATGCGGCTTCGGGCGATGATCTTGTCGAGCCGCATGCGCTAGCGCGAATGAAGGTGAAAGCGAAAGCGGGAGCGAAACACCGGACAGGAGGGCAAAGTGGCGGTCACTTTCACACTCACTTTCCCTTTCACTCTACTTTTCCCACTGCAACGCGCCCTTCTTGATCTCGTAGACCAAGCCGAGGATCAGCACGCCGATGAAAAACGCGATCGGACCGATGATCGAAATGTTGTTCGCGAGGAATTCCCGGTAGATGAACGTCCACGGGATCAAGATCACGATTTCGAGATCGAAGAGCATGAAGAGCAGCGCCGTGAGGTAGAACTTCACCGAGAACCGCGTGTGCACCAGGCCCTCGGCCGGCACGCCGCACTCGTAGGCGGAGTCCTTGATCTTGTTCTTTTTGAAACGCTGCCCGAAGAGGTGGCTCGCGCCGATCACGCCGCCGGTGATGGCGGCGGCAAGCACCACTTGGATCAGAAAGGGAAGATACGCGGAGGTGGCCATGACGGACGTTCCCTGTCACTTGGGCCCAGCCCCGCCGCCGCGGCAAGAGGGAATTTGGCCCGCGCCTCAGTCCACCGGCAGAATCCGCGCGGTCTTCGTCTTGGTCGACCCGACGCCCAGCGTTTCCGCAAACTCCAGGGTCCGGATTTCTTCGTCGAGCACCTCGAAACCGGATTTCTTGCGGTGGCCGTTGATCCGGTCGCGCGCCAGGGAATCGAGCATCACGGGATCGGTGCTGAGCCACATGATCGGCTCGGAAACGGTATAGAGGGAATTGAAGAACGGGCCGCCGATGAACTGGTAGTGCTGCAGGCTCGCGAGCGTGAACATCCACGTCTGCCGCAATTCGGGAATCGCGCTCATCTCCGCGACCGCCGCGGGCGCGTTGGCCGGCGAACGGAAAAACCGCGCCGTGTTCGAGGCGTTCCAAAGCGTGGCGTTCACCAGCGCCCCGTTGATGCCGAGCGTCGGATGATCCGTGTAAACCGGCAGGTTGATCCAGAAATCGGAATCGAGAAACAGCGGCGTTGCCAAAAAGCTCTTGCGGTCTTCGTCCTTCGTCGACGTCGGCGACACGCCCTTCGTCTGCTGTTCCGCAAAGATCGGGTCGAAGCGCTGCGGCAGCGGCGAATCGTAGAACCACAGCGGATCGTAGAACCGGCCGGATTCGAGCACGTAGACCGGGTTGCCCGCGAACGGCGTTTCCCCCGACACCAGCGACGGCAGGTAGCCCGTCATGCGCAGGCGCAGCGCGTTGAGGCCGACGAGGAAGATTTCCCGGTTTTCAAAGCCGCGTTTGCGCAGCGCCGCGATCACGCCCTTCACCAGCGCCACCGGCGTCGCGAGGCCCGGGCCGGAATCCGCGTAGATCTTCAGGCCCACGCGGCGCTTCGGCCCCGGCACGAGTTTCTTTCCGGTCTCGCGCTCGAAGGTCGAGATCATCGCCTCCACCGCCTGCTGGTAGGCCCGCTCGTCGAAGCCGGCGAGTTTCGTCTCCCACACGGGCTCGGAACGCACGGTCGCCGGCGTCGCCGGAGCGGTCGTGGCGGCAGGGGCGGAAGCCGCGCGGGCGGCGGCGGAAAGCCCCAGCATCAGGAGCGTGATCGTGAACAGGCGCATGCGTGGTTGGTCGTCTTCCGCGGAGCGAAGTTTCCCCGGGGCCGCGGAACTTTGTTCGGCAACCTCCGCCCGGCAATGCCTTTTGTCGAATCGGCCGCGCTTCGTCGCGGACGTTGACAGCCCCCGCGTCGCCTCGAAAGTCCCCCTCCCGTGGCCGCGCGGCCCGCTTCCTCCCGCGGCGGCGACGGCCCGGCCGTTCCATGCCCGTCATCAAGCCCACCTGCATCCGTGACCTGAAACTCCGCGTGAATCTCGCGGATGTCGTCGGCCGCATGGTCACGTTGCGCAAGGCCGGCGGCTCCCGGCTCAAGGGCCTCTGCCCTTTCCACAACGAGAAAACCCCATCGTTCCACGTCGATCCCGACAAGGGCTTCTACAAGTGCTTCGGCTGCGGCAAAGCCGGCGATCTCATCACCTTCGTCCGCGACACCGAGCAGCTGAATTTTTCCGAATCCGTCGAGGCCCTCGGCAAACGCTTCGGCATCGTCATCGAATACGAGGAAGGCTCCGGCGGCCCCACCCACGAGGAACGCTCCCTGCGCCAGGAAATCTTCGACCTGCACGACGTCGCCGCCGACCACTTCCACCAGGCCTTCCGCGCCCCCGACGCCACCGGCACTTTCTTCCGCACCTATTGGACGGAGAAACGCCGCTTCGCGCCGGAGCTCGCCGACGAATTCAAAATCGGCGGCGTCGACGCCCAGGGCAGCGCCCTCGGCACCGCCTTGCTCCGGCGGAAATTCTCCGAGGAAGCCCTGCGGCGTTGCGGGCTGTTCTTCATCTACGACGACGCCGCGATCACGCTCCACGCCCTGCGCCCGCGCTTCCGCGGCCGCCTCATGATCCCGATCCGCGACCACCAGGGCCGCATCGTCGCGTTCACCGCCCGCCAGACCGACCTCACTCCCGCCGACGACCCCGCGCGCGAAGCCAAGTACGTCAACTCCCCGGAAACGCCGATTTTCACCAAGGGCAATCTGCTCTTCAACCTCGACCGCGCCCGCACCGCCGTCGGCGAGGGCAAACCCTTCGTCATGGTCGAAGGCCAACTCGATGCGCTCCGCTGCTGGAGCGTGGGCCTCAAAACCGCCATCGCCCCGCAGGGCACCTCGATCACCGAAAGCCAACTCGTCCTCCTGCGCCGCTACCACTCGCAGGTCGAATGCTTCTTCGACAGCGACGGCGCCGGCCAGAAGGCCGCCCTGCGCTTCCTGCCGATGGCGCTCAAGGCCGGCCTCGAGCTCCGTTTCCTCACCTTGGCCGGAGCCGAAAAACTCGACCCCGACCTGCTCTTCCTCGAACGCGGTCTCGCCGGCTACGAGGACGTCCGCCGCGGCGCCCAGACCGCCATGGCCTTCGCCTGCAAAGCCGCCCTGCCCGATCCTTCCGGCGCCACCGCGGAAACCAAATCCCGCGCCGCCCAGACCCTCTTCGAAGTCATCGGCGCCAGCGAAAGCGAAGTCACCCGCGCCGAATTCATCAAGGAAGCCGCCGCCCACCTGCGCCTTTCCCCCCTGGCCGCCCAGAAGGATTTCCAAACCTTCCTCGCCCGCCAAAGCCGCCAAGCCGCCGCCCGCCCCGCCGCCAACGCCGACCCCGAAATCCCAACTCCGAACTCTAGCACCGCCGCCGGCGGCACCCAAACCCCCGAACACCACCTCCTGCTGTTGCTGCTCCACTTCGAAAAACTCGGCCCGACCCTCAGCCACGCCCTGCCCCACGATTGGATCGACACCACCCACCCCGCCGGCGCTTTGCTCAACCGCTTCTTGGGCGAATACGAACAGAACGCCTGGCCCGGCCGCGACCAACTCGACGGCCTGCTCGAGTCCGAAGCCGAGCGCAGCCTCGTTGCCAACCTCCTCTTCGAAGCCCCCGCCGTCGAGGATCCGGTCAAGGTCGCGCAGGAGGGCATGAAGCAGCTCCGCGCCCGGGCTTTGGAGCCCCGCCTGCGGCAAATAGAACTTGCTTTGGCCAACCCCGATGCGGACATTGAATCTGACCCAATTTCACTCTTGAAAGAACGTTCAGAACTGCAACGCCAGCTCCGCGCTCCGCTCGTCCTCGCAGCCGTAGTCTGACTCCGCCCGCGTTTGCCGTTCCTCCCGGTCGCCTTTAACTTCTTCCATGTCCCGCAAGTCCAAGTCCGCATCCGCTGATTCCGCCCAGTCCGAGGCCGTCGAGGCCGCTCTCGCCAAAACCGCGCCCGCGGCGGCCGAAGGCGGTGCGGAAAACATCCCCGCCGGCGGCATCAACGACAAGATCCGGCACCTCATCCGCCTCTCCAAGGAACAGGGCTACCTCACCTTCGACGACATCAACGAAGCCCTCCCGGAATCGGTCGAGAACCAGGAGGAAATCGACAACGTCCTCTCCATTTTGCAGAATCTCGAGATCGAGATTCTCGAGCCGGACCAAGTCGAGGACTACAAGCAGCGCCAGGAAGAAGCCGAAGAAGAAGAATCCCGCACGTCGCAGAACGACATCCTCGACGATCCGGTCCGGATGTACCTCAAGCAGATGGGCCAGGTCCCGCTGCTCACCCGCGAACAGGAAGTCGAGATCTCCAAACGCATCGAGACCGCGGAATTGAAGGCGCAGGAAGCCCTCTTCCAGGCCTCCGCCATCGGCGCCTACATCGGCGGCCTCGGCGCCAAATTGCTGAAACGCGAGGAGCGTTTCGACCGCGTCGTCATCGACAAGAAAATCGAATCCCGCGAAGCCTACTTCAAGGGCCTCGAGAAACTCGTGAACTCCACCCTCGAGCACGAGGGCAACGTCGCCGACGGCTGGGAAGAATTCCTCAAAGCCAAGGGCGAAGCCGAAAAGAAGAAGGTCCACGCCAAATTCAAGAAACGGGAAAACGTCCTCCGTGCTTTCTTCGGGAAATTCTACTTCAAGCTGAAGGTCTACGAGGAATACCTCGAAGGCCTGCGCCCCGTCCTCGACGAGATCGAGTCCCTCCACCAGCAGCTCGACCGCGCCAAGCACCCGAAGACCAAGAAGGACGCCGCCATCGACACCAAGGCGATCAACGTCCGCCTCCGGCAAATCGAGGCCCAGCAGCGCATCCCCTGCGACGAATTGCTCAAGGTCGTCGCCCAGACCATGGTCCACGTCCGCGAGGCCCACAAAGCCAAGACCGAGATGGTCGAGGCCAACCTGCGCCTCGTGATCTCGATCGCGAAGAAGTACACCAACCGCGGCCTCTCCTTCCTCGACCTCATCCAGGAGGGCAACATGGGCCTCATGAAGGCGGTCGAGAAATTCGAGTACCGCCGCGGCTACAAGTTCTCCACCTACGCCACCTGGTGGATCCGCCAGGCCATCACCCGCTCCATCGCCGATCAGGCCCGCACCATCCGCATCCCGGTGCACATGATCGAGACCTTGAACAAGGTCATGCAGGTGCAGAAACAGCTCCTCCAGGAATACGGCCACGAGCCCACCCCCGAGGAGGTGGCCGACGAAATGAACCTGCCCGTCGAACGCGTGCAGCAGATCATGAAGATGGCGCAACAGCCCATCTCGCTCCAGTCCCCGGTCGGCGACGGCGACGACACCAGCTTCGGCGATTTCATCGAGGACAAGTCCGCGGAAAATCCGTACGACATGACCGCGTACTCGCTTCTCCGCGAAAAGATCATCGACGTGCTGGATACGCTGACGGAACGCGAACGCCGCGTCCTCTCCCTCCGCTTCGGTCTCGTCGACGGCTACAGCCGCACCCTCGAGGAAGTCGGCAAACAATTCAAGGTCACCCGCGAACGTATCCGCCAGATCGAGGCCAAGGCCCTCCGCAAGATGCGCCACCCGACGCGTATCCGCCAACTGCACGGCTTCTTCGACGCCGAGCAGATCGACAATGCCCAGAACCTCATGAAGGTCGCCGCCACCGCCCGCCCCCCGGGCGCCCCCGGCGCCCCGCTCCCCGGCAACACCGGCATGGGCGGCATGGGTGGCATGGGTGGTCTCGGCGGCCCGCTCGGCGCCGGCAGCCTCCCCGGCGGCCTCGGTTTTCCGCTTCCGAAACTCTGAGCGTCGCAACGCGTCGGGCGTCGCACGGCGGATCCCGTCGGCTCCCCACTCTCGACGCTCGGTTCTCAACTCCGTCCGATCCCATGAAGCTCGCCGCCACCGTGCCCGTCACGCTGGCGGCGATTCTGTTTGGCGGCGGCTGCCGCACCCGGCCCACCGCCCCGCTGCCGGCCCCGTCTCCGGCCGTCGCCGCGCCGCTCCCCGGTCTCAGCGGCCACCTCGCCCCCAGCCCGCGCCTGATCGTCGGCCGCATCCTCGCCGTCGACTCCGCCCAAGGCTTCGTCTTCGTCGATCTCGGCGCCGACGCCCCCGCCGCCGCCCTCGTCAACGGCACCGAACTCATCGTCCGCACCTTGGATCTGCGGGAAACCGGCCGGCTCGTCGCCTCAAGCCATCTGCGCGGCCGCACCCTCGGCACCCGCCTCGCCGCCGGCCGGCCGCAAATCGGCGACGAGGTCGTCTGGCTCGCCCCGTGAAAGGTGCTTTCCCGCTTTACAGAGCGGAGGGCCGGCCTAGCTTCCGTTCGCTATGACCTCGACCCTGATCCTTGCCGCCTTCGGCCTCGGTATGCCGGAGCTGATCATCATTCTGGTGATTCTCCTCGTCCTCTTCGGCGGCTCGAAGCTCCCGGGTCTGGCCAAGGGCATCGGCCAGTCGATCAAGGAATTCAAGAAGGCTTCCAAGGAAGAAGCCGAGGCCGAGAAACCCGCCGAGCCGGCCCCTGCCCCCGAGGTCAAAAAGACCGAGGTCCCCGTCACGCCGCAGGCCACGGGCACCAAGTAAGCCGTTCCCGGTTTTTCCCTTTCCCGCGCGCCGCTTCCCGGCGCGCTTTTTTTTGCCCGGCGCCCGCCGTCACGCCGTCGCCCGCTCGCCGCCCTCGCCCTCGGACTCCGGATTTTCCCGCAGCCAGCCCTTGAATTCCCCGATCTGCACCGGCGTGCCCAGCACGAGGATTTCGTCGCCGATCCGCAATTGCTCCCGCGCCGACGGATTCAGGATCCTGAGCCCGCCGCGGTGCACGCCGGCCACCTGCACGCCGTGATTCCGGGCCGGCGACAACTCGCCCAACGTCCGGCCCGCCGCGCGGCTCCAGCCGGGCACCGTCACCGCCTCCATCCGCACTTCTTCGAAAACCGAATCCGCGGCCACCGTCCCCGACACCGCCCCGAGAAACGCCTTCCCTGCGCTCACCTGCTCCGTTGTCCCGAGCAGCAGCACCTTGTCGCGCGGATACAGCACCGCCTCCGGCGGCGGCAGCGGAATCATGAAGCCCTGCCGCTCGATGCCCACCACGGAACAGCCGAACTTCGACCGCAGTCCGAGCTCCGCGATCTGCTTGCCCTGGCAATCCGCCAGGTCCGGCAGCGTGCAATCGATCATGTGCAGATTCCACTCCCCGTGCGGCTGCAGCCAGGGCGCCGTCGTCGCCGTCATCTTCATGTTCCCTGTGTCGATCACGCTCATGATCTCCACTTCCATCTCGCTGTGCCAGTAGATCAGTTTCCGCCTGAGCACGATCAACGCGACCAGCGCGACCAGCGCGCTCGCCAGCACCAGCCACTTGGCCGTGCCTTCGAGCGGCAGCACCGCCGCCAGCCACACGTAAAGCACGCCGGCAAACGCGATCTTCAGCGCCGTCTCCACGAGGGGCCGCAACCGTTTCGCGTGCGCGTTGCCCCGCGTGGAAATCTCCGCATACACCAGCGCCATCGCCGACAGATTCCGCCAAATCGCCACCAACGGCGCCAGAATCACGAGCGTCAGCACCGTCCAGAACGCCAGGTGCAAGGTCTGCTGCGGCACCCGCCCCGCCCCGACGAGGCCTTCGACGAAGGCCAGCAGCTGGCCGGAGAAAACCACCAGCCCCGTCACGAACAGCATGCCGACGCCGACCTGCACGATGCGTTTCCGGCTCAGTTGCCAAAGCAGGTTCCGCGCGCGCCGCGCCTGCATCCTGTCCAACCAACGGTGATACAGCTCCACCCAGTCGTTCAGCCACCGCGGCTGCCGCGCCGCCACCGCCTCCGCGATCGGCTCCGCCCGCCGCATCAGCAGCGGCGCCGCCAGCGTCGTGACCAGCGACACGCCGACCGCCAGCGGATAAAACCGCGCCGGCACCACGCTCGCCGTCACGCCGAGCTGCGCGATGATGAAGGAAAACTCGCCGATCGGCGTCACCGTCAGCCCCGTGCGCAGGCTCTCCTTCAGCGGCGTGCCGATCAGCGTCAGCCCCGTCGCGACCGCCACCGGCCGCGCCGCCAGCGTGAATCCCGCCACCCCGAGAATCACGAGCCCCTCGCGCCACAGCTCCCGCGCATCGATCTGCATGCCGATCGCCACGAAGAACACCCCGCTGAACACGTCGCGCATGCCCTCGAAGGTCCGCTCCACCTGGTGCCGGTGCGGCGTCTCCGCCACGATCGTCCCCAGCAAAAACGCCCCGAGCGCCAGCGAATACCCCGCCAGCTGCGCCACCACCGCGAGCCCGAACAGCAGGCCCGCGATGCCGAGGGTCTGCAGTTCCTCGTCGGCCGACACGCTCATCCGCTTCAGCAGCCACGGCACGAGCAACAGCCCCGCGATGCCCGCCAGCACCACGAAGGCCCCGAGCTGCAGCAGCGTCTGGCCCACGCTCGCCTGCGGCCCCGCCCCGAGCTGCACCACGGAGTTGAGGATCGTCAGCATCACCACCGCCACCACGTCCTCGAGCACCGACACGCCCATCGCCAGCTGCCCCGAGCGTTCGTGGTTCTTGCCCGTCTCGTGCAGGATTTTGCTGATGATCGCCGACGACGACACCATCAGCATCCCCGCGAGAAAAAGCCCCTCCGTCGCGCTCCACCCCATCGACACCGCGAAAAACCGCGACAGGTGGTACATCACGATCGCCCCGGCAAATGTCGCGAATACCAATCCCAGCCCGAGCCGCCTCATCTTCCGCAGGCTCAGCTGCAGCCCGATCGCGAACATCAGAAACACGAGGCCGATCTGCGCCAGCGTATCGATGCGCGCCACGTCCGCCACCAGCGTCAGCGGCGGCGTGCGCGGGCCGACCACCATGCCCGCCACGAGAAAACCGACGATCACCGACAGCCCGATGCGTTGGCAGATCCAACCCACCACCCCCGCCACGACGAGGATGACCGCGAGGTCCTGGATGAAATGGAATCCGTGCATGGTCGAACGCGCCGCCGCGCGGCCTGAAAACGCGAGCAACCGCCGGCCGCGTCAAGCGTGGCGACTCCGCGGCGACCGCGAAACTCCCGCGCCGCGGATTCACCGCGGCCGTCCCTTGGCCGTCAGCTCCCGACCTTGATCTCGCTGATCTGGATGACCGGCTGGATCGAGGTGAACTTCGGCAAATCGCCCATGATCTCCGCCGCATGCGGCCCGAAAGCCGCCTGGAATGCCGGCACCGAATCGAAGGTAAAATGGGCCAGCGCGACAAACTCTGCCGGGCTGCCCGGCGCGCCGCCGCCCAAGCCCTGCTCGATCGCGGTCGCCCGCGCCGCCGCGCCGAAACGGGCTCCGACCAGCGGCACGTGAACGTTCAGGTAATAGTCCCAGTCGAATCGGGCACCTGCTTGGCGGGGGTAAAGCACGCTGACACGGATCATGGTCGTGGAATGAGGTTGGGGAGCGGGACGCGATCCAAGGCGTGAGGCGTGGGCATTCGCATGGCAACTCAGACGAGTTGCTCCGGCGCAATCGGCAACGACCGCACGCGCCTGCCCGTCGCGGCCAGCAGCGCGTTCGCCAACGCCGCCGCCGCGGCCGCCAAGCCCTCGATCGTCACGATCCGCAACCCCGCAGCCCCGGCATGGCAAACGCGGACACGTTAAATCGCGGCAACCGCCGCCGCCGCGGCCGCCGGCCATTTCCCTCGTTGACACTCCCCGGGGCCGGCGATTCGTTCCCGTCGGCGGCAACGCCGCCCACCCTCGCTTCTCGCTCCCGCATCATGGCGAACATTTTCGGTTACTTTTCGAACGACATCGGCATCGACCTCGGCACGGCCAACACGCTCGTCTACGTCAAAGACAAGGGCATCGTCCTCCGCGAACCCTCCGTCGTCGCCCTCGACACCTCTTCGCGCAAGGTCCGCGCCGTCGGCGACGAGGCGAAACGCATGCTCGGCCGCACCCCGGGCAACATCACCGCCATCCGTCCGATGAAAGACGGCGTCATCGCCGACTTCGATGTCACCGAGGCGATGCTGCGGTACTTCATCCGCAAGGTCTCCAGCTCCGCTTTCCGCGCCCCGCCCCGCGTCGTCATCGCCATCCCCTCCGGCATCACCGAGGTCGAGAAACGCGCGGTCAAGGAATCGGCCATGCACGCCGGCGCCCGCGATGTCATCACGATCCCCGAACCCATGGCCGCCGCCATCGGCGTCGGTCTGCCGATCGACGAACCGGCCGCCAACATGATCGTCGACATCGGCGGCGGCACCACCGAGATCGCGATCATTTCGCTCAACGGCATCGTCTTTTCGAAATCGATCCGCGTCGCCGGCGACGAACTCGACAGCGCCATCATCAACTACATGAAGCGCGCCTACAATCTCCTCATCGGTGAACGCACCGCGGAAGAGATCAAGATGCGCGTCGGGTCCGCCTACCCGCTCGACGAGGAACTCACGATGGAGGTCAAGGGCCGCGACTCCGTCGCCGGCCTGCCCAAGACCATCCACATCACCTCGCAGGAAATCCGCGAGGCCCTCGCCGATACCATCGCCGCGATCGTCGACGCCGTCCGCGTCACCCTCGAGCGCTGCCCGCCCGAACTCTCCGCCGATCTCGTCGACCGCGGTTTCGTCATGGCCGGCGGCGGTGCCCTCATCCGCGGCATCGACAAGCTCCTCAGCGAAAAGACCGGCCTGCCCGTGACCGTCAGCGACGACCCGCTCTCCGCCGTGGCCAACGGCACCGGCGCCGTCCTGAACGATCTGTCCTGGCTGATGCAGAACGCCTGACGCGCGCCGCGCCGCCCGGGCCCGCGGTTCCCGGTCCGCCGGGGCCGTCCCGGTCGCCGCCCGTCTCCCGCCCGTGCCCTTCAAGCGTTTCGACCAGAATCGGCCGTTCCTGACGCTCGCCCTCGTCGCGCTCGTCTGGGTTTTGCTCCCGACCGTCGTCAAGTCCTGGGGCCGCGCGAGTTTCTTCGAGCTCACCGCCCCCATCACGCTCGCCGTTTCCCGCGTCCGCGACCTGCAGGACTTCTGGGCCCTGCGCCTGCGGCCGAAAACCGAACTCATCGAAGCCGGCCGCGACCTCGCCCGCCTCAACGCCTCCTACGAATTCGCCGTTCAGCAAAACCTCGAACTCCAGGCCGAGATCGCCCGGCTCGAGGGCGTCCTCCGCCTCCCCTCCTACACCGAGTACCGCTACGAGCACGCCCGCGTCGCCCGCCGCGACTTCTCCGGCTGGTGGCAACAGATTGTCATCCGCAAGGGCCGCAACTTCGGCATCCCCGTCGGCGCCCCCGTCGTCTTCTCCGGCGGTGTCGTCGGCCGCGTCACCGAGGTCCACGCCACCGCCGCCATCGTCGAACTGATCTCCAGCCAAACCGTGAAGGTCGCGGGCGTCGTCGAAGGCGATACCCGTCCCCTCAGTTTCCAGGGCGGCGTCAACCCCACCTTCGCCCCGCCCACGGGCATCGTCGAATTCGTGCCCCTCGACATCATCGTCGGCCCCAACGCCACGAAACGGCTGATCACCTCCGGCTTCGGCGGGGTCTTCCCCCCCGGCCTCACCCTCGGCACCATCGTGCGCGTCGAATCCGGCAGCGACGGTCTCTTCAAGTCCGGCACCGTGCGCCTCGACGAACGCCTCGGCTCTCTCACCGAGGTCACCGTCCTCGTGCCGGTCGGCCAACCCTGAGCGGCGCCGCCCTGACATGCGCCGCGTCCTCGCCCTCTTCGCCGCCCAGCTCGCGCTGTGGACGCTCGTCTCGACGCTCAACCACGCCCTCACCGGGTGGCGCGTGTACCTGTTTCCCGGCGCACTCTACGTCGCCTTCGCCGCCTTGCTCCAACCCCGCCGGCCCGGCCTCGTCGTCGCGCTGTTGGGCGGTCTGGTCTGCGACGCCGCCACCCCCGTGGCTTTCGGCACCCACACCTTGCTGTTTGCCGCCGCCCACCTGATCCTGTTCCACCTGCGCGACCGCCTCCCGAAAGAGGACAACCTCGGCCTCGTGATCGTCGTCCTCTTCGCCAACCTCGCCCTCTTCCTCGTGTTTTCCCTCGGCCAGATCCGCTCGTCCCCCGCCCCCGCCGCCGTCTGGCCGCGGCTGATCGCCGATCTCGCCTGCACCCAGGTCTTCCTCGCCCTCGTCACGCCGTGGTTCTTCGCCCTGCAGGCGCAGGCCCTCGCCTTCGCCCGCGTGCCCCGCGAGCAAGGCGCGTAACCGCCTTCCGGATACTGCCATGGGCCCCCACGGATCCGCCGCCGGCGAACGCAGCGACTCCTTCGTCGAATCCCACAAGGGCTACGACCCGCGGATCATCCTGTTCTATTTCATTCTGGCCGCCCTGCTCGGCACTCTTGGCGCCGGCCTCGCCTACCGGCAGCTCGCCAACGTCGGCAAGTACGCCGACGCCGAGCGCCAGCAGAACCAGCGCCGCGTCCTTTTCCCCGGCCCCCGCGGCAACATCTACGACCGCCACGGCCAGCTCCTCGTCGGCAACAACCACCGCTTCGCCGTCCTCCTCCACCTCGACGAACTCAAGACCGAGCTCATCGCCGAGCAGTCCCGCATCCGCCGCAACTTCGTCGCCGCCGTCGAGAAAAAGGACGTCCCCGGCTTCTCCCAGCTGCGCCAGATCGCCCGCGTCACCCTCGTCCAACGCTACCTCGACCAGGTAAACAAGATCCTCGGCCGCGACGAAAAGGTGAACGCCGCCGAACTCGGCCGCCACTTCGACCGCCAGCTGCTGCTCCCCTACACCCTCGTCGACGACCTCTCCGGCCCCGACTTCGCCCGCCTCATCGAAGGCCTCCCCGTCCGCTCCCCCCTCGAGGTCTACGCCTCCAACATCCGGCAATACCCGTTCAACGGCGCCGCCGCCCACACCCTCGGCTACGTCCGCCCCGACAACGAGGTCGAGGCCGACGGCTTCCCCGGCGAGGATCTCACCACCTTCAAGATGAAGGGCACCAGCGGCCGCGACGGCCTCGAGAAAATGTTCGACGCCCAGCTCCAGGGCGAAGCCGGCGGCCGCATCTACCGCGTCGATCCCACCGGCTTCAAAATCAACCCGCCGCTCGAATCCCGTTCCCCCAAGCAGGGCAAACACCTCGTCACGTCCCTCGACATCGATCTCCAGCTCGTCGCCGAGGAAGCCATCGGCGACCAGATCGGCGCCGCCATCGCCATCGACGTCCCCACCGGCGAGGTCCTCGTTCTCGCCAGCATGCCGAACTACAATCTCAACGATTGGTACCCGCGCATGCTCCCGGAGACCTACCGGAAAATCCAGGAGCGCGGTGCCGAGTTCAACTACGCCGTCAACGGCCGCTTCCCCCCCGGTTCCACCTACAAGATCCTCACCTCGATCGCCGGCCTGCGCGCCGGCGTGCTCAAGCCCGACGAATCCATCATCTACTGCGACAGCGTCCTCCGCCGCTTCAACGGCCGCTTCGTCTGCTACAACGGCCGCGAGCACCACCAGGAAATCCTGCTCACCGAGGCCATCGCCCAAAGCTGCGACATCTACTACTACGAGGCCGGCTGGCGCACCACGCCCGAACGCCTCGCCGCCGAATCCCGGCGCTTCCACCTCGATGTTCCCACCGGCATCGAGCTGCCCGAACGCGGCAAATCCATCATCCCGGATCCCGAATGGAAACTCCGCGAACGCGGCGAAAAATGGTTCCCCGGCGACACCGCCAACATGTCCATCGGCCAAGGCTTCGTCTGGGTTTCGCCGCTGCAGATGGCCTGCTTCACCGCCTCCGTCGCCCGCAACGAAATCTTCACCCAGCCCACCCTCATCCACGACCCCGATCGCCCCCGCCAGCGCCACGAGTCCATCGGGCTCACTCCCGACCAGCGCAAGGCCATCCTCGACGGCATGGAAGGCTGCGTCACCCACGGCACCGCCAAGACCATCAACGCCATCGCCGAACTCCGCATCCCCGGCATCAACATCCTCGGCAAAACCGGCACCGCCCAGATCCCCGGCAAACGCAACGTCGCCTGGTTCATCGCCTTTGCCCCGCGCGAAAATCCGCAGATCGCCATGGCCGTCGCACTCGAGGGCGATACCCCCGGCGAAGAATACGGCGGCGGCCGCAACGCCGCGCCCATCGCCGCCGCCGTCATGAAACGCTTCTTCGAAAAACGCGCGAACCCCGGCCGCACCGTCGTCGCCCCGATCCGCTCGGAGTAATACCGGGTTTCGCGGTCATACCGGCGGCCCTTTGATTTTGCATTCCACGGAACAGGCCTTCCGGCCGCGGAACCCACGGAAAATCGCGGATGACATATGCCTTATCCGTGCCCATCTGTGAAATCTGTGGTCCTGGCCTGAAAATCCGGGGAGATTCGCGTCAAGCTCGCCGGCCGCGCCGGCCCGCCTACTTCCCCGCCGCCATCACCGCGTCTTCGCGGGGCCGCCCGATCCTCGCCGCCACCCGCGCCCGTCGAAACGCCCCTTGCGGCTCCGGCCACGTCCCCGGCGCCCCGTAACGCAGCCGCTGCAGCTCCGCGATCGCTGCCCGCACCCGCGGATCGTCCGGGTCCGCCGCTTCCAGCCGCCGCAGCCAACCGCCGGCCTCGCGCCGCACCGGGTGCCCCTTCGCCCCGCGGTTCCGCGACCACCCGCGCAGCCAGCCGCGGCCGAACTCCCGCCAGCCCCAGACCAGCGCCGCCAGCGCCGCCACCGCCGCCGCGATCCGCAGCAGCCGGCGTCCGTCCCACGGCTGCGCCAGCCACGCCTTCACCTTCGCCACCGCCGCCGCGAATTCCTCGCGCAGCCGTTTGCCCGTGCTCTGCGTGGCTTCCTTCATCGCCTTCAGCGTCTCCGCCTGGCTCGCCGTATCGAAACTGACGATCCGCCGGTACCAAAACACCCGCAGGCTGTCCAAACGCGCCTTCCAGCTGCGGTCCATGCGCGACACCAGCGCCTGCTCGCCCCGCGGCTCCGCCGCCTGCGCCGCCGCCGAGGTCCCCAGCGGATCCGCCCGCAGCCACGCCCCCCTCGCCTCGTCGAAAATCTCCGCCCACGCATGCGCGTCGGCATTCCGGATCGTGAAATTGTTCGAGTAACCGTTCCACGAGCCGCCGCGGAAGCCCGTCACGACCCGCGCCGGATAACCCGACGCCCGCGCCAACAGCACAAACGCCCCGGCAAACAGCTCGCAATGCCCGGCCTCCCGCGAGACCAGCCAACGCACCAGCGGATCGCCCGCCCCGGCCGGGATAGACGGCGACAGCGTGTACGCATGGTTCCGCCGCAGCCACTCCTCCGTCCGCTGCGCAAAGTCGCCCGCCGCCAGCCGCCCCGGCCCCGCGATCTCGCGGCCCAGCTGCGCCAACTGCGCCTGCTCCGCCGCGTCCAGCGGCAACCGCACCTGCAGCGTCCCGCGCCGCGGGTTCGCCTCCGCCCGCTCCCGCCACCGCTGCGCGAACCCCGGATCCGGCAGCACCCCCGAAAGATCAAACCCCTCGACCCGGTAGGCCGTCATCGACGCCGGCTCCTCGCGCAGCGCCAACAGGCCGAGATTCGGCGCCAACCGGAAATTCTGCACTTCCCGGAACCGCAACAGCTCGAAACGCCCCAGCAGCGGCAAATACCGGCTCACCCCCGACTCGAGGAAAAACGTCCACACGGTGGCGACACCGAGCTGCGGCTTCACGTCCCCGTGCACCAGCGCGTGCGTTCGCCCCGGCCCGAACTCCTGGCCCACCAGTCCCAGCGACAGCCGGAACGTGCCGTTCTCGTAATGGTCGAGCACCAGCATGCGCCAATACGGCGAAGCCGGGATCTGCGACTGGTCCGACACGTCGACGCTCAGCGCCACCCCCGTGTCCTGCTGGATCTCCGTCACGTCGCCGAACTTGATCGTATCCGAAAACCCACTGCGCGCCTTCTTCGTGATCAGCCGGTCGAGGAACATGCTGTTTTCCAATTGGAACCGCGGGATCGCCAGGAAAAGCAGCGCCGACACCCCGACCACCCCGGCGAACAGCACCGCCCCGAAGCCGAGCACGCGCCAGTCCGACACTTCCCGCAGCCGGCCCGCCAATCGGCCCCAGTCCGCCTCCTGCGCCCAGTCCGGCGTCTCGCCCACCGGCACCGGCGGCTGCTTTTTCCCGCCCGTCGCCGCATCCGTCAGCGTGATCACCAGCAGCAGCGCCAGCGCGCAGCCCGTGTAAACCAACAGGTGCGCGGCAAAGGTCAGCGACACCGTCAGCACGCCCGCCACCACCACGAGGAACAGCCCGAGCACCACGACCTGCAGGTCGTCGCGCCGCTGCCGGTAGGTGATATTCCGATACAGCAGCAGCATCACCGCCAGCCGCACCATCGCCGGCAAAATCTCCGTCTTGAGCCAGAGGTCGCCGGCGAAAAACGCCACCATCGCCGGGAACGCCAGCCAGTGCGCGAGCCGCGGCACCCGCGCCGGCAGGCCGGGCCGCGCCGCCGTCGCCACCGTCGCCGCCGCCGTCAGCCCCATCAGCACCCAGGCGTCGACCTCCATGTAGAAAACCGTGCCCACTGCGAGCAGGGTGAGCCCCGCGCCCAGCAGCCACTTGAGCTGGTGCAACTCGGTGAGCGTCAATTGCGGACGGCGGGCGGAGGCGCGGCTCATGGTCGTTCAGGCCGAAGCCGCCAATTGTCCGTCCACGTACGCCGCCACCCCGCGCACGCCGTCCGGCACAAACGTGATCACCTGCTGCCGCCCGCCCCGCGGCGTCCCGGTCGCCGGCTCCGCCCCCGCCGCTCCGGTCTCCGGCGCCGGCGCGAAGGGTTGCTCCGAAATCCGCAGCACCGCCAGCGCGTCGAGGAAAAGCTCGAGATCGTGCACCCGGCGCACCGGCAGCGGGCCCCCCCCGTCGATCGCCACCGCCACCAGGCGTCCGGTCCGGAACAAATCCTCCGCCAGCGTCGCCGCCAGGCTCACCAGCACTTCGAACTGCTCCGGCCGCCGCCACATCCCGCCCTCCGTGCGCACCCAGAGCGAGTAGCCTTCCGCGCTCTCCGCCGCCAACTGCCGCACCAGCAGCGTCTGCGTCCGCGCACTCGCTTTCCAATGGATCAGCCGGTGCGAATCCCCCGGCGTGTAGCGCCGCACCGCCAACAGGTCGCCGCCCGTGCCCGGCCGCGTGACCCGCTCGCCGCCCGCCACGCGCCGCGCCGCGCCGAGCGCATGCCGCCGGTACTCGGTCGGCGCCGGCCAGACGATCGCGTCGCAGCGGACTTCCGTGCCGACGTCCTTGCGCAAAAATCCGAAAGGAAACAGCGAGCCCACGCTCGCCAGCTCCACCCGCAGCCGGCCGCGCTCCGCCGGGCGCACGATCCATTCCACCCGGCCCTCGCCCCGAGGGTCCAGCCGGCCGATCTGCGGCACGCGCCCGCGCCGCTCCGCCGCCTCCGCCCGCGCCAGCGCGGCCTTCACTTCGGCCCCGCTCGCCGTCACCGTCGATTCCGCCCGCGCCGGGCCGTAACGGTCCACCGGCTTCGCCAGAAATTCGAACCACAGGCCGTACGTCGGCAAAAAGCGTTTCCCGTTCCGCAGATCGAGACCGACGACCGCGTCGTGGCCCGCCCGCAGCGGCGGCGCCAGCTGCAGCCGCCACTCCGTGCCCCGCAGGTTCAGCCACGACAGCACGCCGCTCAGAATCAGGCAGGCGAGCAGCAGCGAGAGCGTGATGAACAGGATGTTGCTCGACGAATTGTACGCCGCCGTGCCGATGCCGAGCGCCAGCGCGATCAAGATCACGCCCGGGATCGTCGGCAATATGCGGTGTCCGCGTTGCGGATACACGAGCGACCACAGCAGCACCGCCCACGAAAAACCCGCCCGCGGCGCCCGCGCGCCCGGTCCGGACCATTCGGCGGCGCGTTCCATCGCCGGCCGCTTATTTCGGCGCCGGCAGCGAGCCGACGATCCGTTTCAACGCCGCCGTCACCGCCCGCCGCTCCTCCAGCGCGTCGCTCGTCTGCCGCGCCAGCGCGAGCCGGTGCGCGAACACCGGCGCCACCAGCTCCGTCACGTCGTCCGGCAGCACGAAATCGCGCCCGAGCACCAGCGCCCGGGCCTGCGCCGCCGTGCGCAGCGCCAGCCCGCCGCGCACGCTCACGCCGGCGCGGAACTCCGACTCCGTCCGCGTCGCCCCCACGATCCGCAGCACGAATTCCAGCACGCTGTCCTCCACGAACACCTGCGGCACCAGCGCCTGCAACCCCAGCACTTCGCTCCGCGTCAGCACCGGGTTCAGCGCGATCGCGTCGTAACCGCCCCGCGTGCTGCGCAAAATTTCCATTTCGTCCGCCGCTTCCGGATACCCCATCCGCAGCCGCATCAGGAATCGGTCCATCTGGCTCTCCGGCAGCGGGAAAGTCCCCTCGTAATCCACCGGGTTCTGCGTCGCGAACACCATGAACGGCGTCCCCACCGCATGCGCCTCGCCGTCCACCGTCACCCGCGCGCGGTCCATCACCTCGAGCAAAGCCGACTGCGTCTTCGGCGTCGCCCGGTTGATCTCGTCCGCCAGCACGATGTTCGCGAACACCGGCCCCTTCTTGAAAACGAATTCCTTGATCGTCTCGTCGTAGATCGCCACGCCCGTCACGTCGCTCGGCAGCAGGTCGCTCGTGAATTGGATCCGGGAAAACGCCGAATCCATCGAGCGCGCCAGCGAATACGCCAGCGTCGTCTTCCCCACGCCGGGCAAATCCTCGATCAGCAGGTGCCCGCCGGCCACGAGGCAGATCAGCACCTGGTCCACGACGTCGTCCTTGCCGCGGATCGTCCGCCGCATGTTGTTCCGCAGCCGGTCGAGGGCCTGCTTGGACTCGTTCATTTGGGCCGGCTGGACGAAGTCGCTCATGGCCGCGCACGCTAGGCCGCACCCGCGTTCACGCAAATTGTTTTCCCGGTCCCCCGCCCCGGCCGGACTCGTCAAATCCTCCCGTCCGCCCCACCGTCCCGCTCTCCTCCCCATGCGCCTGCTCGCCCTCCTCTGCCTCGCCCTCCTGCTGCCGGCCGCCCGTTTGGCGGCGGCCCCCGCCGCCGACGTCGCCGCCGCCCTCGACCGTTTCCACACCGCCGCCGCCAAGGCCGACGGCCCGGCCTACTTCGGCCTCTTCGCCCCCGAGGCGATTTTCATCGGGACCGACGCCACCGAGCGTTGGACGCTCGCCGAGTTCAAGGCCTTCGCGGAACCGTATTTCTCCAAGGGCAAAGGCTGGACCTACACGCCGCGCGACCGCCACGTCAGCTTCGTCCCCGGCACCGACGTCGCTTGGTTCGACGAGTTGCTCGACAATGCCAGCTACGGCGTCTGCCGCGGCACCGGCGTGCTGCGCAAAATCGACGGTACCTGGAAGATCGCGCAGTACCACCTCACGATCCCCGTCCCCAATTCCCTCGCCAAATAACTCGTCGCCCTCATCCGCGCCGAAAAGAAGTAGGCGCGGACGACGCAGGAGGGCTGTAAGCGGTAAGCATTAAGCGGTAAGCTGAAAGCCATGAACCAAGCCCATCCGCCGACCGTTATCTTGCCTCCTGCTTTCTGCTTACCGCTTTCCGCTTAAAGCTTATTCCCCTCAGCCCAGAATCTCCAGCAACCGCACAAACAGCCGGTTCACCTTCGCCTGGTTCTCCTTCACGAGGTCCTTGAACTTCGCGAAATCGATTTCCGTGCCTTCCAGGCCGTTGGCGTAATTGTCGATCAGCGCGAGGCTGTTGTAACGCAGCCCCGCCTCCGTGCAAAGGTCCGCCTCGTGCGCGGCCGTCATGCCGATGACGTCGCCCCACGACTGCACGATCCGGATCTCCGCCTTCGTCTCGAAACGCGGCCCGCGCATCTGCACATAAACTTTGCCGGGATGGATCGTGAACTCCGGCGCCAGTTCCTTCAGCAGCAGCGGAATCAGGTTGTTCGCGATGCCGGGCGCGCCGCCCTTCAGCTCGGTGTCGAAAAACGTCGCCGGCCCCTGCTGCAGCCCGACGTAGTCGCTGCACGAAACAAAGGTCCCCGGCGGCAATTCCTTTTTCAGCGATCCCACCGAGTTCAGCGAAACGACATCCTGAAAGCCCAATTGCGCCAGCGCCGCGATGTTCGCCCGGTAATTGATCGAGTGCGGCGGCAACGGAAACGCATAGCCGTGCCGGTTGATCAACGCGTGCTCGCCGTGCGATTTGTAGGTCACGGGACCGTATTTGGTCTCGACGGTCTTCACCTCCCACGACGAGAACAGCGTGGAGTTGACGATACTCGTGCCACTGATGAATGCGACTTTCATGCCGGGACTCACGCCGTGCGCCGACGCCGAGACAACGCGAAAACGGCTCCGCCCCGCTCTGCTCGCCGCGCTGGCTCTCGCCACCGTTGCGCTCGCGGGCTGCGCCACCAAGGGCCCCCTCCACATCTACGCCCTGCCCGCCGGCGGCGAACGCGCCATCGTCGACCGCGGTGAAATCGCCACGCTGACGCAGGACAGTTTCCTCGGCCCCGCCGACCGCGTCACCGGCTTCGCCTACGATCCGTTCACCGACCATTTTTTCCTCCGCCTCGCCCCGGGTAACGCGATCCGCGTCGTCGACCGCCCCGCCCGCAAAATCAAACGCGAATTCGAAATCGCAGGCGCCGATCTCGGCGGCCACGGCGGCGACCTCGCCGTCCGCCCGCGCGACGGCCATCTCTTTCTGATCCAGCCCGGCCGCGCCGAACTGCTCCAGACTTCGCGCCTCGGCAAAGTCATCCGCACCGTATCGATCGCCGGCGCGGGTTCGCGTTTCGACGGCATCGCCTACGACGCCGTCGAAAACCACCTGCTGCTCCTCGCCGAGGACCGCCGCCGCGTCACCGTCCACACGCCCGAGGGCGCCTTCGTCCGCGAATTGCGTTTGGCCGAGCCCGTCGGCCCAGGCCTCGGCTTCGACGCGGAGCAACGCGAATTTTACGCCCCGCTGCCCGCCGGCGGCATTGCTGTTTTCGGCACCGACGGCCGCCGCCTCCGCACGCTCGATCTGCCCGGCGCCTTCGTCGATGTCGGGCCGCGTTCCTTCGTCCGCGTTTTCTGAACCGCCCGCGCCCATGCCCCTGATCGACCTGCCCCTCGCCGAACTGCACCGCTACGCCGGCCGCAATCCCAAGCCCGCCGACTACGACGCCTACTGGGCCGAGGCCCTGCGCGACCTCGACGCCACGCCCCCGCAACCCGAACTGCGCCCGAATCCGATTCTGAGCACGCGCCAGGTCGAGTGCCTCGACCTCTGGTTCACCGGCGTCGGCGGCGCGCGCATCTACGCGAAATACCTCAGGCCCAAGCACGCTGTCGGCGCCGCCCCGCTCCCGGCCGTCCTCCAGTTCCACGGCTACTCCGGGCACACCGGCGACTGGCTCGACAAATTCGGCTGGCCCGCCGAGGGCTTCTGCTACGCCGCGATGGACTGCCGCGGCCAAGGCGGTAAATCCGAGGACAGCGGCCGCGTTTTGGGCAACACCCTCCGCGGCCACATCATCCGCGGACTCGACGATCCGGATCCGCGCCGCCTCGCCTTCCGCCAGATCTTCCTCGATGCGGCGCAACTCGCCCGCGTGGTCATGGCCTTGCCCGAAGTCGACGCCGGCCGGGTCGGCTGCTTCGGCGCCTCGCAGGGCGGCGCCCTCTCCCTCGCCTGCGCCGCCCTCGAACCGCGCATCCGCCGCGCCGCCCCCGTGTATCCGTTTCTCTGCGACTACCGCCGCGTCTGGGAAATGGACCTCGCCAAGGAAGCCTACGAGGAACTGCGGCTCTATTTCCGCGCCTTCGACCCGCGGCACGAGCGCGAGGACGCCGTCTTCACCAAGCTCGGCTACATCGACGTCCAGCACCTCGCCCCGCGCGTGCGGGCCGAAGTCCTCATGTTCGTCGGACTCGCCGATCCGATTTGCCCGCCGAGTTCCCAATTCGCCGCCTACAACAAATTGCCCGGCGCCAAGGACCTCGTCGTCTACCCCGACTTCGGCCACGAAGTCCTCCCCGGCCAGATCGACCGCACCTTCAACTTCATGCGCGGACTCTGAGGTTTGCCCTTCGGGCAAAAGTCCGAAGTTGAAGGTTGAAAGTTGAAAGACCGGAGCCGGCCAAGGCTGCTCCCTTCTTCAATTTTTCAGTGTCCATCAGTGAACGTCAGTGGTTCACCTTCGCGCCGCCCGATCTTTCAACTTCCAGCTTTCAACTTTCAACCGCGCCGCGCTTCAGCGCAGCGCGCGGACGCCGCCGGGCAACGCATACAGCGCCGCGACTTCCGCATCCGTCAGCGCCCGGTCGAAGGCCGCGAGATCGTCGATGTGGCCGACGTACGCCGCCGCCAGCACCAGTTGCACCTTGTCCGCCTGCCAGCCGAAGGTGAGATCCCAATCCTTGATCGTGCCCTGCAGTTTGCCGTCGAGGTAGAGTTTGCCGACCCCCGCCTTGCCCGCATTGAGCCGATCGTAGGTGAACACGGCGTGCGTCCAACGCGTCCGCGAAAACGGCGCCTTCTGCAACTGCACCATCGGCCGTTCCGCATCCGTCATTTTCGCCCAATCCAGATTCTTCGGATTCCAGATTTCGAAGAGCGGCCGGATCGCATAACGGAAGAGCCGCGGATTCTCGTCCTTCGACCATTCCAGAAAGATGAAGCCCTTCTTCGTGTCGCCGCCCACGATCTGCACCGGATCGCAGTAGCCCGGTTCGAGATCCTCGTCCGGCGTCAGCCGCAGCCACACCGACACCGATCCGCTCCAGTCCTTTTCCCGGTAATCGATCGCGCCCGGCCCCTTGTAGTAAGGCCGCACCGCATTCTTCTTCGTTACGTGCAGCGCCCCGCCGAATTTGCCGGCGCCGGCCGCCAGCTTGATCGCATCCGTTTCCTTTGCCGGCCCGCTCAGCCCGCCGCCCGCCAGGTACAGCACCGGATCGCCGCGCGAGTAGTCGGCCTCGAACTTGCCGTCGAAACCGGCGTGCAACGTCAGCGCCTGCCGCAGGGACGAGACCGGATCGGCGGCGCGCAAACCGGCGCCGGGGGCGAGGCAGGAAAGGAGCAGAGCCAGGCGGATGGAGTAACGCATGCGCCGAGATGAAACGGCGGCGCGGTCCGGGCAAGTCCGCGCTCGGGACGATGGAATTTTTCGGCCGAATTCCGCAATTCGACTTGTCTCGGATCGCGTTTGCTCCCTCTTTGCGCCGTCCGATCAGGTCAGAGTCCAGGCTAAGGATTCGTGATTTCAGTCCGATGGTAAGACAGCGCAGTCGCAGTGGTCCGTCAGGCGGCGCAGGCGTGGTTCTCCCGGCAGTTGATCGCAGGTTTGGTCCCGAGGATCCGTCCGTGCCGGGCCGTGGCGCAGCCGGTTTTCCCGACCCGCCCCCGCCCTCCCGCCCGCACAGTTGTCCTGTGTCACCCTCAACTCGCCTCGCCGGTGTCCCGATGAACCCGATCAAACTCTCTCTCCTCCTCGCCCAACAGGCCGAATTGCTCCGGCAAGTCCGGCTCGCCAACCTCGCCGGCGCCTACCGCACCCTGCGCGATTTGGCCGCCCGCATCGGCCGCTCTCCGCTGCAGGGCCGCGTCCATCTCCGGCCCGTCGATCCGGCCCAGGAACGCTTCTGCGTCACCCTTGTCGCCCTCGAACAAAACCAGTCCCTGGTCGAGGAACATCTCGGCGACGACGACCTCGTCCGCCTGGCCGACGCCATCAGCTGCGCCACCGGCATGCCGACGCAGGAATGCAGCTTCGACATCGGCCAACTCGCGGAATTCGCCGGCATGCTCCGCGCGGAACTCGAGGCCTCCGGCGTCGAGTTCGACGAATCCGTCGCCGGTCCCTCCCACGAGCGGAACCGCTGATCGCGGCCCGCCGCCCGGCCCCGCGGCGCAAAATCGGAGTGGATTCGCCCGCCGGATCCCCTTGGATCTCCGCCGCCCCATGAACCGCCGCTCCTTCGTCTCCGCCGCCGCCGCCGGCACCTCCGCCCTCCTCGCCCGCCCCCTCGCCGCCGCCCCCGCGCCGGCGAAAATCAAACTCGGCTGCGACAACTTCGCCGTCCGCGCCATGGGCTGGAAAGCCCCCGCGCTCATCGACTACGCCGCGGCCCTCCGCCTCGACGCCCTGCTCATCTCCGATCTCGACGCCTTCGACAGCCTCGAGGATTCCGCCCTGCGCGAAATCAAGGCCCGCGCCGACGCCGCCGGCGTCGCCCTCTACCTCGGCAGCTGGTCGATCTGCCCGACCTCGAAAACCTTCCGCCCCAACCGCGGCACCGCCGAGGAACATCTCCGCCTCGGTATCCGCGCCGCCCGGACGCTCGGCTCGCCCGTCTTCCGCGTCGTCCTCGGCAGCATGGAGGACCGCAAGACCGAAGGCGGCATCCAGGCCCGCATCCGCGACACCGTCGCCGTCCTCAAAGCCTGCCGCCGCGACGCCCTCGACGCCGGCGTGAAGATCGCGATGGAAAACCACGCCGGCGATCTGCACTCGTGGGAACTGCTCGACCTCATCGAGCGCGCCGGCACCGATTTCGTCGGCGCCAACCTCGACTCCGGCAACGCCGCCTGGACCCTCGAGGATCCGCTCGACGTCCTCGAACGCCTCGGTCCCGTCACCCTTTGCTCCAGCCTCCGCGACAACATGGTCTGGGCCGCCGCGGACGGCGCGACCGTGCAGTGGACCGCCGCCGGCGAAGGCCTGATCGATTGGAAAACGTTCGCCGCCCGCTGGCGCGCGCTCTGCCCGCAAGTCCCCGTCATCATCGAGACGATCTCCGGCGCGCAACGCACGTTCCCCTACAAGAAACCGGAATTCTGGCAGCACTACGACAAACGCCCGGCCGCCCTCGCGAAATTCGAGGCGCTCGCGCAACGCGGCCGACCGATTGTGCCGTTCAAGGCCCCCGCCGGCCCCGAAGGCAAAACGGCCACCCAGGAATTCCAACGTGCGGAACTCGAACGTTCCCTCACCTTCCTCCGCCGCGAAATCGGCCTCGGCGCCCGCGCCTGAGCAAAAAACTCATGCCGTTGAGCGAGCTCGGTTGAGAGGCGGGAGACAAACGGTTCGGTTTCGCACGTACGGTGCTGCGAAAGCATTTTCCGTACGTCCGGTTTCTCAACCTTCAACTCTCAGCTGCATGCGCCCGGCTCATCCGGGCTCATCCGTGCCATCTGTGATCAAGATCCGAAAGCCCGGGAAATCCGGCCTTCGAACTGCCGGCTTGTCTCCGTGTTCTCCGTGTCTCCGTGGTTCAACTACGGGATCCAGCTTCAATCCGCCGCCGTCACTCCGCCCGCCGGAAACGGGGCCCGGGATTGCACCCGGCGGTCCCATGCGCGCCGCAGCGCGCCGACCGCCTGCGCCCCCAGCACGCCGAGACTCACCAGCCAGTAGAAGGGATCGACGAGGTAATCCCAGCCGTTCGGGGATTCCAGCGCCCGCAGTTCGTACGCGATCAGCGCCGCGAGAAAAAATCCGCCGGCACGGTTGCCGAACGCAAACGCCGCCAGCGCCAACCCGGCCATCGACCACACCGCCACGGAGTGCTGCCAACCGAGATAATAGAGATCCGCCGCCCCCGGCACCAACGGGTGCAGGTAAAGCAAGGTGCCGGCCACCGCGCCGAAGCCCCAGCCCGCCCGCCAATCGGCCGGTTGCAACACCCGCACCCCGCAGAGGTGCTGCCACAATCCCGCGCAGACCAGCCCCAGCATCGGCAAACTCGGATTCGGGCAGAAACTGAAAATCCAGTTCCACAGCGGCATCCCGCCGATCGGCACAAACAGCAGCAGCACGGTCGCGATCGCAAACCCCACCTTTACCCACTGGCGCTGCTGGCCGATGCGGTAACGCGCCCCCGCCCACAGCAACCCCAGCCACAGCACCGCGCCGCTGGCTAAGCCGCATAAAACCGGATCGATGCTGCGCGTCATTGGGCCACCGCCTCCCGCCCCACCGGCCCGCGGTCCAGCCACGCCAGATTGAATTCCACGTGCTTGATCCGCTTCCGCTCCCACGTGTACGTGAGGTGGATCCGGCCGTCCGCCCCCTCGACCAAAAACGGATAGGAGTACTCCTTGCTCACCGCCGCCTCGATCAACGGGCCCGGCCGCCAGGTCCGTCCCGCATCCGCCGACATCGCGAGCCGCAGATTTTCCCGGCCGCTCGCCGCGTGGTTGTACACAATCAAGATCCGGCCGTCCCGCAGCCGCAGGCCGTCGACCGCCGAATCCGGATTCGGCAAGGAAGTCGGCACCGGCTCCGACCACGTCCAGCCGTTGTCCTCGGAGTAGGCCGCGCGCATCCGGCGCTCGGGGCTGCGGTCCCGCAAAACCATCAGCACCCGGTCGCCGTCCAGCGGCACGATCGACGGCTGGATCAGGCCGTTTTTGTCGGGCAAATTGCGGACCCGGTATTCCTTCACGCTCCCGTCCGGGCCCGGCGTCAACCACAGCATTTGCGGAAACTTGAACGCGAGTTCGTGGTAAACCGGCAGCCCGATCCGGCCGTCGGCCGCGAGGATCGGTTTGTTGCGCACCAGCGTGCTCAGATTCAGGAAAGGATTCAGCGTCAGCCGCCGGCTCTCGCTCCACGTCCGGCCTTCGTCCCGCGAGATCTTCACGTTGAGCGAACTGCCCGACCAACCGCCCATCGAGACACTCACGTACACCATCCACACGAGACCGTTGCGGTCGGGAAACACCACCGCGTTGCCGACTTTCTTCACCGCCCGGTCCAGCTCCGTCGCGGCCACGGCCCGGTCCACGACCATCGTCGGCTGGCTCCACTCCCGCCGGCCCGCCGCCAAACGCGAGGTGTAGAGCGCGACATCGGCGGCGCCTTCGCGCGTGCCGCCGTACCAGACCGCCAGCAAATCGCCGCTCGGCAGATTGCAGATCGCGCTGCCGTGCACCGAGGCCGCATGCACCGGCGGCGTGACCCACGTCTCCCGGCGCAACGGCGCGTGCTCGCCGACCGCGACCGCGGCGCCGGCCGCCGGACTCAGTTGTTCGGGCGCCGTTTCGTTTTCCACGGACGGGTCGCTCCCCGCGATCAACGCCGCGCCGATCGTCAACCCCGCCAACACCGCCCGATGGGGCCACGGCAGGCGGCGACTGCGTCCAGCGGCAACCTTCGCGCCGGTGGCGGCGGAAGCGGGAGCGGAGGAAGTGAAAGCGAGAGCCAAAGCGCGGTCAGGGTCGGTCGGCGGCGACGCGGGGCGGCGACGCGGCCGGTTTGGGGTTGTGCCGAAGCAGGTACCGGGCCGTCTCGTGAAAGGCGAGCGCGAGTGCGCGGTGACCGTCAGATTCCGCCGCCGGACCGGAAGGCGCCGGCCGCCGGAAATCGGCCCAGACAAATTCGTCCCGGCCGCCGCTCCGCCGGTGATTCAGGAAATGGCTGCCGTGCACGACGCCGACCGAACGCGTGTTGTGGTCGATGACGAAGGCGACATTCGAACGCCCACCGTCGAGTTCCTGCTGCCGCAGCAAATCCCGGCCGAGGCCGCGATTGAGATACGGGATGCCGGCAATGCCCGCCAGCGTCGGCAACAGGTCGACCTGCGAGGCCACCGCCCCGATGCGCTGCGGCGCGAGCAACTTCGGCGCATAATACAGCAGCGGCACGTGGTAGCAGGTCAGGTTCTGCTGCGTCCAAGCTCCCGGAAACATCGCTCCGGCGTCGCCGCCGATCCCGTGGTCGCCGATGAACACGAAGACCGTGCGGTCGAAGTACGGCGCACTCCGCGCCGCTTCCATGAATTTGCGGAAAGAGAAATCGGTGTAGCGGAAAGCGTTCAGCTCGTCGTTCGACTCGTAGCCGTGTTGCCGCAATTGCTCCGCCGGCAACGTCACCTTCTTGAACTCGCCCAGATCCTCCTGCGGGATCGTGTAGGGCCGGTGATTGTCCGCCGTCTGGATCACCGCGAAGAACGGCTTCGTCTGCCGCTTCAGAACCTCGTGCGCCTCGAGGAAGAGGTTCTTGTCGCTGATGCCCCACACGTCGATGCGCGGCGACTTGTAGCTGCCTTCTTCATACAGGTTCAGCCCGCGGATGTTGTTCACCAGCAAGCCGCGGATGTTCGCCCAGCTCGTGCTCCCGCCCAGAAAGTAGAATTTCTCGTGCGCCGTGAAATCGTTCACGATCGTGTGCTGGTCGACGATCGCCGGATTGCGGCTCGCCGTTTCCCGCGGTTCAGTGTCCGGCAATCCCGTCAGCGTCGCCCACACCCCGCGCGCCGTGCCCACGTGCGGCGTGAAGCAGTTGTCGAAAAACACTCCCTGCCGGCTGAGCTCCGCGAAGTACGGCGTCGGGTCCAGGGGATTGCCCCACATCGAGCTCTTGTAGCCGCTGAACGACTCGCAGATCACCACCACGATATTCGGCGGTCCGTCGGCCGGCCCCGTCAGCCGCGGCGGCCGCGCCGGTTCCGTCCGGCCGAATTCCAACCGCCCCGCATCCGGCGCCGCCACCCCGAGGTACGCGCTCATTTGCCCGTAGTGCGCGCGCACCGCCGCGACGTCGTAGGGCACGCCTTCGAAACCGAAGGTGCTCGCGAACGACTGGAACGGGTTGAGCGCCAGGTGCGCGAGGGCGTCGGACCGCAAATTGAACGCGTCGCTCCAGCGCAACGGGTACTGCCCCGCCCGCCCCCAGATCGCCAGCAGCGCGGCCACGACCGCCGCCGCGTACCAGCCGGCGCGGCGCCCGCGCGACGCCGTCGGCGCCCGCCCCGCCCAAGCGTGCAGCCGCCGGAATCCGGCAAAAAGGACAAAGGTCCCGACCGCGATCGCCGCCAACAGGCGCAGCACCGGATACGACTGCCACACCATGCCGGCCGAGATCCCCGCATCCGCCAGAAACCCGAGCACCGTCGCGCTCAACCGCTGGTTCAGATAGCGGTAGTGCAAGAAGTCGCCGACATAGACGAGCATCAGCGCCCCGGCCGCCAGCCCGAGCAACCCGAGCCAACCGCGCCCCGCCCCGCTCCGCCGGAACGGATCCAGCGGCGGCACGCTCCCGAGCACCAGCACCGCCAGCCCGACCGCCGCCGCCACCCGCAGGTCGAAACGCAGGCCGAGCCCGAACGCCGCCCGCACCGCCGCGCCGTCGGCGTCGCCGTAGTTGAAGAAAAGATACGTGCCGGCGCGCAGCAGCGTCATCGTCGCCGCCAGCACCAGCGCCACCCCGAGCGCCCAGCGGACCAACGCGGACGCGCCCCACCCGGGCAAGACGGACGCGGGCGAACTGGGCGGAGTGGCGGGCAAGCGGGTCGAAGAGAGAGAAAGCGGACCGGCACGCGGGCAAGCGCCGGATAGCGGACTGGAAATCGGCTCGGAAAACCGAAGGGGGCGGCGACTCCCGGGCCGGGAACGCGCCATCATTCGGCGCCGGCCGGTCGGGTCAACGGCGGAAAGACCGCGGCCGAAATCCGTTCTTTGCCTCGGCCCGAAGTCCCGCTAGCCCTTCGCCACCCCATGAATCGCCGCCACTTCCTCCACGCGTCCGCCGCCGCTTCGGGCCTCGCCGCCCTGCCCTTCCACGTCCGCGCCGCCGAGAAAAGCGGCGGCCCCAAGTTCCGCACCGTCCTCATCGGCTGCGGCTGGTGGGGCAACAACATCCTCCGCGAGGCCATGGCCAGCGGCCAGTGCCAGGTCGTCGGCCTCTGCGACGTCGATTCCCGCCAGTTCGCCGCCACCCTCGCCAATGTCGCGCAAGGCACCGGCGATACCCCGAAGACGTTCAAGGACTATCGCGAATGCCTGGCCGCCACGAAGCCCGAGATCGCCATCATCGGCACCCCCGACCACTGGCATGCCCTCCCCGCCATCGCCGCGATGAAGGCCGGCGCGCATATCTACGTCGAGAAACCCATCGGCCACACCGTCGCCGAGGGCCGCGCCATGGTGAACACCGCCCGCGCCACCGGCCGCGTCGCCCAAGTCGGCACCCACCGCCGCATTTCCCCGCACAACGTCAGCGGCCGCGACTTCATCCGCAGCGGCAAGCTCGGCGACATCGGCATGGTGCGCTGCTTCGTCAACTACGGCGGCAGCGGCCCCGAGAAACCGCGCCCGACCGTCGCCGTGCCCGCCGAGCTGGATTGGGATTTCTGGTGCGGCCCCGCGCCCCTCCGGCCCTTCAACGGCGGCGACCCGCGCGAAAACTCCGGCGCCAGCCGCGGCGGCATCCATCCCCGCGGTTTCCGCAACTACCTCGACTACGCCAACGGCACCCTCGGCGACTGGGGCATCCACTGGCTCGACCAGGTCCTCTGGGTCACCGGCGAGAAGTATCCGAAAAAAGTATACTCCACGGGCGGCCGTCCCATCGCCGGCGCCCCGCTGCTCACGCCCGAGGCGCAGACCACCGACGCCCCCGACCATCAGCTCGCGACGTACGCCTTCGACAAGTTCTCCGTCCAGTGGGAACACCGCCGCTTCGGCGCCAACCACACCGACAAGGGCGAAAACGTCGGCTGCTACTTCTACGGCACCAAGGGCATTTTCCACATGGGCTGGCAGAAGGGTTGGACGTTCTACCCGTCGAGCGACAAGGACCCCGTCGTCAGCGAAGCGGCCAAGCTCAATTCACCCGACGCCCAGAACATCAAGGAACTCTGGGCGGATTTCCTCCGTGCCATCCGCACCGGCACGAAGCCCGTTTCCGACATCGGAGACGTGCACCTCAGCACCAACATGGCGCTGCTCGGCATGATCTCGCTCAAGGTCGGCCGCAGCCTCGAGTGGGACGGCGAAAAGGAACGCATCGTCGGCGACGACGCCGCGCACAAACTCCTCCGCCGCGAGTACCGCAAGGGCTGGGAATATCCGAAGGCCTGAAGCCGCCGGCGGCGGCCGGCGGCCGGTTGAAAGTTGAAAATCCCAAGTTGAAAGCCGGACCCGCTCCGACGACAGCGGAATTCCGTTCTTTCAACCTTCACCTTTCAACTTTCAACCGGCCTGTGCGGCCGCACAGGCCCCGCTATTTCGCGATCGCCCGCGGATCGATGCCGCGGCCGAGCGTGAAGGTCGCGCCGACCGCCCCGACCACGCACTTCGCCCGGGCCAATTCCAGGTCCGCGCGGAAACGGTACACGGTCTCGATGCCCGTACAGTGCGCGCCGATGACGTGATCCACGCCGAACCCGCGCAACTGCGCCGTCGTCCAGGCCAACGCCGTTTCCGTCGCATTGAAAAGATGGATACCGCCGATCAGCGCGTGCACCCGGGCCGGCCGCACCACGGCCCGCGCCTGCTCGACGATGTTCACCACGCCCGCATGCCCGCAGCCGGTCACGATCACGAGGCCTTCTTCGGTGTCGATGACGAGCGCCATATCGTCCGGCACCGTATCTTCGCCCAGCCCGGTCGCCGTCCTGCGTTGCGTGCGTCCGCTCCAATTCCGTTCCTGGTGCTTGCGCGGCACCGGCCCCGTCAGCCACACGCCGGGCGCCAGTTGCGCCGGTTTTTCATGGACGACAAACGTGCCGCCCGTCGCCTCGTACTCGGGCTTGATCCGGATCATCTGGTTCAACTCCACGCCCGGCGGCACGCCCGTCCGGGAATCGAAAAAGCCGGCGCCCACGTGCGTGCGCCCCAGCGCGGCCGGTCGCTTCGCCGCATACTCGCGGCGCAGCGGCATGAAACCGCCGATGTGGTCCCAATGCCAGTGACTCAGCACGACGTCCGTCACATCCCCCAGCTCCAGCTTGAGGGTGCCGAGATTTTTCTGCACGACGTCGGTCTTCGCCCCCGTGTCGAACAGGATGCGCCGTCCGTCCACCTCGACGAGCGCCGCGAAGCCCCACTCCCCGAGCTCGCTGCCGTCCGCGAGCATCGTCGAGAGCACCGTTACTTTCACGGCCTTCGCCCGGGCCGCCGCCGGTTCCGCCGCCGCGATTCCCGCCGCCGCCACCAGCATCAGCATCAAGCCGCCTCCGAAAATCCGTTTCATACCCCGAGCGAATGCGCCGCCCGCCCCAACGCGAGCGCGGAAGCTTTCCCCGCATTCCCGCGCTTGTGCCCGGCCTGCGCCACGCTTACCACCTTCCACCCCTATGTTTCTCCCTTCCCGTTCGGCCCTGTTGCGTCGTTGTCTCGGACTGCTCCTGCTCGCCGGTCTCGCCGGCCTCGCCCGCGCGGCGGATCCCGCGCCGCGCTGGAATATCCTCTTCGTCTTCGCCGACGACTGGGGCCGCTACGCCGGCGCGTACGCCGGACTCGACGGCCGCGCTACGCCCAACGACGTCGTCCAAACCCCGCACATCGACCGCATCGCGCGCGAGGGCGTCCTCTTCCGCAACGCCTTCGTCAATTCCCCGTCCTGCACGCCCTGCCGCAGTTCGCTCTTCTCCGGCCGCTACTTCTTCAACACCGGCCGCGGCGCGATTCTCCGCGGCGCCGTCTGGGATGAAACCATTCCCGTCTACCCGCTGATGCTGCGCGACTCCGGCTACCACATCGGCAAGAGCTACAAGGTCTGGGGCCCCGGCACGCCCGCCGACGCCCCCTTCGGCGGCCAACAATACGCCTACCAGCAAGCCGGCGGCGACCCGAACAACTTCTCCGAACGCGTCACCGAGCGCATGGAAAAAGGCGCCTCGCTCGCCGCTGCCCGCGACGCCGTCCTCGCCCAGGTCCGCGGCAACTTCGACGCCTTTCTCGCCGCCCGCAAAACCGGCCAGCCGTGGCACTACTACTTCGGCCCCACCACCACGCACCGCACCTGGATCAAGGGCTCGGGCAAGAAGCTCTGGGGCATCGAGCCCGACCACCTCAAAGGCAAAATGCCCGCCTTCCTCCCCGACGTGCCCGAGATCCGCGAGGACGTCGCCGACTACCTCGGCGAAGTGCAGGCCCTCGACGCCTACATCGGCGTGCTGCGCGCCCAACTCGAGGCCGCCGGCGAACTCGATCGCACACTCATCGTGTTGAGCGGCGATCACGGCATGCCCGGCGTCCCTTCCGGCAAGTGCAACCTCTACGATAACGGCACCGCCGTTTCCCTCGCCGTCCGCGTGCCCGGCGGCAAAGGCGGCCGCATCGTCGACGACTTCGTCTGCCTGCCCGACCTCGCGCCGACCTTCATGGCCGTCGCCGGCCTGACGCCGCCCGCCGGGCTCTACGGCCGTTCGTTGCTGCCCTTGCTGCGCTCCGACCGCAGCGGCCAGGTCGAGGCCGACCGCACCTGGGTCATCACCGGCCGCGAACGCCACGTCGAGGACGCCCGCGAAGGCTACCTGCCGTATCCGATGCGCGCCCTGCGCACGAAGGACTTTGTCTACATCCGCAACTTCGCCGCCGACCGTATGCCCATGGGCGATACGAAGACCGCCTGGACCGCGACGCCGCAAGTGCTCGAAAGCAACACGCGCATCGGCCTGGCCGACATGGACGCGAGTCCGACCAAGGCCTGGGTCATCGCCCACCGCGCGGATCCGAAATGGGCCTGGGTCTACAATCTCAGCTTCGGCCTGCGTCCGGGCGAAGAACTCTACGACGTGCGGAAGGATCCCGACATGATCAAAAACCTCGCCGCCGATCCCGCCTACGCGGCGAAGAAAACCGAATTGGCCGACCGCCTCATGCGTGAACTCAAAGGCGCGGGCGACCCCCGCGTGACCGGCGACGGCCAGACCTTCGAGCGCCCGCCCTTCACCGGCCCGCTCGACGAAGCCCCCGCCGGCGGCAAAAAAGCCAAACAGCAGAAGAAAGCCGAATAGCGCCCGTGGCCGCGGCCGCGGGCGGTTTCGGGTTTTGCGTTTTGGGTTTTGCGGCGGGCCGGGAGCGAGCAGCGAGCAGCGATCAGCTGTCGGCTTTCAGCTATCCGGTCTCCGCCTTCCCATTTCCGGACTCCGGTCTCCGAATTCCGGGGTTGGCACCTCCGGTTTCCGGTTTCCGAACTCCGGTTTTGGAAAGATCCGCAACCCGCAATAAAAAAAGCCCCGCGTCGCCGCGGGGCTTGAAATAACGGAATCGCTGACGCCGCGCTCAGGAGCGGGCGACGGCGCCGGACTGCATCACCGGAATCTTGAAGGCGCCGCGACCTTCGCGTTTCAGCAGCGCGCTCTTGTTGGCCGCCGCAACGATCGTCTTGTCGCTGCCGACAAAGGTCTCGGTCTTGGCGTCGATCGCTAGCAACGGGCCGACCACGGTCTTGGTCGTGCCGGTGTTCACGTCGTTGGCCTTCAGGTGCTCGAGCACGCGGCCGAAGGTTTCCTTCGTGACTTCGTTGGCCTTGATCGCCTCCGCGAGGGCGGCGTTGGTCTTTTCGGCGCCGACGAGGTAGGACACGTTGCCCAGATGGCAAAGGGCGGAGGAGTAGTGGCACTCCGTGACATCGCCGATCGTCACCTTGCGGGCGTTCATGGCTTTCACGAAGTTCGGGCGGTGGGCACCGAGGGTGTTCTTGTTCAGCTGCGACAGGCGCTTGTTGTCGTTGTCGAAGATGTTGCAGGTGCCGGCCTCGGAGATCGTGACGTAGCCGTTTTCGCACTGGACGATGACGCCGACGCGGGTGCCGCGGAGGGCATCCATGGCGCGCATGCCGGTCTTCTGCGGCAGACCGCGGACTTCGAAGATCAGGGGCGCGGCGGCGTAGTTGAAGACCGAGACAAGGGTGTTCGGGGTTTCGGCATCGTCGAGGTAGCCGAAGCGGCCGCCGAAGCTCATCACACTCGGGGGCAGGCCCTTTTCACCGAGGAACCAACGGGCGACGTCCATCTGGTGGATGCCCTGGTTCGTGATGTCGCCGCCGCCGTAGTTCCAGAACCAGTGCCAATCGTAATGCACCGGGCCGTACTTCGGCGAGTTGCGATGCGGCTGCACCATGTCGGCCGGGCCGGTCCAGAGATCGTAATTGATGGACTCGGGAACCTTCTGGTCGCCGGTCGTCTTGCCGATCGAGTCGCGCTGCTTGTAGCACAGGCCGCGGGCGTACTTGATCTTGCCCAGCTTGCCCGAGCGGACGTAGGCGATCGCCTCGGCGATATCTTCGGAGGAACGGTTCTGCGTGCCCGCGAAGATGATGTTCTTCGAGTACTTCTTGGAGGCCTCGACGACTTGGCGGCCTTCCCAGACGTTGTGGGAAAGGGGCTTCTCGACGTAGACATCTTTGCCCGCCTGCAACGCCCAGATCGCCATCAGCGAGTGCTGGTGGTTCGGCGTGGCGATGACGACGGCATCGACATTCTTGTCTTCGAGCATCTTCCGGTAGTCGGTGTAGCCGGCGACCTTGATGTTGCCGGTCTTTTCCGCCTCGCCCTTGCGCTTGGCGAGGACGGCGCTGTCGCAATCGCACACCGCCGCGAGGATGGCGCCGGCAACCTTGCCGCGGCCATTCGGCACGTAATTCATCATGTGGCCGTTGCCCTGTTGGTTCAGGCCAACGACACCGACACGGATACCGCCGTTGGCGCTGCCGCTGCGCGCGGCGGCCGGGGCCTGGGCGTGAAGCCGGCTGCTGCCGGCGACGAGAGCGGCGCCGCCACCGACGAGCGACGCTTTGAGGAAGTCCTTGCGGGTCCAGTTATTCATAGGGGGTGCTGATTCGAGGAGATGTTGGCAGATCCGGCCAGACGCGGGAGGGGTAGAAAGGGAACGCGCTATTTGTTCGAGGTCAGCTGTCCGAGTCAACCCTCGGGACCCCGTTTCCGCTGCTGTTGCCGTTAACCGGCCGACCTCCTCAAGGCTCGCGTGCAGCCCTCCCTTCCCCGCAAGGTCCGGCTGCCCAATGAATCCGCTCCGCTTCACTGTCGCTTCCCTTCTGATTGTCGCGTCCGCCGCCTCGCTCCCCGGTGCCGAGGCCCGGCCAGTCGCCGCTGCCTTTACCGCCGCTGCCGCCAAGATTCCCGCCGGCGGTTTTGTCTGGGCGGAAATCGAGGGCGCCACGGTCGCCTTCGGCCAGGCCGGCAAGCTCCCGGCCGACGCCGTCCCCGCCGAACGCCGGCTCTTCGAGATCGGCTCGATCACCAAACTCTTCACCGGCCTCCTGCTCGCCCAAGCCGTGCTGGAAAACAAAGCCGCCCTCGACGATTCCATCGCGAAACACCTGCCCGCCGACCTGAAACTCGATCCCGCCGTCGCCGCCATCACCCTCGTCCAACTCGCGACCCACACCTCCGGCCTCCCTTCCTTGCCGGCGAATTTCGCCCCGGCGGACCCCGCCGATCCCTACGCCGGCTACACCGCGGCGCAGCTCCACGCCGCCCTCGCCGCCTTCCGCCCGGCCGCCCCCGCCCCGCAGCCCGCGGCGTATTCGAATCTCGGATTCGGCCTGCTCGGCCACCTGCTCGAACGCATTTTCGGCCGGCCCTACGCCGACCTCGTCGCTGCCCGCATCACGGGCCCGCTCGGGCTCAAGGACACCGTGATCGTCCCCGACGCCGACCAGCAGCGCCGCTTCGCCCCCGCCCACTCGGGCACCATGGCTGTGAAGCCCTGGACCTTCGATGCCCTCGCCGGCGCCGGGGCCCTCCGCTCCACCGCCGCCGATCTCGCGAAGTTCGCCCAGGCACTCATGTCCGGAGAAAACCCGCAACTGGCCGCCGCCTGGGCGCTCGCGCGCCGGCCGCACGCCTCGTTCGCGAGCCGGCAAGCCGACATCGGGCTCGCCGTCTTCATCGGCCGGCGCGACGGCCGCACGATCTACAACCACGGCGGCGGCACCGGCGGCTTCCGCTCGTTGCTCGAACTCGATCCCGCCGCCGGCCGCGCCGTCGTCGTCCTGCTCAACAACGACGACCCCGACCCCGCCGCCGTCCGCGCCGCCGGCCGCCGCCCCGCCCCGCCTCCCGCCGCCCAAGCCGACGCGCGCCCCGAGAAAATCATCCCCCGCGAACAGGTGGCCGCCTTCGCCGGCATCTTCGCCATCGATGAACGCACCCGCTTCACCTTCGTGCTGGACGACGCCGGCCGGCTCCGCGGCCGGCTCACCGGCCAAGGTTTCCTGCCGCTCTACCACGCCGGCGACGACCGCTTCTTCGCCCGCTCTGTCGCCGCCGAATTCCAATTCGCCCGCGACGCCGCCGGCGCCGTCACCGGCGTCGCCCTGCACCAAAACGGCAACACCGTCCCCGCCAAACGCACCCCCGCCGCCGTCCCGGTGCTCCTCTTTCCGTCGGCCGCGAAACTGCGCGACTACGCCGGTCGTTTCACTCTTGCGCCCGGCGCCGTGTTCGAGGTCTCCGCCCGCGGCGACACCTTGCTCGTCAAACTCACCGGCCAGCCCGCCCTGCCCGTGCACTGCGAGGCCCCGGACCGCTTTGTCTACGAGGTCGTGCCCGCCGCGCTCACTTTCGAACGCAACCCCGCCGGGCGTGTCAGCGCCGTGGTTCTCCATCAGAACGGCCGCGATCAACGCGCGCCGCGCCTCGAACCCAGCGCCCAACCATGAGCCTCTCCGCCTCCTCGTCCCCCGCCCCTGCCCAGGCTCCGCGCTACCTCGCCCTCGTCGGGTTCCTCGCCGTCACCTTTGCCGCCGGGGCGATCGGTTCCGCGGCCACGTTCCCCGCCGTCAAGGACTGGTACCCGACTCTGGTCAAACCGTCGTGGACGCCACCCAACTGGCTCTTCGGCCCGGCTTGGACCACGCTCTACATCCTTATGTCCGTGGCGGCGTGGCGGGTATGGCGGCGCGCCGATGCTGCCGGCGCCCGCACCGTCCTCCAGCTCTACGGCGCCCAGATCGTCCTCAACGCGCTCTGGTCCATTCTGTTCTTCAATCTGCGGCAACCGCTCCTCGGCCTCGTCGATATTCTGCTCCTGTGGTCGCTGCTCGCGGTGCTGCTGATCCGCTTCTGGCGCGCCGACCGCATCGCCGGCCTGCTCTGGGCGCCGTACCTCGGCTGGGTGACCTTCGCGACCGCGCTGAACGCCGCGATCGTCTGGCTCAACCGCTAGGCCGCCCGCACCGCCCGCTTGCGGTGGACCGTCGCCTCTCCTTGGCTCGGCAAATGGCTCCGCCCTCCCTGTCCTTCCCCGGCCCGGTCGTCCGTTGGGGCATCATCGGCTGCGGCGATGTCACCGAGGTGAAGAGCGGGCCCGGTTTTCAGAAAGCCGACGGCTCGCACCTCGTTGCCGTGATGCGCCGCGATGTCGGCAAAGCCGCAGACTATGCGCGCCGCCACGGCGTGCCGCGCTGGTACGCCGACGCCCGCGCGCTCGTCGCGGATCCGGAGGTCGACGCCGTCTACGTCGCCACCCCGCCCGGCGCGCACCTCGACGCCGCGCTGCTCGCCGCCGCCGCCGGCAAACCCTGCTACGTCGAGAAACCGATGGCCCGCCACACGGCCGAGTGCGACACCATGCTCGCCGCCTTCGCCGCCGCGCACCAGCCGCTCTTCGTCGCCTACTACCGGCGCGCCCTGCCGCGTTTCGTCCACGCCCGCGCGCTCCTCGACGCCGGCCGCATCGGTACCCTCACCGGCCTCCATTGCCGCTTCGCCTCGCCCGGCCACGGCGGCATCGGCTCCCTGCCCGGCCAACCGGCCCCCGATCTTTCGTGGCGTTTCCGCGCCGTCGATTCCGGCGGCGGCCTGCTCCTCGATGTCGGCGCCCATGCCATCGACCTGCTCGATTTCTTCGGCGGCCCGCTGCACGACGTCGCCGGCCACGCCGCCCGCCTCGTCACGCCCGGCGACACCGAGGACACCGTCGCCTTTTCCTTCCGCACTGCCGCCGGCGCACCCGGCACCGCGAGTTTCAATTTCGCTTCCGCCCAACGCGCCGACTCTCTCGAACTCGAAGGCACGCTCGGCCGGATTGCCCTCTCCGTCTTCGGCCACGAGCCCGTCCGTCTCGAAACCGCCGCGGGCCCGGAGTCGTTTCCCTTCACTCCGCCCGCGCACATCGCGCAGCCGCTGATCCAGACCGTCGTCGACGCCCTGCTCGGCCGCGGTACCTGCCCGAGCACCGGCGCCAGCGCCCGCCGCACCAGCGCCGTGATCGATCTTGTGCTCGCCGCCTACTACGGCGGCCGCACCGACGCCTTCTGGACCAGGCCCGCCACCTGGCCGGGGCGGCAGCAGGCGATTGACGGCGGTTAATAATGATAAATAAACCCTCGTCGCCATGAGCAACCTCCGCGGTTCCCGCGCCCTCGTCACCGCCGGCGCCCAAGGCATCGGTCTAGCCATCAGCCGCCGCCTCCTGCTCGCCGGCTGCGATCTCGTCGTCCACTACCACCGCAGCGGCGACGGCGCCCGCGAACTCGCCGCCGAAGCCGCCGCCGCCGGCCGCCGGCTCCTGGCGATCTCCGCCGACCTCACCTCGACCGAAGAGTGCGACCGCCTCGTGCGCGAGGCCGCGGCCTTCCTCGGCGGGCTCGATGTGCTCGTCAACAACGCCGGCTCCCTCATCGCGCGCCGCTCGTTGGCCGAAGCCGACGACGATTTCTGGGCCGAAACGATGTCGCTCAACCTTGGCAGCCTCCGCCGCGTCACGCGCGCCGCCGTGCCGCACCTCGCCGCCGCCGTCCCGGCGCGCGGCGGCGCCAGCATCGTCAATCTCGCCTCCCTCGCCGGCCGCAAGGGCGGCCACAACGGCTCCCTCGCCTACGCCACCGCCAAGGGCGCCGTGCTCACGTTCACCCGCGCTCTCGCCACCGAGCTCGGACCGCAGGGCATCCGCGTCAACGCCCTCGCCCCCGGTCTCATCCTCGGCACCAGCTTCCACAACACCCACACCACGCCCGAGTCCGCCCGCGCCACCGTCGCCGGCATTCCGCTCGGCCGCGCCGGCAACGCCGACGATGTCGCCCGCGCCGTCGCGTTTCTCGCCGGCGAATTCGACGGCTTCATCACCGGCGCCACGCTCGACATCAACGGCGGCGTCTACTCGGCCTGAGCGCCGGGATAATGGAGTCGAGGGTTGAAAGTTGAAGGTTGAAAGATCGAACCATCGCGGCACGGAAAACGTAACCGCAGCACACAGCTTGAGGAGCCGAACGGTTCGGCTCTCAACGCTCAACCAAGCTCTCTCAACTGCATGATCCCGGCTGAGCGCCGGCCGTCGGCCCTGCTTCCGCGGGATTGTCACCGCCGGCGCGACCGCGTTGCATCGCCGCCGATGCATGTCCGTTCCTCGATTCTCCTCTTCGGGCTCGGCCTCCTCGCCCTCCGCGCCGAAGAACCGCGCGAATACCAGGTCACCGGTCCGGTCGTGGCCCTGACCGCCGCCGTCATCACCGTCGAACGCGACGGCGAGAAATGGGAAATCGGCCGCACCGCCGCCACCAAGATTCTGGGCAAACTCGCCGTCGGCCAGCGCGTCACCGTTTACTACCGCATGGGCGCAACCTCGGTCGACGTGAAGGATTCCTCCGCGCCGACCGACAAGGCCGAACAGGCCGCCGAACGCGCCCAGCAAGCGGCCGAACGCGCCGCCAAGCGCTCCAAACTCTGAGCCACCCGTGCGTTTCTCCGGCCAAACCGTCTGGATCACCGGCGCCTCCTCCGGCATCGGCGAAGCCCTCGCCCTCGCCTTTGCGGCCGAAGGCGCCCGCCTCGTGCTCTCCAGCCGCCGGCGCGAGGAACTCGAACGCGTGCGCCGCGCCTGCGCCCGGCCCGACGACCATCTCGTCGTGCCCCTCGATCTCGTGCGCATCGATTCCTTTCCCGCCGTCGTCGCCGATGTCCTTACCCGTTGCAACGCGATCGACGTACTCGTGAACAACGCCGGCGTCAGCCAACGCGGCCTCGCGCTCGAGACCTCGGCCGAGGTCGAACGCGCGCTGATGGAAGTAAACTACTTCGCCCCCGTCGCTCTCGCCAAGGCCGTGCTGCCGGCCATGCGCGCCCGCCGGCGCGGCACCGTCGTCGTCGTCAGCAGCGTGATGGGCTACCTCGGCACACCCGGGCGCTCCACCTACGCCGCCGCCAAACACGCCCTGCACGGCTACTTCGATTCCCTCCGCGCCGAGATCTGGCGGGACCAGCTGCGCGTCCTCCTCGCCTGCCCCGGCTATGTCCGCACCGCCGTCGCGCAAAACGCCCTCGGCCCCGGCGGCGAGCGCAACGCCCGCGCCGATTCCGCCTCCCGCCGCGGCATCGCCGCGGAACGTTGCGCCGCCGCCATCCTGCGCGGCGTCGCCTCCGGCCGGGAGGAAATCCATGTCGGCGGCCGCGAGGTCTACGGCATCTACTTGCAGCGCTTCTTCCCGCGGCTCCTGGCGCGCGTCGTCCGGAAAATGAAATTCGCCGTGACGCCCTCGCCCTGAACGGGATGCCGCGGCCCCCGGCCGCGGCCCGTCGGTTACCTCCTAGGTGGTATGGTCGCGGCATGCGCCGTGCGTTATGCTGGCCGCGGCCTTGTCCGCTCCCGACCTCCGAACACCATGATCCTCGCCGTTTCCCCCCGCCGCTTCATCCTGCGTCTGTTTGCCGCCGTCTGCGGCGCCCTCGCGCTTGTTGCGGGCCACTCCGCTTCCGCCCAGTCCGGCACCGTCGCCGGCCGCGTGCTCGACGCCGGCACCAAGTCCGCCCTCCGCGGCGCCGCCGTCACCGTCGCGGGCTCCGACGTCCACGCCGCCACCGGCCCCGACGGCGAATACACGCTCACCCTCCCCGCCGGGCCGTACAACGTCACCGTCGACTACCTCGGCCTCGCGCCGAAAACCGCCGCGGTCACCGTCGCCGCCGGCGCGGTCGCCCGGCTCGATTTTCTCCTCGGCGACAGCACCGTCACGCTCGCCGCCGTCACCGTGGAAGCCTCCCGCACCGGCCAAGCCCGCGCCCTCAACCAGCAGCGCACCGCGCAAAATCTCACCAACGTCATCTCGGCCGACTTCTCCGGCCAGTTTCCCGACAAGACCATCGCCGACGCCGTCAAACGCATGCCCGGTGTCACCGTCGAGACCGACCGCGACACCGGCGGCGTCGAAGGCCGCTACGTCACCGTCCGCGGCATGAGCGCCGACTTCAACGCCGTCACCATCGACGGCGTCCGCGTCAACGTCACCGACTTCGACGGCATCACGCGCCGCGTCCCCCTCGACGTCGTCTCCTCCGATGTCGCCGACCAGATCGAGGTCACCAAGTCCCTCCGCCCGGACCAGGACGCGGACTCGATCGGCGGCGCCGTCAACATCCGCACCCGCAGCGCCTTTTCCCGCAACGAGCGCACCGCCTCCTCCAAGGCCGCCGTCACCTACGCCGCGATGCTCGAGGACTACACCGCCGGCTACCCGTATGAGAATCCCGGTTACGAAGGCGCGGTGACGTTCTCCGATTTCGTCGGCCCCGCCCGCACGCTCGGCTTCTCCCTCGCCGCCAACTGGCGCGACCGCGCCTTCGTCAAACAGCGCAACAGCACCACCGGCTGGAACAACACCGCCGGCTTCCGCGCGGGCACCGCCACGACGCCCGCCCCGCTCTCCGGCTACGTCATGGACTCCTTCGTCCTCCAGCATTTCCACGACGACCTCGAGAGCTACGGCCTCAACGGCTCGCTCGAATGGCGGCCCCTGGACGCCCACAAGCTCCGCCTCTCCGCCGGCACCAATGTCCGCCAGACCAACCGCGGCCGCCAACGCCAGGTGCTCTTCTTCCCCCTCGGCCGCGCCAGCGACAACTCCATCCCCGTCACCGTCGCGCCCACGCTCGTCGGCGACACCTACGCCACCGTCTCCTCCTCCGGCAACACCGTCCGCCGCGAGGTGCGCGACTTCGAGGAACTGCAGCAAACCTCCACCGTCGCCCTCGACGGCGAATCCCGCCTCGGCGCGTTCACCGTGAACTACCTGCTCGGCTACAATTTCGCGAAATGGGACGGCGGCAGCGGCAACGCCCTGACCGCCTCGTTCCAAAACGCCGGCTTCGTCACGAGCTACGCCCTCACGCCGGGCAACGCCCGGTTCCCCGTCGCCGGCGCCGTCCAGACCACGACCGGCCGCGACCGCAACGATCCCGGCATCGCCGGCGTCCACACCCTGCGCACCCTCAACCTCGGCACCCGCTTCTACGACGACGACGAACTCAACGCCGCCCTCGACGTGCGCCGCGACACCGAGCTCGCCGGCTGGAGCGGTTTCCTCAAGGCCGGCGCCAAGGTCCGTTCCCGCACCCGCGACCTCGACCAGGTCGCCCTCGACTACAGCCAGAACGCCAACTGGTCGCTCGCCGGCTACAACGGCCAGCCCGACATCCCCAATCTCATCGCCGGCTACCGCGCCGAGCGCACCGTCGGCGGCCGCTACGACTACGGCTACTTCCTCGACCCGTCCCTCGTGCGCAACGCCGCCCGCACCCTGATTTCCCGCGGCCTCGTGACCCCGCTCGCGACCAACGCCTTCAACAGCCTCTACAACGACTACTCCGCGCGCGAGGACATCACCGCCGGTTACGCCATGGCCCAGCTCTCGCGCCGCCGCCTGACGCTGCTCGCCGGTATCCGCGTTGAAACTACCGAGACGAAGTTCGAGACCTTCCGCGTCACCGACGGCGTCCCCGCCGCCATCGCCCCGCGCCGCACGCGCACCGACTGGCTGCCCGGCCTGCACGCCCGCTTCGACCTCGCCGCCAAGACCGTCGTCCGGGCCGCCTACACCGAGACGCTCGCCCGCCCGACCTTCAGCCAGCTCAATCCCCGCGAAACGCGTTCGACCACCTCCGACACGATCAGCCGCGGCAACATCGACCTGAAGCCCGTGTTCTCCCGCAACTACGACCTCGCCATCGAGCGCTACCTCGGCGGCGACGGCTATGTCTCCGCCGGCCTCTTCCACAAGGATTACAAGCGGAACATCTACCGCTCGACCCAGCGCGCGGTCTTCGAGGGCGAACTCAACCGCATCACCGAACCGCGCAACGCCAACGGCGGCAAAGTCACCGGCGTCGAGTTGTCCTTCGACCATCGCCTGACGTTTCTGCCCGCTCCCTTCGACGGCTTCGGCGTCACCCTCAACTACACGCACACCGACTCCGAACTCGACGCCGGCCTGCCCGCGCTCGGCGGCCGGAAGCTGCCGCTCTTCGACCAGGTCGGCGACACCTTCAACGCCAGCCTCCGCTATGAGCGCGGCCGTTTCCGCAGCCGCCTTTCCCTGCATCACCGCAGCGACACGCTCTTCGACCTCGCCACCGACGCCGCCCTCGCCGTCGGCCGCTACGAGGCGCCGAGCACGACCCTCGACTTCACCGCCAGCTACAAACTCAAACGTGGCTGGAGCGTTTACATCGAGTTCGCCAATCTCACCGACGAACCGAGCTGGGGCTACAACGGCGACAAGAATATCCGCCTCGATTACAACGAGTACTCCGATTGGACCGGCGTCATCGGCGTCCGCTGGAACCTCTGAGCCAAAAGATCATGCAGTTGAGGGTTGAGAGCTGAGGGTGAGAGATCGATCCGCCGCGCCACGGAAAACGTCGCCGAGGCCAGCAACCTGACGAACCTGACGGTTTTTGCTCTCAACTCTCAGCCAAGCTCTCTCAACTGCATGAGTTCGGCCGAGCGTTGCCTTCGTTCCGAAACGAACGGACTCGGCAGCGTCTTTGACTTCTGAATTGGCGGGCGGCGGCGGATGCCGCCGGCCCCCTCACTTCGCCTTCAGCTGCAGCACGCGGCCCGGCAGCCAACCTGCGCCGCCGCCGAGATTCGTCGGCCGCGTGTATTCCAGCAGATAGATCACGCCGGGCTTCGCGAAGTGCAGGTCGATCGGCCGGCCGAGCGGCGCGAGAAACGTGTTCGTCCGCGCCGTCCAGCCGCCGTCCGGCTGCCGCTCGAGGCGCAGGTGCAGGACGTCGAAGCCGTGCTCTTCGCCCGGCGCCGGGCCCGCCAGGAAACTGCCCAGCCGGCCGACGAGAAAGCCGTTGCGCACCGACTCCGGCCAGTCCGCGCCGAGCCACAGGATGCCGGCCGGCGAACTGTGCGCGTTGAACGTGCTCGTCGGTTTCCCGTCCATCAGCCCCGCCGGCCCGAGGTTCAGCACCGGCTTCACGAAGGTCAGCCCCGGCGGCGCGTCCGGGGTATGCGGATACCACTTCTTCGAAACGGGGGCGTCGCCGAACTGGTACGGAAACCCGTGGTGCCGCGGCGGCTGGCCCGGCGCCGGCGGCACGATATGGTCCATCTCCTCGGGCGCGTGCGCGTCGGGCCCGTTGGACACCGTGAAAAGGTTGCCCGCGCCGTCCCAGCCGAAGCTGTACGCGTTGCGGATGCCGCGCGCGATTGTCTCGATCTGCGGCGTTTCGGACTTCGGGTCGAAGCGCCACATCGTGGTCGTGAGTTCCGGCTCCCCTTCCTTCGACAGCGTGGGCACGTTGCCCTCCTCGCCCCCGTCTGTCCGCGAGCCGCTGCTCACGTAAAGCAGGCCGTCGGGCCCGGTCCGGATGTCGGAGATGCCGTGCGTATACGGGCCGACGCCCCAGGCGTAACGGGTGCGGAACCACGGCTGCGGCGCCACCGGCTCGCCCTCCGCGTCGAACGCGGAGGTGCGGAAAATCGCGACCTCGTTGGATTCGAAAGGCCGCGTCGCCACGCGCTGGTTCACCGTGATCCAAAGCCGGCCGGTTTCGTCGCGCATCAGGCCGAGGGTCTGGAACGGGCCCTTCTTCAGGCCGGGAAAATCCTTCGGCCAGATGATCTGCCGGAGATTGCCGCTCGCCGGATCGAAGCGCCACACGCCGCCCGCCTGCCCGAGGATGTAGAGTTTGCCGCCGCGGCCGTCGCTCGCCAGCCGCACCCCGAAGTCCGTGAGCCGCACCAACTCGGTCAGTTCGAAACCCGCCGGCGCCGGCGGCAGCGGCCGGTAGTCGCCCGCCTTGCGCAGGTCGGCGTAGGTCTTGAACCGCGTCGTCGCGCGCACCTCGCGCACCTCCGACTCCGTCACCGCCGGGGCCGCGTTCCCCCAGCTGTTCATGACGTAGGTCAGCACGTCCGCCGTCTGCGCGTCGTCGAGCATGACGGCCGGCATCTGGCCGCGGTAAACTTCGCCGTTCACGGTGATCTCCTCGTTCAGACCGGCCACGACGGCGCGGATCGCGCCGGTGCGGTTCGCCGCCAGCCAATCGGATTTCGCCAACGGCGGATAGGTGCCTTTGATCCCGGCGCCGGTCGCACCGTGGCAAATCGCGCAGTTGGCCAGGAACAATGTCTCGCCCCGCTGGAGCGCGGACGCCGGACCGGACTCCGCCGCCGCCGCCGGGACGGCCAGAGGGATCAGACCAAGGACGAGGGCGACGCGAAGGGGTGGGCGCATGGCGCGCGAAACTACGGGCCCGCCTCTTCCCGTCAACGCACGGACCAACCGCGGATCAGGCAACCGGCGCGGCCGGCACTTCCCAGCCGGGCCGGTACACCCGCGTGAGCAGCGCGTTGGCGGCGGGCGAATTGGTGAAACGCAGCGCCGCGGCGTCCCACTGCAGCACGTCGGCTTCCTCCGCCGCGACCGTCAGGCGGCCGCGCGAACTCACCGGCCGCCGCACGATGCGCGTCGCGACGTTGCCGAGCTGGGCCGTCTCGCTGAGCCAACCCGCGTAGTCGAAACCGTCGCTCGTCTTCGTCCCCGCCAAAATCGCATCGATCCAGCGGTGGTAGTGGTTCAGCCCCTTGATGTCCTTCGGGTAGGCGAACCCGGCGTAATTTTCGACCGGATACAACCGCGGCCCGCCGACATGCGGCAGCACCAGGTTGCCGCGCTCGCCGATGAACAGGGAACCGCTCCGCGGCAAATCGAGATCCGCCGGCAGTTGCGCCAGCTTGCGGTCCGGCCGCAGCCCGCCGTCCGACCACGTCACCGGCAGCCGCGCCCCGGCCGTCAATTCGTTGCCCGGAAATACATACTTCACCGTCTCCGCCGTCGGCCAGATGTGGCGGTTGATGCCGCTGTTGTCGGCCGCCACCGTGAGCGGCGCCCGCAGGCCGAGCGCGGTGAACACGGGATCGAGGATATGGCAGGCGAAGTCGCCGATCGCCCCGCCCCCGAAATCCTGCCAATCGCGCCAGGCGAAGGGGTGGTACACCACGGGGGCATAGGGCCGCATCGGCGCGGGCCCGATCCAGCGGTCCCAATCGAGCGTCTCCGGCACCGGACCCGGCGCCGGCGGCTCGAGCAACCGCGTGCGTTCGTTGCCCGCGACCGCAACCCACGAATACACTTCCTTCACCTTGCCGATCGCGCCGTCGCGGATCAGCCGGGTCGCCAGCCGGTACTCGATCGCCGAGTGGATCTGGTTGCCCATCTGCGTCACCACCCCGGCGTTTTCCGCCCAAAGCCGCATCTGGCGCGATTCCCAGACGTTGTGCGCGAGCGGCTTCTCGCAATACACATGTTTGCCGCGGCGCATCGCCTCGATCGCCATCGTCGCGTGCTGGTGGTCCGGCGTGCCGACGATCACGGCGTCCACCTTGCTCCCGAGCTGCTCCAGCATCGCGCGGAAATCGCCGAAGTGCGGCACGCCCGGCACCGCCGCATCCGCCCGGCGGAAACGCGCCGTATCGACATCGCAGAAACCGACGAACGCCGCCTGCGCGTGCTTCGAGACGTTGTGCAGGTCGTTGTAGCCCTGGCCGTCGACGCCGATCGCGGCGACTTGCACGCGGCTGTTCGGATTGGCCGCGCGCAGCACGGCGGGGAACCCGACGGCCGCGGCGGCGATGGCACTCTGGCGGAGAAAACGGCGGCGGCTCGGGCAGGTCACGGTCGAGTTCATGGGGCGCGGATGCGGCGAGCGTTTCCCCGCCCCTGCAGGCGTCAAGACCCGTCCTGCCCGCCGGCAGGTCCGATCGCACCTGCTCCGGCCGTAAAATCCATGTCTAGAATCCGCTGCGTAACATTACGATTGTAGGCGTGCGTAGGACTACCACGGTGCCGACCCGGCCGATCTCCGGCCATCCGCAGTCCATCATCCATCATTCCACCATGCAGACCAAAAACACCAAGGGCTTCACCCTCGTCGAAATCATGATCGTCGTCGTCATCATCGGCCTCCTGGCCGCGATGGCGATTCCCGCTTTCCAGAAGGTGCGCGTCGCCTCCCAGGACAAAGCCGTGCTGAACAACGCCCGCCAGATGGCCGCCGCCGCCGACCAGTACTACCTGGAAAACGGCGCGACCTCCGCCAACTCGTCCAGCCTCGTCGGCGCGACGAACTACGTGAAGGCCCTCAACACCGT
>NEUS01000160.1 GCA_002288455.1 Opitutia bacterium Tous-C1TDCM
GAGTTCGGAGTTCGGAGTTCGGAGTTCGGAGTTCGGAGTTCGGAGTTCGGAGTTCGGAGTTCGGAGTTCGGAGTTCGGAGTTCGGAGTTCGGAGTTCGGAGTTCGGAGTTCGGAGTTCGGAGTCGAACGCGAGCAAGAACGACGGCCTCTCCAGCACGCGCCTGTCCAATCCGCAATCCGCAACCCGCGATCCGCAATTTCCTATCTGGCCTCGGCGCGGGTGTGGAACTTGTCGTGCGTGAGCAGGGTGAGGCGGTGCATGGCCTGGCTGAGGTCCGCGTAGGCGTTGGCGGCCGCGGCGTCGGCGGCACCGGATTCCAGGCGCCGGTGCACGCGGGCGAAACGGGCGTCGAGGCCGAGGTGGTCGTCGGTGTCGCCGAGGGCGCGGAGCAAACGGCGGACGCTGTCGGCCAACCGCCGCGCCTGTTTCACGGTGCGCAACGCGGTCGAAAACGGGATCTCCCCCTCGCGCGCGGCCTTGAAAACGCCGCATTCGAAGCGGCGGCATTGCGCGGGCCGGTCGGCGTAGACGCGGCAGGTGCCGTCGGCACACAGCGCCGCGCAGGGCTGGGGAAAGCGTTTGAACGTCGGGCCGGTGCGCGGTGCGACCACGGGCAGGCCGAGGGACTTGAGCTTCTTGGCGTCGTCGCCGGCGACGAGCCGCACATGGCCGAAGAGCGTGCCGTCGCAGCACAACCCGCAGGCGAGGCAAAGGTCTTCGGCCGATTTCACGCTCCACCTTCCGGCGGGCGGCCGGGCCGGTGCAAGCTGCGCGTGGGGTCGGGTTGAGACGGAGAGGACCGGAGCGTCACGGAAATTTGGCGCACGCGGCGTAACAGGGGCACGTAAGGAAGTGTTCGTTCACCCTGCCGGTGGCCTGCGTCAAGGCGTAGATGATGGCGGTGCCGACGAACTTGAAGGCGCGGGCAAGGAGGTCCCGGGAGAGCGCGTCGCTTTCGGGCGTAAGCGGGGGACGCCAGCGCGTTGGCGGAGGCGATTCACAATCGGGCGGCGTCCGGGGACGAAGCCCCAAAGGTAGCGATCGAAGGCGCCGAATTCCTTTTGCCCGCGGAGGAACGCTTGCGCGTTGCGGATGGCGGAGGCGATTTTCAGGCGGTTGCGGACGATGCCGGCGTCGGCGAGGAGGGCGGCGACTTTGCCGGGATCGAAGCGATCGAACGCGCGCCGGTAGTTTTCGCGTTTGGCGAGAAGAGTGGACCGGCTCGGGCCGGCTTGGGCACCTTCGAGAATGAGCAATCCAAAGAGCGCGCGGTCGTCGCGATGCGGGACGCCCCACTCGGTGCCGTGGTCGACGATATCGGGCGGCTTGGTGGGCCAAGGGCAGCGGGTATCGGCCAGATTCGTGAGAGCTGGAGAGTCGGGGATTCGGGGTGACGCGGAGAATCCAACCCATGGATTCACCGTGTGGTGTCAGGGAGGGAGCGCGGAGCGCAGGTCAGCCGACGGAGCGGTGTCGGGCGCCGGCAAACCCGCGCCGCGGCGGAGGGCGGCGACTTCGGCGCGGAGGGCGCGGAGTTCGGCGAGGATCGTGAGATCATCGTCGGAATGCTTTTGCTCGGTTTTGCCGAGGAAGAGCGAGGCGACGAGACCGCTGAGGGTGCCGAAGAGGCCGACGCCGATCACCATCACGGACACGGCGACGAAGCGGCCGGCGGTGGTGACCGGGTATTTGTCACCGTAGCCGACCGTAGTGATCGTGGTGAGGCTCCACCAGATCGCGTCTTCGGCGGTGCGAATATTGGCGGAAGGAACTCGTTCGCACACGAGGATGCCGACCGAGGAAAAGGTGACGACGAGGAAGCTGATCAAACCCACGGACGCGAGGCCACTGCGGGTGCGATGGGCGAACAAGATGGCGAGCAGCCGATGGAGGGTGCGAAGGCCGCGCAGGAGCCGGATCACGCGAAACACCTGGACCAGGCGGCCCCACCGGAGGCTGTCGATGACCGGGATGCTGGCGAGGAGATCGATCCAGCCCCACTTCATGAACGCCGCTTTCGACGGGGCGGCGCGGAATCGGATCACGAAGTCGGTGAAGAAAACGCCGCAGACAATCGTATCGACCCCGTACAGGACGCGGGAGATCTCGGGCGGCAGCGTCAGGAATGTGTCGACGGCGATCGCGGTGAGCACGAGCACGGACAGAGCGAGCAGGACGAGTTGGAAAGCGCCGATCTTCTCGGCGGAAGTGCTGGGGTTGGCCTTTTCCATGTCCGCAGTTTGGCCCGGTGGCGGGCGCCTGGGCAATGCCGCGGGTCCGCCTTTTCCGGCCGCGATCCTGCCGCGCGGAGATCGAGGATGATCGGGCTTGCAGGGGGAATCCGCCGGGTCCCTTGGACCGGGCCGGCAATCGGCCGCCGGGCTTTGACACGATGGAGCTGGCGCATCCGCTGAGGTATGACTGCCGATCTCTCCACCCTTGGTGCGAAGGCTGCCGGAGTGCGGACACGCCTTGGGGCGGGGCTCATGCTCCTGCTCGCCGCGGCCCTTTCGGGTTGCGCCACTTCCATGCCCCCGCTGAAAACCGTCCCGAATCTCGACCTCAACCGCTACATGGGCCCGTGGCACGTGATCGCGGCGATCCCGACCTTCATCGAGAAGGAGGCGTACAACGCGATCGAGGCCTACCGGCTCGAGGCCGACGGCACGATCGACACGGTGTTCACGTTCAACCAAGGCGGGTTCGACGGGCCGCCGAAGCGCTACAACCCGCGCGGCTTTGTGCGCGACCCGGTCAACAAGTCGACCTGGGGCATGCGTTTCGTGTGGCCGTTCAAGGCCGAGTTCCTCGTCACGTACGTTGATCCCGGATACACGCAGACCGTCGTCGGCCGCAACCGGCGCGACTACGTGTGGATCATGGCGCGCACGCCGGAGATTCCCGCCGCCGACTACGACCGCCTCGTGCGCGAGCTCGCGGCGCAGGGCTACGATACCTCGAAATTGCGCAAAGTGCCGCAGCGCTGGCCGGCGAAGTAGAGGAACCGGCCATTCCGGCCAAAGAAAAGGCCCCGCGGGTTGCGCGGGGCCGAAAAGCAAAGGTCCGAAAGCGCGGACCGCGCCAGGGCTTCAGGCCGCGGCGGGCTTGAGGCGGCGCTTGGCGAGGCCGAGCACCACGAACGCGATCAGGCCGAGGCCGAGGCTCGTGCCGCTGTCCGGCGCGGCGACGGGCGTCGACTCGACGACGTAGGCGAAGCGGCCCATCCAACCTTCGGTCGCGGCGCCGAGGCTGCTGACGTAGCCCCATTGGTGGTAGTAGGCGCCGGTCCAGGAGGTGCCGCCGTTGCCGAGCGAATAGACGAAGTACGGGCTCTGGGAGTTGAAGTTGCCGAAGCCGAGGGAACCGCCGACGAGCGCGGCGAAGTCGTTCGCGATGGAGGCGTTGCCGAACCACGGCTGGCTGGTGAGGTTAACGCCGGACGGTGCGGTGTTGTATTTGCGTGCGATCCAAGTAGCGCGGCCCGCCGATTTCCAGAATACGAAATCACTCTTTTGGAAAAATAACGGTGTGGCGGTCGTGATACGGATCATGCACGACGAGATCATGTTGCTCGGTGGAACTTCAGAACTAATGGATTCTTACAACAAGGTCGTCGCCCGGTGGCGAAAAGCACCACCTGACGACATAGAGCATCCTCCAAAAACCGGAGGAGGCGGCGTGCAAAATGAGGTCTATGCACGATTCAAGACAGCGCTGTTTAGCCCGCAAGAATTGGAAGAACTAGAAGCGCATCGCGCAGGGCTGAAGACCAATCTTTTGAAATCCGGCGGCTTGATTGACTAACGCGAGGCTCGTTTGTGAATATCGGGTTCAGTGCACTGACCTTTTCCAAGAGGTCTGCATCCAACGCAACGGTCGTCGTAGGCATGGCGAAATCGGTAGGGCGCCGACTGGTCGGGTCAAGCGGGCGGACGGAGGGGCGGGGTTTCGCGCGCGTGGAGGGCGACTGCATTTCGGCGGTGGGAAACCGCCGCTCCGTTAAGACCGCTGCAACCGCCCGGCGGTAGTCACTCCGGCCGAAACCGCCGCGTCGATTTCGGCCGGAGTCGTTTCCCGCCCAAGAGAAAACCGCACCATCTGCCGCGAGGCGGCGCTCGCCGGTTTCATTGCGCGGACGACGTGCGAAGGCTCGTCTGAATCCGCCAGGCAGGCGGAGCCGGCGGAGGCACAAATGCCAGCTTGATCGAGCAGCAGCAGCAGCGCTTCGGATTCGATGCCGGGGAAGGTGAGGTTGGTGGTGTTGGGCAGGCGCTGGGTGGCGTGGCCGTTGCGCTCGGCGGCCGGGAGGCGCGCGAGGAGCTCCGATTCGAGGCGGTCGCGGAGCGGCTGGACGGTGGCGGCATAGGTCGGCAGCTCGCGGCCGGCGAGCTCGGCGGCGCAACCGAGGCCGACGATGCCGGCGACGTTTTCCGTGCCGCCGCGACGTCCTCGTTCCTGGTGGCCGCCGTGGAGATACGGCGCGAAGGGGGCGGCTTTGCGGACGAAAAGGGCGCCGACTCCTTTGGGGCCGCCGAGTTTGTGGGCGCTGAGCGACAAGTAGTCGATCGGCACGCGTTTCAGGTCGATCGGGAGTTTGCCGACGGCCTGCACCGCGTCGCAATGAAAGCGGATGCCTCGCTCTCGGCAGAGGTCGGCGATTTCCGGCACCGGAAAGAGAACGCCGGTCTCGTTGTTTGCCCACATGAGCGAGACGACGGCGGTATCGGGGGTAGTCGCGGCGGCGAGGTCGGCCAGCGAAAGGAGGCCGTCGCGATCCACCGGGAGCCGGGTGATGCGGTAGCCTAGCTTTTCGAGGAAGACCGTGTGGTTGAGGACGGCGGAGTGCTCGACGGCGGAGGTGACGATGTGCCGTTTGGCGGGATCGGCGGACAGGGCGGCGTGGATGGCCGTGTTGTTGCTCTCCGTGGCGCTGCCGGTGAAGACGATCTCGCGAACCGAGGCGCCGATCAGGGCCGCGACCTGGCCCCGGGCCTGCTCCAGTGGAGCTTTGAGCTGCGAGCCAAACGCGTAGGTGCTGCTCGGGTTGCCCCACCGGTCGGTGAGGAACGGTTGCATGGCCGCGAACACCTCGGGCCGGAGCGGCGTCGTGGCGTTGTGGTCGAGGTAGATTACGGCCGGAACCGTGAAGGCCGAAAACCCGGCTGACGAGGGTGCAGTTGTCGCGGCTGCGGGCCGGGGCGTCCGCCCGGTGACAAACGCGCCGGCCGGCCGATCACTTCACGACCGGCTTCAGCACGAGGTTGCGGTAGAGGACTTCGCCGTGGTCGCCTTGGAGGTAGAGCGGGCCGGGCTTGGATTCGTCGGACCACATCGCGCCGCCGGTGCAGCCGAGCGCGGGTTGGTTGTCGATGATCTTGGTGCCGTTGAGGACGACGGTGACGTGGCGGTCGACGAGCGTGATGTCCATGGTCTGCCATTCGCCGGCTTTCTTTTCCGCGGCCACCGCCGGTTTGATGCGGCTGTAGAGGGCGCCCATATTGTGCGTATCGAGGGCCTTGCCGAAGGAATCGACGACTTGGATTTCGTAGATGCCGCGCAGGTACACGCCGCTGTTGCTGCCCGCGGGCACGTTGACCTCGAGCGTGAGGTTGAAGTCTTCGAATTCGCGTTCGGTGCGCAGATTCGCGGTGCGTTTGGCGGGCTTGCCGGGTTCGCGTTTCGGCGGGCGGTTGGTCAAAACGCCGGCCTCGACGGACCAGGCGCTGACCATGGTCGTTTCCTTGGCTTTCCAGCCCGACAAATTCTGGCCGTTGAACAACGCGAGCGGCGCGCCGAACTTCACTTTGGCCAAATCGGGGCGGGGCGGGAGGGCGGGGATGCGTTGGCCGGAAAACTCCGCGCTGTCGTAGCCTGTGCCGTTGGTCTTCGGCGCGACGCGGGTGAGTTTCAGGGTGTCGCCGCCGACCAGTTTGGCGGTGATGGCTTCGGTGAATTGCTGCGTGCGCACGACTTTGCCGGCGGCGTCCTTGCGCTCGACGTTGCTGGTGCGGGTGACGATGAGCGTGTCGTCGCTGATGACGACGCTCGAAACGGGCACGACGCTGCCGCCGCCCCAGAGGATGGCGCCGTCGTAGTAGCCCTTTTCCTTTTTGATTTCGAGCCAGCCGGCGGCGCCGTTGGGGATCGTGAGGGCCCAGCGGCCGAGGAAGGCTTCGTTGGGTGCCGCGGCCAAGCGGCCGGTGCCGCCGAGCGCCGCGACGAGCGCGGTCATTTGCAACATTACCTTGAGCACACGGGAGGTTTTCATGGGGGAAAAAGCTTTGGGTGGCAGCGTGCGTCCCGGGCGCCCGGCGTCGAGCCGCAACGGGGTCGCGGGCTAGCCGTGGAAGAGGCCGCGGGGCGAGACGAAGGGGACGCGGTAGACGGAGAAATCGCGGTGGTCGGTGGTGAGCACGACGGCGCCTTTGTGACGGCGCGCCAGCAGCACGGCGCCGGCGTCGGCGTAGTCCATCTCGGGAGCGTAACGCTTCATGAGGTCCAGAACCTGCACGGGAGCGGGATCTTCGATTTGCATGCGCTCGACCAACTCCCTCAAACGTTCAAGCGCCGGACGTTGATTCCTGAAAATGTGCGTGGCCTCCGCAACGGCTGCGCTTGTGACGATAAACGGTCCTGGGTGCCTCAACATTTCCGCTGTAGCCCAAAGGTTGTGGGTGTCCAAGCGGTCAACGGCGGCGGCAAGCGGTCCGGCATCAAGTATTATGATCGGCGAGGATGCGGGCACGGATGATCTCGCGGGGCGTGCGCGGGTCGCGGGGTAGGGCGATCGAACCAAATACGTGCTCCAGCCCGGCGAAGGGGTTTCCGGGTGCGGCTTTGATGCCGTGGGTCGACGCTTTCTTGGTGGCCGGCCGACGGCGGACGATTTTCTTGCGGGTTGCAGTCGTGGCGTTGGGCATGTGGGGGACAATGTTTCCGTCTTCCGGGCTGACAAGTCGGCAAACCGCCGCAATCGGGCCGGGCCGGTGGGGGATTCGAGCGGGTGGAGGAATCGGGGGCGGGTGAGCCCAAATTCCGCAGTTCAATTTTAGCCGCGGAGGCACAGAGCACACAGAGAAAAGGGGGTTGGAGGCAAAGGAGGCTCGGACGACCGATGCACTCTGCAGGTGATCCCAACTCCGGGGATTTTCAGCGGGTTTGCCTCTGTGTTCTCCGCGTCTCTGTGGTCCAACTGCGTTTTCCAGGATGATTCGGGGCGTATCCGACCGAGTGGGACGTTCGACTCCCGAACTCTCGGCCGCGGGCCGGCTCAGGCGGCCGGGCGGCGGGCGAGGACTTGGACGACGGCGGCGAGGCCGGTGTGGCCGGTGCCCTCGATGACGGGGCGTTCGAGTTCGCGGCCGATTTCGAAAACCAGGTCCGGGAGATCGGCGCGGAGATCGGCGAGGGTGGCGAGGAGAGCGGCATCGCGCGGGCCGCCGGAGCCGTGGGCGAGTTGGGCGGGAGTGTAGACCTCGATCACGAGGGCGCCGCCGGGGCGCAGGCCGGCGGCGGCGCGGCCGAGCACGGTGCGGCGCAGCGGCGGCGGCAGGTGCAGGAAGATCACGACGACGGCGGCCCAGGCGTCGGGGGAAATCGGATACGCAGCAAGATCGGCGCACACGGTCGCGAGCGGGACGCCGCGGGCGGCGGCGAGGGCGGAGGCTTTGGCGAGGCCGACGGCGGATTGGTCGACGGCGGTGACGGCGTGGCCGCGGGCGGCGAGGAAGACGGCGTTGCGGCCTTCGCCTTCGGCGAGGCAGAGCACGGGGCCGGGCGGCAGGGCCGGGGCGACGGCGGCGAGGAAGTCGTTGGGCGCGGTGCCGAAGACGAAGTCGGTCTGGCTGTAGCGTTGGTCCCAGAAGCCGGAGTCGTAGGAGGGGTTCATGTTGGGGAGCTATGGGCGGAAAGCGGTAAGCTGAAAGCTGAAAGCCCTTAGCTGTCAGCGATCAGCGGTCAGCGGTAGGCGCCGGAAGGGGCGGGCGGTTAGGGAAGCGCCCTTTCGCGATCCTCGACACGATCCTCTAGGCTGACGGCTGATCGCTAACTACTGACTGCTGACTGCTGATCACTGATCGCTCGGGCCAGGCAGATGAGCGGCGGGGCGATAGTGCCGGCAAGGGTGGTCTTCGCGGGCGATGCAGACGGTGGCATCGGGGCGGGCGCACCAGAACCAGCCGGGTTCCACGGCCCGCAGCGGTTGCGCCCAGACACAATCGGGCCCGCACGGCGTGCAGGCTTGGTTCGGCGGCGTGGCGTTGGGCTCGGACATGGCAAAAACAGGATCCGCTTCTTTATCGGCACGGGCGGGGCAGGATGAAGCGGAGGCTGCCGGCCTGCGGCGGGGGCGGAGGTGGAGGTGGAGTTCGGAGTTTGGGGTTTGGAGTTTGGGGTTCGGGGTTCGGAGTTGGGGTCAGGGGGTGACGGTGAGGCGGAGGAGGCCGCGCCAATCGCCGGCGGCGTAGCCGGTGGCGGCATCGGCGGGGTAGTGCTGTTGGAGGGCGGCGCGTAGGCCCGGGGGTTGGGCGGCGGGATCGCCGTGGCAGACGAGGCAGGCGGCTTGGATGACGATCGGCTTGTAGACGCGCCATTCCGGTTTGGCGGTGTCGGACGCGAGGATCCGTTGGATGAGGACGGGGGGCGGCGGTTCGCCTTTGGCGAGGGCGGTGGCGACGCGATCAAGGGCGGCGCGTTCGGGATCGTCGGGGGCGTTGGCCGGGTTGCGCAGGCGCAGGCTGGTGCGTTTCACGGCGGTGACGGGGGAGCGGTTGGGCAGTTTCTCCGCGGTGAGGGCCGGGGCTTGGGTTTGGCAAAAGGCCACGGCGGACTCGGGACCGCCCTTGGCGAGGGCGGCGTTGAGGGCGTCGAGCAGGCGTTTGGAAACCACCCCGGCGCCGGCTTCGCCGTGGCGTTTGAGGGCGGATACGGCGGGGGACGTTGGATCGACGAATTCGATTTTCGGCGGGCCGGACGGTTTGGCGGGGGCGGCGGTCGGGGCCTTGGCCGGTGGCGCGGCTTTGGCATTGGCGGCCGGCGCGGCGGGCAATTGACCGGGGCCGTAGGAGGAAGGCGGAGGGGCCTTGGCGGCGAGGGCCGTCAGCGGGAGGAGCAAGCAGGCGAAGCCGGAGAGGAAGAGACGAGGCATGGCGTGGGCGGTGAGCAAGGCGGCGGGAGCGGGCCGGGCGCGGTGGGCGGAGCCGGGTCGCGGTTTACTTGGGTTGGCGCACGGGGAGACCGGCGGCTTGCCAGGCGACGAAGCTGCCGGCGTTGGCGGTTTTCAGGCCTTGGGCGGCGAGTTTCGCGGCGAGGCGGCCGGAGCGGGATCCGCTGGCGCAGTACAAAATGATGCGGCGGTCCCGATTCTGCGCGAGGAAGTCGCGCCATTGCTTCTGTTCGCCTTCAAAATCGCTGCGCGGCAGGAGCACGGCGGGGGCGGCGACGCCGGCTTCCCATTCCTCGGCTTCGCGGCAATCGACGAGCACGGCTTCGCCCGCGGCGACGAGGCGGGCGGCTTCCTTGGGGGCCATGGCCGGGACGGCGGCGGTGGCGGCGGTGGCGCAGGCGGCGAAGGCGAGAACGGAGGCGAGGAGACGGGCGAGGCGGAGCATGGGCAAGGGGGGACGGAGGTGGGATTGGGGATCGTCTGGGCGGAGAAGGGGGAATGAAGCGCGCGCGCCGGCAAGGCGGGTGGGTGGCCGAGGCTCAGCAGTTGACGGCCATACCGAAGGCGCGGGAGTGGTTTTCCACGATGGGATGACGCAGGCCGAGGTGGCGGAAGATGGCGAGGCAAAGGGCCTTGGCGCGGCCGTCGGCGTAGTCCGGGCGGTCCATCAGTACGGCGATGAGGGCCGCGAGTCCGGCGTCGAAGGATTCACGGCGCAGGAGGGCGACGGCGTCGAGGTAGCGCGGGCGAAGCGGGGATTCGGGCAACGCGGGTCCGTCGGCGCGGAAGGCGGAGGCGAGGGTGGCGGCGAGGGCGGCATCGTCGGCCCAGGCGGAACCCGGCGGCACGCGGTCGGCGAGCGGGAGGGCGGCGGCGGGGTCGGTGAAGGCGAGGGCGCGCGCGGCGAGGGCGGCGACTTCGTGGTCGGCGGGGGCGGCGGCGGCGAGCGGCGCGAGGAGGGCGGCGGCGGCGGCGGCACGGCCCGCGCGGAGGAGGGTGCGGGCCTGCGCGAGTTGGTCGCGTTTGGGGGTCGGCAGGTGTTGGTCGAGCCAGGCGCGGAGTTGCGGTTCGGGCAGGGCGCCGGCGAGTTCGGCGACGATTTCGCCGCGGTGGAAGAG
>NEUS01000017.1 GCA_002288455.1 Opitutia bacterium Tous-C1TDCM
CCCGCCTGCCAACGGACCTCGTGCTTGGCCTCGTCGCCCAGCAGGTACCAATTGGTGCCGACGAACCACTCGTGCATTTTGTCGTGGGTCCCGCCCGAGGCGGCCGACCGGATACCGTCGCCCAATTGCACGCCCCGGCCGTCGGAATCGATTTGGCTGTAACGCAGCACCGGTTCGAAGCGGGGCGTCAGGCGGTAGGTGGCCATCAGCGACCAGCCATCCGACTTCGCATCGCGCAGGGCGGAGGCGCCGCGCTCGTTGTCCGAGCCGAGATACTCGCCGATGAGCGACGCATCGAGATAGCGCCAATCGAAGTAGGCGGACCACACCGCCAAGTCGTTGCCCGTGCCGACCACGCGGCCGCCTTGATCGGGGAGGAATCCATAAGTGGCGCCGAGCTTGAGCCGGCCCGTGGTTTCCGCGAAGGGCCGCACGTAGGCGACGCTGCCCCAGTAGGCCAGCTGGTTGTTGCTGCCCGAGCCTTGGCCCAGAGCGTCGTTCACGGTCACGCCCTGCGATTCGGCGTTCGTGACGGCGAGATCCCAACTCAGATTGCCGCCGTTGTTGCCGAGCAGCCAGATGCCGTTGCGGTATTTGCCCGCGCCGAGGCGGCGGCCGTTGTTGCTCTCGACGAAGTAGCGGTTGATGGTCGAACGCTCGATTGCCTTCAGTTCGCCGCTCGACGTGAAGTATTCCTCGTAGCCGATCGGGGCTTTCCAGTAGCCGGCCTGCACCTTGAGTCGGGGGCTGAAAATCTTCTCGATCTGGGCGAGGTCGAAATTGGCGTTGCCGAGATCGTAGTTCACGTGCGCCGACCAGCCCTCCCGGAACGTGGCGCGGAAAGACATGCGGACCCGCCGCAGAAACAGGTGGTTCACCGTCGCCGGATCGCCGGCCGGACCGGCGATATCGGTGGCCAAATGGGCGTACTGGAATTGGACCCGGCCGCCGATGGCCAACCGCGCCAAGTTCGGCGACAGCGAGGTCGCCGCGGAGACCGGCGCGTTCTCCACCATGAGGTCGGCCCGGATTTCCTCCGCCTCCTGATTGGTGAGAATCCCCTTGCGGATGAGGGCATTGACGAGAGCGGCGCTGTCTTGCGCGGCCGCGGCGGCAGCCAGCAGCAGACCGAGCAGAAAGAGAAGCGAAGAGCAGCGGGTTTTGGTCATTCGGCGCCGGAGCAAGATCGAACCGGCAATGTCAGTCTGCCGGGCGAATGTTACGATCGTGTGGCGAACCTGCGACAACCCGGTCACAAATCGGTGGCGACCGTCGCGCGAAGTGAAAACTGCGTTACGAAAGGGAAACGATCCGCGTTTTCGGCCAGATTGGCACACATCGCGGGAAAAGCGCGGCGGCACCGCCGAATCCGGCAGGGGGCCCCTTCCACTCCCGGCTCCCTCCCCCTACTCCCCGATCGCGAATTTCAGGCCGTATTGCGCCGCATTGAGATCGGCCACCACGGCAACGTACTCGCGCCGCGCGCGGACCAAATCCTCCTCGGCCTGCAAATCTTCCAGAATCCGGCTGACGGCGGTCTCCCGGCGTTGGCGGGAGAGCAAGGCCGAGCGTTCCGCCGCCGTCAGCGCGCGGCGGGCGATGCCCACTTGCTCGGCCAAGGCCCGGACCCGGACGTGCTGTTCGACGACCTCGCGCCGGATGCGGTCGCGGACCTGCTCGCGTTCGAGTTCGCGTTGCCGTTCGCGCGCGGCGGTTTCACGCGGCCGGTTCCGGTCGAGCAAGCCGCCGGGACCGACGCGCCAACTGAGGCCGAGGGCATAGTCGCCGCTGTAACCCCAGTCCCGCGTCACGGTCGAGCCGGCCGGCCCGCCGCCCAAGCCGCCGACCGTCGCCTGCGCACCGAGCGTCGGGATCAGGGGCGCCACCGTCGCGCCGCGCCGCTGGGCCCGGGCCGCGTCGAGCCGCGCCGCCGCCACGTCCAGTTCCGTGCGAGCCGACATGGCCTTTGCCACCCAAGGACCGGGCGATTCGCCCGGATCGATCACCGCCAGCGGGGCAGGCTCGGACTCGGCCGGCATCAGATCCACGGCCGGATCGAGGCGCAAAATTTCCGCCAGCCGGGCGGCGGCCTGCCGCTGTTCGGCCCGCGCGCGGGAAGCCGCAAGTTCGGCCTGCGCGCGCGCCGCCTGCACGCGGGCCAGGTCGCCCTGAAACGTCAAACCGGCCTCGGCGGTGGCGGCGAGTTGCTCGGCATGGCGACCGGCGACCGTGGCCGCTTCCGCCGCCGCGGCCGCCGTGGCGCGGGTCCGGACAAGTTCGAAATAGCCGGCGGCGGCCAAATACACCGCTTCCCGCTGCCGGCCGGCCAAGGCCGCCTCGCTCGCCCGCACCTGCTGTTTCGCGACGAGATTCTGGTAATGGATTTCGCCCAGATCGAGCTGCGCCTGCAGCGTGATCCCGGCCGCGAGCGACTGCTTGTCCGCATCGAGAATCGGACCGTTCACGGCCTGGATATTGCTATCGTGCCGGCGCACGACCACCGACGGCGTCACCCAGGGTACAAATCTAGCCTGGGCCGCGTCGCCCGCGGCCTTCGCTTCCGCGACTTGCTCGCGCGCGATCTGCACGCCGATCGTCCCCGCTCCGGCCAGCCGCAGCGCGGTCGGCAAATCGATGGGAGCCGGCGCGGGATCAGCCGCGCGCAAGGCTGCAGCCAAAGCCAACAGCAGCGCCCCGCCCGTCGCTTGGATCGTCGCGGTGCGCTTCATTTGGCCTCCGTGGCGTTGACCGCCTGGCCGGCGACGAGCGCGACTTTGCCGGGCACGAGCACCCGCGCGTTTTCGGCCAAGCCTTCGAGAATCTCCACGTGGGTGCCGTCGTTGAAGCCGTACTTCACCGGCACACGGCTGGCTTTGCCGTCGGCGAGCAGGAAGAGAAACCCCAGCGCCTTCTCGCGCACCAGGGCCGCGGCCGGCACCAGCAGCGCGTTCGTGTGTTTTTCGACGCCGATGCGGGCGAGCACATACATGCCGGGGCGCAGCGCGCCGTCGGCATTGGGCAGGTCGGCCTCGATCGCCAGCGAGCGCGTCGCCTCGTCGAGCGCCCCGAAGTGGCGCGTCACCGTGCCGCGGAAGGTGCGGCCGGGCAGCGCGTCGGTCGTGAGCACGACCGGTTGGCCGGCGACAACGCGCGCGGCCTCGATCTCGGGCACGGCCACGCGGGCGCGGATCACGGCGTAATCCATCACGGTGACGATCGCCGCCGCCGCGGGATTGGCGCCGGCGGTGGCCGCGGGCACAAAGGCCCCGACATCGACATTGCGGGCCGTGACGACGCCGGCGAACGGCGCGACGATCCGGCCGAAGCGCAGCAACGCGGCGTTTTGCGCGAGCGCGGCCGCGGCGATTTCGAGCCGCGCTTTCGCGGCATCGGCGGCCTGGGGCGTGATCAGATCGGGCGCCTTGGCCTGCGCCTCCGTGACGCGGCGCAACTCGGCCTGGGCCACGCGCACCTCCGCCTCGTGGCGTGCGCGTTCGGCGACGAGCTCGGGCATTTCCAGCTCGGCGAGCAGCTGGCCGGCAGCCACGCGGTCGCCCTTGTCGACGGCGATGGCCGTCACGTACCCGGCCACTTTCGCGTGGAGCGTGACCTGCTGGTTGGCGCGCAGCGTGCCCGGCAGCGCGACGAAGCGGTGGATCTCGCCGCGCCCGGGCGAGACCACGGGCACATCGGGCGCCGGAGCGGCGGAAAGAGGGAGGGCGGCGAGTGCCGCGCCGAAAGCGAACCAGCGGAGGGAAAACATGGCGGGGAAAAATCGGGACATCGGGGCGGGATGGTTCAGCGGGCGGCGGGGCGGTAGTGTTCGCTCGCGGGGTCGTCGGGATCGAGCGACGGGGAACGGACGCGTTTGCCCGTGAAAAGGACGAACATGGCCGGCAGCACCAACAACGTCGCCAGCGTCGCGAGCGCGAGGCCGCCGACCACGGCGCGGCCGAGGGGTGCGGTCTGGTCGCCGCTCTCGCCCAGACCGAGGGCCAGCGGCAGCATGCCGGCGATCATGGCGAAACTCGTCATGAGAATCGGCCGCAGGCGGCTCGTGCCGCCCTCGATCGCCGCGGCCGCCGGATCGCCGCGGGCCGCGCGGGCCTGCTCGGCGAAGGTCACGAGGAGAATCGAATTCGCGACCGCCACCCCGACGGCCATGATCGCGCCCATCGCGGACTGGAGATTGAGGGTCGTGCCCGTGAACCAGAGCGCGAGCACGACGCCGGCGAGCACCGCCGGCACCGTGGAAACGACGGCGAGCGCCAGACGCACCGACTGGAAGTTCGCCGTGATCAGCAGGAAAATCACGACAATGGCGATGATCAGGCCGGCACGGAAACCCTCGTGCAGTTGCTCGAGCGGGATGACTTGGCCGCGGTAGTCGACCCGGGTCCGCGGCTCGGGGGCCGGACCGGCGGCGGCGACCGCCGCGCGGATGGCGCGCATCGCGGTGCCGAGATCGGAACCGTGCAGGTTGGCGGTGATGCTGAGCAGCCGCGCGACGTTGTAGCGTTCGTAGGTGCCCGGCGCGGTGCCTTGCGAAATCGTCGCGAGGTTGCGCAGGAGGACGGGCTCGGGGCCGGAGGACTTGACCGGCACGTTGCCGAGATCCTCGAGTGTCGAGGTCTTCGCCTCGGGGATCTGGACCTGCACGTTGAAACTGATGCCCGACCCCGGATCGGCCCAGAAGATCGGCGTCGTGAACCGGCTCGAGGTCGTCGCGGCGACCAGCGAGCGGGTGACGTCGGACATCTGCACCCCGAGCAGGCCGGCGCGCTCGCGGTCGACGTTCACCGCGACGGTCGGGTAATCGAGCGTCTGCGCGATCTGGATGTCGCGCAGGGCGGGAATTTTTTTCAGCTGTTCGATGATCTTGTCCGCATAGGCCTTGCTCACCGGCAGCGACGAGCCGCTGATCGCGATCTCGATCGGCGTCGGCGAACCGAAGCTCATCACGCGCGACACAATATCCTGCGGTTCGAATGAAAAACGGAGATCCGGGAAATCGCGGGCGAAAATCGCGCGCAGCTTTTCCTTGAAGGCTTCGATGCGGATGCCGGTGCCGGGTTTGAACTGCACCGCGAGCCAACCTTCCTCGGGGCCGCCGTTCCAGAGGTGCACGAGGTTCACGGGGAAACTGGAATTGTGCACGCCGACCAGGCCGATGGAGACCTCGATTTTGTCGGCGCCGCCCGCTTCCCGGGAAATCGTTGCGAGCACTTTCTTGGCGTACGCTTCCGTAAGGTCGACGCGCGTGCCGCTCGGCGCGCGCAGGCGCAGGGCGAACTGGCCGTTGTCGGTCTGGGGGAAAATCTCCGTGCCGAGTCGCCCCCCGATCGCCCACACGATGCCGCCGCAGACCGCCAGATAGAGGATCGCGAGCGGCCAGCGCAGTGCGACGATCCCGCGCAGCAGGCCGCCGTAGGTGCGTTGCAGGCGGGCGAAGGACGATCCGGCGCGCAGCCCCGGACCGTGGCCGCGCAGCAACCAGACCGCGAGAATCGGCACCAGCGTGCTCGACAGCAGGTACGACGCGATCATCGCGAAGCCCACCGCGAGCGCCATCGGCACGAAGAGCGCCTGGGCGGCGCCGACCATGAAGAACGCCGGAATGAACACCGCGAGGATGCACAGCATCGCGAGCAGGCGCGGCAGCGCCGTCTCGCGCGTGCCGTCGAGCGCCGCCCGCGCGACCGGTGCGCCGCGGCCCAGATGCGCGTGGATGTTTTCCACCGCCACCGTCGATTCGTCGACGAGGATGCCGATCGCGAGCGCCAGACCGCCGAGCGTCATCAGGTGGATCGACTCGCCCGTGACCCACAGCGCGAAGACCGCCCCGAGGAGCGAGAGCGGGATGTTGACGACGACGATGAACGCGCTCCGCCAGTCCCGCAGGAAAAGCAGCACCATCACGCCCGTGAGCAGGGCGCCGAGCGCGCCTTCCTTCAGCACGTCCCGGATCGAGCGGTTGACGACCGGCGACTGGTCGAAGACGTAGCTGACCTTGATGTCGTCCGGCAGGATTTTCTGGAACTCGGGAATGTTCTTCTTCACGAGCTCGACGACGGAGAGCGTGGAGGCGTCGCCGCGTTTCGTGACCGGGAGATAGACGGTGCGGAGGCCGTTCGCGAGGGCGTGGGCGGTGGTGACATCGGCGCCGTCCTCGACCGTCGCGACATCGCGCAGAAACACGGCGCCCTGCGCGGTGGCGCGCAACGGCACCGCTTCGAGGTCCTTCGGGTTCTTCACGATCGCGTTCATTTCCACGATGGGATACTTGTCCCCGAGATTCATGTTGCCCGAGGGGCTGATCGGGTTGGCCTCCGCGAGCGCCTTCACGATCTCGTCGGGCGAAAGCCCGTAGGCGCGCATGCGCTCGGGGTTCACGTTGACGATAATGCCGCGGGAACTGCCGCCGAAGGGCGGCGGGGCCGAGACGCCGGGCAGCGTCGCGAAGGCCGGGCGCACGCGGTTGAGCGCCTGGTCCTGCATTTCCCCGAGCGTGCGGTTGGGGTTGTCGGTCGAGAAAACGAGATAGCCCACCGCCACCGAGCCCGCGTCGAAACGCGTGACGAACGGGGCCGGCGTGCCGGCCGGCATGAAGGCGCGCGCCCGGTTCACGTAGGCGATCACCTCGGAGAGCGCCTGCGCCATGTCCGTCTCGGGGTGGAACTGGAGCTTCATGATCGAAGCGCCCTGGATCGACTTCGACTCCACGTGCGAGATGCCCGCGATGTAGAGGAAGTGGTATTCGTACCGGTAGGTCAGGTACCCCTCCATTTGGGCCGGGTCCATTCCCCCGAACGGCTGGGCCACATAGATCGTCGGCACCCCGAGCGGCGGAAAAATGTCGCGCGCCATCCGCTGGATCGCGAGCCCGGCCGCCAGGGCGACCGCCACCACGAGCACGACGACAGCGAGGGGACGGCGCAGGGCGAGTTGCAGGAAATTCATGCGGTGGGGAGCGGGGTACGTGGCCGGCGAGACGCGCGGGTGAAGGATTGGTTACGGAGCCGGCCGAAGTGCCAAGAACCAATCCTTAAATTTTTGCCGCGGCCGGATCCACGCCCGGCCCCCGGGAGTCCGGGCGCTCCGGGCCCGCAGGCGGGGACCGGCCGAAAACAAAAAGGGACGGAGCCGCAGCTCCGTCCCCAAATTCCAACTACAGACTGCGCCGGCGCTCAGTCGATTTCGTAGATTTCGATCAGGATGTCGCCGCCGCCGGTCTTGCCGCGCGCCTGCACGGTGTAGGCACCGGGGGCGAGGTTGGCGATGAGGACGGCATCGTTGCTGGCAGCCGTGAGCGGGAAAGCGCCGACCTGGGCGGCCAACGTCGCAGCCTGGGCGCCCGACCAGTTGTCGTTCTCGCCGATCTTGGTGGCCCCGGAGAAGAGCTCGAGCGTCGGATCAGCCACCACGCCGGTGACGCCGAACTGCGCCAGGCCGGGACCGACCGCACGGATGAGGACGGTCTGCGCCTGCGTGCCGTTGATGAAGAAGCCGGGATTGACGACCGCATTCGCGGCCACGGTGGTGCGGATCGAGACGTTGCTCAGTTTGCTGGCCGAACCGCTCACGATCGGCGAGTCGGGCGTACCGGCGCTCGCGAGCGAGAACCAGCCGTCGTTCCAGAGCTTGGTCCAACCGGCGGCCCAGTTGGTGTCCTTGAAGGCGCCGCGGAAGTCGGTCTGCGTGAGGCCCGAACCGGAGAAGGTGCCGGCGCCGGTGAGGGCGGGGCTGCCGGCGGCCGGGCGGGGATCGAGGGCGCGCGTCGCGGTGTAGGAGATATTGCGGAGCGCCGGGTTGATGATCGAATTGGTGGCGTCGCCAATGAGTGCCGTGGCATTGACGGTGCCGGTCGGACGGGCATTGAGGCCGAGGGCGGTGTTGTTGGCGGCGACCTGGCTGAAGAAGATATTGTTCTTGAAGATGGGCGCGGGATTCGGGCCGTCGTCGACGTCGTTCTCGAGGTCGACCATCTTCTCGAAATTGACGAAGACGGAATTGAAGACCAGCGCCTCGGCCGAATCGCGAATGTTGAGGGCGTAGCTCAGTTTGCCGGCGGTGGAAGCGCCGATGATGGTCGCATTGGCCACCGTCGTCTTCGCCTTGGGGGAAGCGGTCAGCGGCGTCGTGGCGCCGTCCCACTCGAAGCCCTTGTCACCGAAGTCGCTGCCGATGTCGCCGAGGATGGCGAACAGGTACTGGAGGTTGCCGCGGAAACCTTGGTCGAAGTCGAAGCCGTCGTCGTTGTTGAACGCGGACACGAGGTACTTGGCGTTGACCGTGCCGCCGAACCACTCGAAGCCGTCGTCTTTGTTGGCGAACACTTCGACGTACTCGATGGTCGTACCGCTGCCGACGCCACCGAGGGTCAGGCCGTTGATCTCGTTGGCCGTGCCGATGACGGCGCCGCCGTGGCGGATCGAGACGTAGCGGAACGTGCCGGAGTTGTCGGCGTCGTCCGTGCCGCCGAAGGTGATGAGACCGACATCGTCGCCGGTCACCGAGAAGCCTTCGACCTGGTCCTGCGCGGGCGTGCCGGCGGCGGCACCGTTGGCGCGGGAGTTGATCGAAGCGTTGCCGAGGATGACGACGCCGCCCCAGAGGCCGGTGTCGCGCTCGGTGAGGTTGCCGTTCAGCTGGTCGAGCTCCGAGGTGAAGATGATCGGGCGTTGGGCGGTGCCGGCGGCGTTGATGCGGGCGCCGCGACTGACGACCAGCGCGGCCGCGCTCGAGCCGGAGCTCACGCGTCCCTGGATGATCGTGCCGGGTTCGATGGTCAGAGTCGCACCCGGGGTGACGAACACATAGCCGCTCAGGAGGTACCGGTTGCTCGCGGTCCAGGTCGTGTTCTGGGCGATTTTACCCGTCACGATGACGTCGGCGGCAAAGCCGGGAACCGCGGCGAAGCATGCCGCCGCGGCGAGGAGGATGGATTTCATTTTCATGGGTCGATTGGATTTCGTGGACAAAAAATTGCGGCGCTCAGTCGAACGCGTAGGACACGCTCAGACCGAAGCTGCGGCCCTTGGTGTGGCGCGCGTGGATCAGGTCCGAATTCTGCAGCCCGATGGTTTTCTCGTGGTCGGGATCCAGGAGATTCCGGGCGCTGAACTTCAGCTTCCAGCGGGCGGAAAGACGCTGGGAGAGTACGAAGTTGAGCAGCGGCGCGGGCTGCTCGTACACGTCGGGCAGCGGGCCGAAATTGACGAGGTCGAGACGCTCGCCGACCACGTTGAACGAGATTGTCGCCAGCGTGGAGGAGGCCCGGCGGTCCCACGTCACATCGAAGTTGAACACGTAGGGCGACTGGCCGAGCAACTCGCGTTTGTCCGAGGCCTTGGCGTCGAAGGCCCGCAGAATCGCCAACTCGCGCGCCGGGATGGTGATTTCGGAAGCGACAAACGTCAGGTTCGTTCCGACCGAAAAATCCGCCATGGCACGGTGCAGGAACCGGAGATCGCGGCGGAACTCGAACTCCACGCCTTGCACGGTGCCGCGCGCGACGTTCTGCGGCTGGATCGAGCCGACCGTGGGCTCGTAGAGCACCTCGATCGGATCGCGCATCCGCTTGTAGAAGGCGGAAACCGCGATCGTCTCGCCCCGGCGCGGAAACCACTCCCAGCGCAGGTCGAAATTGTCGATCACGGTGAGCTCGAGGTCCGGGTTGCCGAGGTACACATCGCCGGTGAAAACATCCTCGTAGCGGATATCGGTGAGCTCCTTGTAGGTCGGGCGCGCCATGGTGCGGCCGTAGGCGACGCGCCAGTTGGTCTTCGGCGTCGCCGCCCAGACAAAACTCAGCGCGGGCAACGTATCCGTCTGGTCGATCTCGCCCGGTTTCGGCGTCGAGCCCACGGTGGCCCGCGGCGCGGTGCGCAACTCCGTGGCTTCAAACCGCACGCCGGCGATCACCCGCAGGTCCCGGGCCAGCTGACCGTCGAACATCGCGTAGCCGGCGCGGATCTTTTGCTCGCCGGTGTAGTTGTTCGGCTCCTGCAGCCGGGACACCGTGTTGCCGAACGTCACGTTGTTGGCCGTGCGGCCCAGAATGCCCACCGGCGCCGGAAAGGTCTCGAAGTCGTTCCGGGACCGCGGACTGAGACCGTACTGGAAACGCTGCTCCCGGTAGTCGCGATCGTTTTCCGAAGCGAGCGCGCCCACCTTCACGCGGTGCTCCCGCCCGCCGGGCGCGAACGGATACGTCAGGTCGACCGCGCTTTCCGTGGCATCCTCCTCGAGTTCCCGGAAGAACCGGTTCGGCTGCACGCCGGTGGCGTTCACGAACGTGCCGCCGGGCGTGTAAATCGCGGCCAAGGTCCGGTAATCCGGCTGATCTTGGGTGCTGCGCGACTGCGATACGCGCCATTCGAGCTGCAGGTCGCCCGCCGCCGGGAAGACACTCTTCCCCGCCAATTGGGCCGAGCCGACCATGCGTTCGGTGCGGAGCACATCGTACACTTCGAAAACGCTGCCCACGTAGTTGATCGCTTCCTCGCCGACGCCCCGGCGGACTTCGCTGTCGGTGCCCCGGGTGAAAAAGAGGTCGAGCGACGCCTCGTGCTGCGGACTGGTCCGCAGGGCCAGTTTCGCGAAACCGCCGCGCGATTCGCTTTCCGTGCTCGCCGTCACGCCGAAAGCCGGCGCGCTGCGGGCGGTCGCCGGATCGAAGGAAAGTTGGCTGCGGTCGCGGCTGAGCAACAGCCGGGCCTGCGGGGCGTCGGGCGTGCCGAGGAAGCGGTTCGCCTCGCCGCCGGTGGAATGCGCAAAACTCCGGTCGAAGGTCGCCGAAACGATGTAGCCGAACAGACCGTCCTCTCCCCACGCGTGCCGGTTGCCGAAGGCCAAAGAGCCCGAGGTGTTCAGGGGCGCCTTCTCCCGGCCGGGATACATGCCGGCGGAAAACAGCTTGGTGGCGCGATCGAGCTCCTCGGCCGGAATGAAATTGCCCTGCCGCGCCGCCAACTCCGCCTGGGTGCGGGAGGGCAGCAGCACCGAGACCGCCGGCACCGACCCGAGATTGCCCGGCGCGACCAGAATCTCTTCCCCCGAGGCGTTGGAGTTGTGCGTGGCGCCCAGCGACACCGTGACGAAGAACCGTTCCGCAAACGACTTCGTTTTCACGTTCACACTGCCTCCGGAAAACGCCCCCGGCTGCTCCGGCGTAAACGATTTCGTCGTGGTGATCGAATCCAACAGATCGCTGGGAAACTGGTCCATCTGGACGGCGCGCTTGTCCGGATCGGCGGACGGCACCGCCGCGCCGTTGAGCAGGGTGTTGGAGTAGCGGTCGCCCAGGCCGCGGATCAGGACGTACTTCCCATCCACGACACTGGCCCCCGTGACCTTGCCGAGCGCCTCGGCCGCATTTCCGACTGCGAGCCGGGAAAATTGATCGCTGCCGATCGCATCGCTGACGGCGATCGCCTTCTGGCGGGCGCCGAGCAAGCCGATATCGGAACCGGCCACAACCTCCGCGGAGACGCTGAAGGCCTCCAACTTCAGCACCGGATCGGCGCTCGCCTGCAGCGGGAGATCGACCCTGACATTGCCGCCGGCCGTTACGGCGACTTCCGTGACCTCCGCCGGCCGGTACCCGTCTTTGGAAACGGCCAGCGTGCGCATCCCGGCCGCCACATTGCGCAGCGCGTAGCTGCCGTTCAGATCGGTCGTCGCCAGAAGCAGCGTCCCGGCGACCGTCACCGTCGCACCGGCGACACCCTGGCCGGTTTCCGCGCTGACCACTTTGCCCGCGACCGCGCCGGTGCCGTCCTGGGCGGCCCGCAATGCGCCGCCCGCGCAGAACAGCAGAATCAAACCGATCCGGCGGAACGGGCCGGCGTCAGGGAAGCACGTGATCATGGCCTCATAAGGGCTACGGCGCAATTCCCCGCGGCAACGCAATTGCTCACCGGCCGCGGGATCTTCACCGGTCCGCCACCTGGCTGTAACATTTGTGTCTGTCCCGCGTCCGTCCGCGGACGAAAAAAAGCCGCCTCCCAACCCCTGGGAGGCGGCCACTGACCTTGACACCTTGAACAACCGCGGCGAAAGACGCGCCGCGCCGCGCGGTGTTCAACCGCAAAACCCGCCGGCACCGCGATGTCACCCCGCCGTCACCGGGCCCGCACTGCTGTAACTGAAATCCCGATACCGGCGGCGCCGGCGCGGCCGGACGCCGCGCCGCGGACCCGTCCGGCACGCCGGAAAACGGCGGCGTGCGACGGTCCGGTGGCGGCCGGGTTACATTCCCGCGTCGTCGCTCCGCGCAGATTGACGCGGACCTCACCCCTCGGCTCCGGTCGCTCCCGCGGATCGCCGCCGATCCGGCACCTACCACCACCGTTGAACCTATGAACTTGCCTTCCTTCCTCCGCGGCTTCCGCGCCGCCTTGCTCCTGCCGGCGACTCTCGCCCTCGCCGCCGCCCTGCCGGCCCAGACCACCGGCACCGTCGCCGGACGCGTCACCGATGCCCAGACGCGGCTCGCCCTCGGCGGCACCCGCGTGACCGTCGGCGGCACCGCCCTGGCGACCTACGCCGACAGCACCGGCGAATTCGTGCTGGCCGGCGTCCCGGCCGGTCCGGCCGCACTCGAGTTCAGCTACCTGGGTTACCCGGAGCTGCGCAAAACCGTGGCCGTGGTCGCCGGCGGCACCGTCCGCGCCGACGCCGCTTTCGGCACCGACATCGTGGCCTTGGACAAATTCGTCATCACCGGCTCCGTCGTCGGATCCGCCCGCGCGCTCAATCGCCAGCGCGCCGCCGAAACCCTCAGCAACATCGTCGCCTCCGACGAAATCGGCAACTTCCCCGACCAAAATGCCGCCGAGGCCATCCAGCGCATTCCCGGCATCTCGCTCTACCGCGACCAAGGCGAGGGCCGCTACATCGTCCTCCGCGGACTCAACTACAACTACACCTCGGTGAAAGTGAACGGCGGTTCCTTCGCCGGCGCCGATCTCGGCGACCGCGCCACGCCGCTCGATGTGATCCCGTCCGACGCCCTCGCCGCCATCGAAGTCACCAAGGTGCCGACGCCGGACATGGACGGCGAAGGCCTCGGCGGCCAGGTCGACATCAAGACCAAGAGCCCCTTCGACGCCGACGGCCTCGCCGCCAACGTCAGCGCGCAGGGCCAGTACTCCTCCCTCACCGGCGAATACAGCAGCAAGTTCAACGGCTTCGTCTCGCAGCGCTTCGGCGCCGCCAACCAGTACGGACTCCTGATCTCGCCTTCTTGGCAGGAACGGAAATTCGGCTCCCACAACTTCGAGACCGGCGGCGACTGGATCGCGCCGGCCGCGAACCGCACCGCTTTCTACACCATCGGTTCGGTCCAATTCCGCGACTATGTGATCAACCGGGAACGCTACGGCCTGAACGCCGCCTTCGAGACCCGGCCCGACGCCGCGACCTCGCTGTATGTGCGCGGAGGCTACAACCGCTTCACCGACACCGAGAGCCGCCACCTCACGATCTTCGATTTCACCGAGGGCACGCTCAATGCCGCGTCCGTCACGGCCAACTCCGCCACCTACACCGGGCTCCGCCGCTTCGGCCGTCGCCTGCGCATCCGCGAGAAGGACCAGGAAGTTTCGACCGTCGTCGCCGGCGGCGAGAAACGCCTGGGCGCCTGGACCGTCGACGCCCAGGCCGGCTACACCGAGGGCAACGAAAAGCGGCCCGATGAACTGGGCGCGCGCTTCCGCCGCAACTCCCGCGACAGTTCCGTCCGCTACACCACTTCCGGTCCCTACGGGATCGCTGTCACGCAGCTGGCCGGTGCCAGTTTCTTCGAGCCCACGTCCTACGATTTCCAACGCGTGGACCTCGCCAACGACCGCGGCTCCGAAACCGAAGGCACGTTCGGCTTCAACGCCCGCTACGACCTCGGCCGCGACCTCAGCTACGTGAAATTCGGCGCCCAGCACCGCGCCAAGGAGAAGGAAAGCGAGAGCGAAGTCTACGAGCTCACTTCGGCGCCCGCGACCTTCCGCTTCGCCAATCTCGCCGAACCGGCCGGCGACTATCCGTACCTCCGGGTCCCGCGCATCCGCACCGCCGCGGTGCAGGAGGCGTTCTACGGCAACCGCGCCGCCTTCACCGGCACCCGCGTCTTCGAGGATTCCGAATTCGAGGATTTCTCGATCTCGGAGGACGTCACCGCGGCCTATGTCATGGGCGGCGCGACCTACGATCGCCTCAACCTCATCGGCGGGATCCGCGTCGAACGCACCGAATTCGCCAGCAACGGCAAAACCCTCGACCTCGCCCGTTCGGTCGCGACGCCCTCGCGCGCCTCGCGGAGCTACACCAATTGGCTGCCCGGCCTCTACGCGCGCTTCAACGCGAACCGGAACCTTGTGCTCCGCGCCTCCTGGTCCAACGCCCTCGCCCGGCCGTCTTTCGGTGACGCCGCGTTCCGCTCCCTCGTGGACAACGACAGCTTCGAGATCCTCCGCGGCAATCCCAACCTCCCCGCGCTCGAAGCGGAAAGCTGGGACGCCTCCGCCGAGTACTATCTGCCGTCGCTCGGCGTGCTCTCGGTCGCGGTCTTCCGCAAGGACATCGAGAACTTCTCCTACCAATACAACGATCCCGCGCCGTTCCTGATCGGCACGCAGGCCTATCGGTTGTCGACGTTTGCCAACGGCTCGAAGGGCCGCATCAACGGCCTCGAGCTCGCCTATCAGCAGCAACTGCGGCAACTGCCGGCGCCGTTCGACGGCCTCGGGGTCCTGGCCAACGTGACCTTCCTCGACAGCAAAGCGACCTACCCCACCCGGCCGCGCGAGCAAATCCCGTTCGTCGGGCAGTCGGACCGCACGGGCAATGTCGGCGTCAGCTATGAGAAACGCGGCCTCTTCCTCCGGCTGGCGCTCAACTTCCGCTCCGAGCGCCTGCGCGAGGACGAACCGCTCGGCGGCACGGCCCCGCAGGATCTCTACGTCGACGATTTCAAGCAGCTCGACCTTACCGCCCGCTATTCGTTCGGCCGCAACTGGGAAATCTTCGCCGAGGTGCTGAATGTCACCGACGAACCGTTCCGCGTGTTCCTGAAGAGCGACAATGGCCAAGGCGCCCGCCTCGGCCAGGTCGAGGAATACGGCTGGAGCGCCAACTTCGGCGTCCGCTGGAAGCTCTGATCCCGCTCTCCGGTCCCTCGTTGCAGGCCGATCCTCCGGGATCGGCCTTTTTGTTTGCCGCGGCGCACCCCTTTTCCCGCCGGTTCGTCCCGGTCACTCCTTCGGCGGCACCGCGAAAGAAACGTGCCCGGCCGCCGGCGCCGCCGCCTGCAAACCTGAGCCTCCGGACGGCCGGCGCCGCTGCTCCACCAGCGCCAGCAACAGGTCGCTCTTGGCGAGACTGCCCTGCAAATTCCCGTCGCGGCCCACCACCGGCAGCCGCTCCGCCACGATGCCGAGGAACCCCGCCAGCGCCTCGGTCAACGGCTGGTCCGGGGCCACCCGGGGGAAATCCTCCCGCAGGATATCGCGCGCGATCACCAGCTCGGCCAGATCGGGTTCGCCCAGATAGGGTTTGATGTCGTGCAGCGACACCACGCCGAGAAACTTCCGGTTCCCGTCGACCACGTAGAGGTTGTTCACGCGCAGCTTCAGGAACATGCGCGCGATCTCCTCGAAATGCGCCGTCGGCGCGACCACCGGCGGATTGGTCCGCATCATGTCGGCGACCCGCGCCTCGCCCAACCGCGGATCCGGCACCGCCTCCACCTTGCGCTTCAGCGCCTCGCTGTAGAGCGACGAGCCCTCGAGGCTCTTCGACGTGTAGTACGCGACCACCGAGCACAGCAGCAGCGGCAAAATGATGTCGTAGCTCAGCGTCATCTCGAAAAGCATGATCACCGCCATCACCGGGGCATGGCTCGCGGCGGACAAAAACGCGCCCATCCCCACCAGCGCGAAGGCCCGCGGATCCTGCGCGCCCGCCGGCCAATAGTGGTTGATCAACGTGCCGAAGAGCAGGCCGGAACCGGCGCCCATGAACAGCGACGGCGTGAACACGCCGCCAGGGGCCCCCGAGCCGAACGACGCCATCGTCGCGAGCCACTTGCACGCGAAGATGCCGAGAATCGCGATCCACGCCACACGGCCGTTCACGATCTCGACCACGACGGAATAGCCGTTGCCGCAGACCTGGGGCACATTGATCGCGATCGCGCCCACAATCAGCCCGCCGAACGCCAACCGCAGCGTCAGCGGCAGATTCAGGCCGACGAAAAACCGCTCCGCCTGCCTGAGCGAACGCAAAAACAGCGGCGCCAGCGCCCCGACCAAAAAACCCAGGGCGATGTAGCCCGGCATTTCCCACAGCGAGACCGGCGCAAAGGTAGGCACCTTGTAGAGCACATGGGCGGCCGTCAGCACCTGCACCGTGAGCGTCGCCGCCACCGCCGAGACCACGAGCGGGCCGAGGCTTTCCATCGCGATGGTGCCGAGAATGATCTCGGCCACGAAAAACGACCCCGCGATCGGCGCGTTGTAGGCCGAGGCGATCCCGGCCGCCGCCCCGCAGGCCACGAGCAGGCGCAGCTGCGGCGGCGAAAACTTCCGCCAACGCCCGAGCGCCGACGACACAACCGCCGCCAATTGCACCATCGGGCCCTCGCGCCCGATCGAACCGCCGGAACCGATGGAGAACAGCGCCGCCGCCGATTTCACGAGACTCGCGCGCACCGGCACGGTGCCGCTCCCGATCGCGATGACTTCCATGTAGTCGGTGGAACTCTCGCTGCGCGCGAAATGCTGCCCCCACTGCAGCACCAGCCCCGCCAGAATTCCGCCGAGCGTCGGCACCAGCAGGCAACCCCACCACGGCAACCGCTGCATCGACTCCACGACGCCCAGGCTCGAATTGCCGAACCAGTCGTGGATCCGTTCGGTCAGCGTGAGGAACAGGATCGACGTCAGCGCCCCCAGGAAGCCCGCCACCGCGGCCCACATCAGCGTCAGCTGCCACTCGCTCGGCTGCAACCGCTCCTGGATCCAGAGCCGCCACCGCAGCAACCGCAGCAACCGGCGCAGCAGCAAGGCGGCGGGATCGGCGACGGCCTTCATCCCGCGGCGGACCGGTCGGTCCGCCCCGGCTCGGGCTGCAGGCAGGCTTCGGTCGCTGCCGTTGGTTCCGTCGTCTCGCTCACGTCGTCCGCAAACTACCGCCGCGCCGCCGCGAAACAAGCCCGCCGGAAAAGATTTCCGCCGGCCGGCACGGGCTCCGTTTGACGCCGCCGCCCTCCGCTCCGACGTTACCCGCGTACCCGCCGGTGCCCGCCCTTACCTCCGCATGACCACTGTCCTGATCGAAGCCGCCATTATTTGTTGCCTCCTGCTCGCCAACGGCATCTTCGCCATGGCGGAAATCTCCCTCGTCTCCGCCCGCAAGGGCCGGCTCAAGAAACTCGCCGCCGACGGCCTGCCCGGCGCCGCCTCCGCCCTCGCCCTCGCCCAGGACCCGACCCGCTTCCTCTCCACGGTCCAGATCGGCATCACCCTCGTCGGCATCTTCGCCGGCGCCTACGGCGGCGCCACCCTTTCGGACTCCGCCGCCCGACTCGTCGCCACCGTGCCGCTGCTCGAACCCTACAGCCGCGCCATCGGTTTGGTTCTGGTCGTCGGCGCCATCACCTACGCTTCCCTGGTCATCGGCGAACTCGTCCCGAAACGCATCGGCCTTTCGAACCCCGAGCGCAAAGCAATGCTGGTCGCCGCCCCGATGGCGGCGCTCTCCCGGCTCGCCGCCCCGGCCGTCTGGCTGCTCACCGCCTCCTCCGACCTCGTGATGAAACTGCTCCGGCTCGGCAAGGAGCCCGAGGCGCCGCCCTCCGAGGAAGAAGTTTCGCAACTGCTCGAACAGGGCGCCGCCGCCGGCGTCTTCCATCACTCGGAACGCGGCATGGTCGAAGGCGTGCTCCGGCTCGATGCGCGGCCCGTCACCGACATCATGACGCGCCGCAACCGCCTCGTCTTTCTCAACGCCGCCGACCCCGACGAAATCAACTGGCGCAAGATGGTGAAAAACGGCCATTCCCATTTCCCGGTCTACGAGGGCACGCGCGACCACATCCTCGGCATGGTCGCCGTCAAGGCGCTCTGGGCCAACGCCGCCATCGGCGTCCCCGGCCATCTGCGCGACCACGTCACCAAGCCGCTCTTCATTCCCCGCTCCGCCAATCTCGTGCAGGTGCTGGAAACCTTCAAGGCCACCGGCAAACACACCGCGCTCGTGACCGACGAGTACGGCAGTATCCAAGGCATGGTGACGTTGATCGACGTGATGGAAGCCATCGTCGGCGATTTGCCCGCGGCCGACGCCGGCTCCGCCCCCGACGCCGTCCAGCGCGACGACGGCTCCTGGCTCGTCGACGGAGCGATGGAAACCGCCGAGCTCCGGCGCCGCTTCGGCTTCGGTCCCCTGCCCGGCGAAGGCGCCGGCGGCTTCGAGACGCTCGGCGGTTTCGTGCTCGCGCGTCTGGGCCATATTCCGAAGCCGGGCGAGTCGTTCGTCTGGAACGAATGGCGTTTCGAAGTCGTCGACCTCGACCGCAACCGCATCGACAAAGTGCTGCTCCAGCGCCGCCCGCCCGCGCCCTAAGATTGGGTCTGCGCCGCTGCCCGGGCCGCCTCCGGCCGCGCTCTTTCGGATCTCTTGGCTCCGGCTCGGCCGGAATCGCTCCGTTGCGCGAGCTCGGCTGAGAACGTGAGGCGGAGCCGCACGGTATCGCGCTCTGCTCGCCGCTGCTGCGTTCTCTCAACTCTCAACTTCCGACTCTCATCTCCATATCTCCGACTCAGTCGATCGTGTAAGGCTCCTGCACTTCGTCGCTTTCGACCTGCGCCGACGTCAAGGTGACCAGGCTCCGCAGCGAAGTGAAATGCTGGCTCAGGTCGAAGTCGCCGCCGAGGCCGCCGATCAGTTTATCGAAGAGATCTTTCTTCGACGCCTTCAGCGCCTGGATGCGTTCCTCGATCGTGCCGGCCGTGACCATCCGGTAAACGAAGACCGTATTCGTCTGGCCGATGCGGTGCACGCGGTCGACCGCCTGGGCCTCGACCGCCGGGTTCCACCACGGATCGAGCAGGAAAACGTAATCCGCGGCGTGCAAGGTGATGCCCGTGCCGGCGGCCTTGAGCGAAACCAGCATCGCCGCCGCTCCCGTCGCTTGCTGGAACGACTGCACCGGCTTCAGCCGGTCCAGCGTCATGCCCGTCAGTTCGTAGCGCGGCAGATCCGGGAAATTCTTCGCCAACGCCTCGCGCACGCGGTCGAGCAGCATCACGAACTGCGAAAAGATCACGACCTTGTGCCCGCTGCCCACGATCTCGGTCAGCTTTTCGACCAGCAGATTGAGTTTGCCGGAATCCGTCACGGGCGCCTTGAGCCACGGCAGCATGTCCGGATCGCAGCAGGTCTGGCGCAGGCGCGTGAGCAGCGCGAGGAAGCCGAAGGATTTCTCGCGCATCGCCGCGCCGACGTCGTCGCCGAGGCGATCGAGCCCCTCGGAACAGATCCGCGCATACTCGGCCCGCTGCACATCCGTGAGCGGGCAGATCAGATCCATCTCGACCTTCGGCGGCAGCTCGGTCGCGACCTCCCGCTTGGTGCGGCGGAGAATGAACGGTGCCAATTGCGCCCGCAGCCGCGTCAGCGTGCCTTCGCGGTCCGCGTTCAGGGCCGATTCGAAGGTCGCCCGCGATCCCAGCAGGCCCGGCAGCAGAAACCGGAAGATGCTCCAGAGATCGAGCTGGCGGTTCTCCAGCGGCGTGCCGGTGAGCACCAGCCGGTGCCGCGACCTCACGGCGAAGCAGGTCTGCGTGATCTTCGCGTCGGGATTCTTGATGAACTGGCCCTCGTCGAGCACGGCGTAGCCGAACTCCGCCTCCGCCAGCAACGCGCGGTGTTTGCGCAACTGCGTGTAGCTCGCGAGCCAGACCACCGGCTGGTTCCGGTGTTTGAAGTCGTTCCCGGTCTTGAGCACGTCGACCGGGGTGCCGGGGAAAAATTTCGCCATCTCCTCGCGCCACACCGGCACCACGCTGGCCGGGCAAACAATCAGGCTCGGCCGGTCGGAAATCGGCCGGGCCGCGAGCAACGACAGCACCTGCAGCGTCTTGCCGAGACCCATCTCGTCGGCGAGCAGACCGTGGCAGCCGACGTCGCAGAGGTGGTGCATCCACTCGACGCCGCGGCGCTGGTAGGGACGCAGCAATTCCGGCAACGCCGGCGGGGCCGGCGGCGCCGCCAGCACGCTGCGGCGCCATTCCTCGATCTCGGGCGTCAGCGTGAGCTTCAGCCGCGCGTCGCTGAACAGCGAAAAAATCAGGTACGGCGAAAGCGCGCCGTGGTCGACCGCGCCGGCCGGCTGCGTTTCCTCCACGTTCCTCTGCCAGGCACTGAAGCTGTCCCACTTCTCCTGGGGCAAGGCGACGATCCCGAGGCTGGGAATGATCACGGGCTGGCCGTTGCGCTTGAGCAGCGCGTTGACCTCGCTGTCCGTCAGCATGCGCTCGCCGGCGCGAAAGATCCAACGCAGGTTCAGCGCCGCCACCTCGCCGCCGCCCCGCCCCGGCGCCGCCCGCTCCGCCACCGCCTCGATCTCCACCACGCGCGTGCCCTTGAGCAAATTCGCCGCCTTGTCGTCGAGCTCGATCGTGAACAGGCGCCGCCAGGCCGGCAGCACGGTGCGGAGGAAATTCGGGATCTCGACCAGCGACTCCATCGTGTAGACGCCCGAGTCCTGATGGTAATGGAAGTGCGCCTTCCGCGCATAGGCGGCGAGGCCGATGAGCTTCGCCCGCTCGCCGGAGCTGACATGGCTGCCGTCCGCATGCGCGTCGGGCCCGAGCGCGGGATGTTTCGTCTTCTTGTCCGCATCGAGCCAGGTGGCCTGGAAGGTGAGTCCGCTCGTCTTGGTCTTGAAGACCAGCACGAGGGTGCGGGACGGACCGCTCGCCGAGGCCGGTCGCGCCGCCCCCGCGCCACTCGCCGTCGCCGGGCGCGGGGCCGGACCGCGGTCGTGATTGACCGCCGAAAGCTTGGCCGGGGCGGTGTGGTTGGACCCGCTGCGGTGGCCGCTGGAACCTCCGGGCGGATGCGCGAGCCCGTGGCCCGCGTGAGCCTTAGGCGGATCTTCCGGCAACGGCGAGATCTCGTCCGCCACCAATTCCTCGATCTCGTGCAATCCCGCCACCGCGAGCGCATGCGCCAGCTCGCGGTCGGTGGACGACGAGCGCACACTCAGGCCCTCCGCGGTCCACTCGATCACCGCGTACTCGTCCTTCTTTTCGATCCGGCGATGCACGATCGCGTCCTTGTCGGTGAGCTCCAGCTCCCGGACCTGACCGTCCCGATAGATTTGCCGACCCAGTTCCAATTGGGCGTCGGTGAAGGCTTCGGTCCAGTCGTTCTCCAGTTTGGAGAACCAGAACTCGAGCGAGTGCGGAGTATAAACGCGCTTGGGGCCGTGGGACTGCATCAGCCTAAAAGCGGAGGAACGTAGGTCGGGGAAAGTCGGGCGCAATCCCGAATTTGGCCCGGGCGAAATTCGATCAGATGCAACGTCGACACGCTCCGCCCCTTCAGCCGAAAGGGTGCCAAGTCCGCGCGTCGCCTCATTTCGCCAGCCGCTCCAACTCCCTTGTTACCACCGCCAACGTGCGCGCCACCGCCCCGCCGTTGGCCGTCTGCCATGCCGCCGCCGCCGCCGCGAGCCGCGCCCGCTCCGCCGGATCGCCCAGCAGTCGCGGCAGCACCTCCGCCAACGCCGCGGCCTCCGCCGCCTCCACCGCCGCCCCCCGCGCCAGCAGGTCGCGCGCGATCAGCCGGAAATTTCCCATGCCCGGCCCAAACACCATCGGCCGCGCCAGCGCCGCGGCCTCCACCGGCGTCTGGCCTTCCGTGTGCGGCGCCAGGCTCTTGCCGACAAAGACGACGTCCGCCAATTGCGTGAACTTGCGCAGCTCGCCCGTCGTGTCCCCCACCGCGACGTCCACTTCGCCGGGCGCCGGCCCGCGCGAGCGGAAATGGCTCCGCAGGCCCGGCTCCCGCGCCAGCCACCCCGCCAACTCCGCCCGGCGTTCCGCATGCCGCGGGACCAGCAGCAACGTCACGCGCCGCCCCGCCGCCCGCGCCGCCCGCCATGCCGCCAGCAAGACCGCTTCCTCGCCCGGCCACGTCGAAGATCCCAGCAGGACGAGACCGTCGCCCAAACCGAGTTCGCGCCGCAGTTGAATCCGCTCCGTTTCGGTCAGCGGTTCGATGGTCACATCGAGCTTGATGTTGCCCGAGGTCGCCACGCGGTCCGCCGGCACGCCCAGTTCGATGAACCGCGCCGCATCCTGCTCCGAGCACGCCAACACTCGCGTCACGCCGCGAAACATGAACCGCGCCGCGGCCGGCCAACGCCGCAGCCGCGCATAGCTGCGGTCCGAAAGCCGGGCGTTGAAATTGATCACCGGCACGCCGCGCGCCGCCGCCTGCGCCAGATGCTCCGGCCAACGTTCGCCTTCCGCCAGCAACACGAGATCCGGCTCGATCCGCCGCCAGGCCCGCGCCGAAAACCACCGGGCATCGAGCGGGAAATAGCCGCTGCCCAGCACCGATCCGGAGTAACGGTCGAGCGCCAGGCGCCGCCCGGTGCTGGTCGTCGTCGTCAGAAACACCTCCGCCCCCGCGGCCCGCAGACCCGCGATGATCGGTCCGACGGCCAGCATCTCCCCGACGCTCACCGCCTGCAGCCACACCCGCGGCCGGCCCCGCTGCTTCGCGGGCAAACGCGGCAGCGCGCCGAACCGGTGCGCAAACTCGTTCCCGTATCCGCCCCGGCGCCGCATGCGCAGGAGGTAGGCCGGAGCCATGACCACCAGCACGGGCAGGAAAAGCAGTCGGTACAACCAAAGCATCGCGGGGCGCCATTGGCCGCAAATTCGGCGCGCGGGCGCAAAGAAATTCCGGCCGCCGGCCGCAACGCCGCCGGGGACCTTTCCGCCCTGGCCCGCGCTTGCTTCGGCGCCGGCCGCGTCAGCCGCGCGGTCATTTTGCCGGTCGCGAAAAGATCGGAGTAACGCGCCCGCCGGCGCCTATTCGCCGCGGGAGTCGCCGGCCGGCGGCCCCGCGGCTTCCGGCCCGGCCGCCGTCAGCTCCTCCGCCGTCGCCAACCTCAGGTTGAGCAACGGCAGCAGCACCAGCAGGCCCGCCACGGTGAGACCCAGCACCGCGAAGCCCGCAATGTCGTGCACGGTGCCTTCGATCGCCTCGTGCCCATGGGTGTACGCCCACGCCGTCAGGAACAGGCTGCGCCCCAGATTCGTGAGAAACGCGAGTCCGAGCGCCGCCGCCACCAGCGCGATTTTTTTCCACGTCCGGTCGACAAACACCGCCGCCAGAAACGAACCCGCAAACAGGCACGCGGTCAGCGACCGGATCCCGGAACACGCATCCTCCACGCCGACCTGGTTCGGTTTCCCGTCGATCGGCGGCAGCACCAGCACGTTGCCCTGCTGCTCGATCGGCAGGCCGAGAAGATCGAAAACCGCGGCCACGACACTCACCACCCGGCGCAGCAGCGCGAGGTTCACCTGCGACTCCACCGCCGAAACCATCGGCGCCGAAATCAACCACACCGCCGCGGGAAACAGAAACAACCCCGTCAGCCGCACCCGCGGATCGCGCCGCCAACGGCCCGGCACCGGCGCCGGCGACTCCGGCGCGGCGATGAACAGCAACGGCAGCACAAGGCCGACCATCCCGAGGGTGATCGCCAGCGTGCCCGGCTGCGACGTCCCCGCGCTCGCCCGGTAGAACGACCCGAGCAAAAACATCAGCGCGCCGCCCGCCAGCATCCCGCCCGCCAGCAACCGCAACCCCCACGCCGCCGGCCCGGCGGCCCGCACGCTCCCCGCCGCCGCACACGACCGCAGTTCCGTTTCGATCCGCGGCCAACGGTCGTACACCACGAACGCGACAAACGCCGGCACCAGCCAGCCGAACAGATAGTCTTCCTTCAGCCGCCACCAATGCGACTGGTCCCACGCCGTGAAAACCTGGAATCCCGCCGCCAGCCCCAGCGCGGCCGGGAACGGCGCGGGCACGGCGGAAAACAGGGAGGGCCGGGAAGGCTGCATGGTCGCGCAAGCGAACGCGCCGCACCGCCGGACGCGAGTCCGTTCCGCAACCGGGTTTCCGGCGGTGGGCGCCGTGGTTCTGCAGCGTTGTCAATTCGGCAACTTCCGTTGTCGTTTCGGCCCCAGCATGGATCCCGTCTCCCCGCTCGCCGGCAAACACATCCTCGTCCTCGACGATGTCCCCGAGTTTTGCCACGAGCTCCGCCGCCATCTGAAAGACCATTGCCGGCTGGTCACCGTCTGCACCGGTCCGCTCCGCGCCCTGCGGCGGCTCAAGTCCGAGCGCCCCGATCTTTTTGTCACCACGCTGATGATGCGCGAGCTCGGCGGGTTCGATGTCGTCCGCCGCGCGCGCGGCCAGGGCAGCACGCTCCCGATCGTGATGATCACCGGCTACGGCAACGCGCAGACGCCGATCGAGGCGATGCGGCTCGGATGCTCCGACTACCTCGAAAAACCGGTGTCGCCCGACGAGCTCCGCGCCCGGCTCGGCAAAATTCTCGCCGCCCAGCAGCGGCCCGCCGGCCGACCCGAATCCGCCCCGGCCCCGGCCTTGCTCTCCGCCGATCCCGCCATGGGCGCGGTCCTGGAAACCGTCGCCGCCGTCGCGCCGAGCGAGAGCCGCGTCCTCATCCTCGGCGAGACCGGCACCGGCAAACAGCTCGTCGCCCAGGCCGTCCACGACGCCAGCCCCCGCCGCGCCGGCCCCTTCGTCGAGGTCAATTGCGCCGCGATTCCGGAAAGCCTGCTCGAAAGCGAACTCTTCGGCCACGAACGCGGCGCCTTTACCGGCGCCACCGACCGCCGCACCGGCCGCTTCGAGGAAGCCGACGGCGGCACCCTCTTCCTCGACGAAATCGGCGAGATGAGTTTCTCCGTGCAGTCGAAATTGCTGCGCGTGCTGCAGGACGGCCGTTTCAGCCGAGTCGGCGGCAGCGCCGTGCTCCGCTCCCGCGCCCGCGTCATCGCCGCCACGAACCGCGACCTCCAGCAGGAGGTCGGGGCCGGCCGCTTCCGCGCGGATCTCTTCTACCGGCTCCACGTCATCACCCTCACGTTGCCGCCGCTCCGCCGCCGCGCGGACGACATTCCGCTGCTCGCGGAACATTTTCTCCGCCGGTTTCGCGGCCCGCGCCGCCCTCCCTTGGCTCTCGATCCGGAAGCTGCGCTCCGGCTCCGGCTCTACGCCTGGCCCGGCAACGTGCGCGAACTCGAACATCTCATGGAACGCTTCGCCGCGCTCCATCCCGGTCCGGTGATCGCGGTGGCGGATCTGCCGGAAACAATCGTGCGGTCCACCGCCGGCGCTCCGGCGGGCCCGCCCGACCTGCTGCTTCACGGGGACTACGCTTCCGCCCGCGCCGCCTTCGAACTCGCCTATCTCCGCTCCACCCTGCAAGGCGCCCGCGGCAACATGGCCGCCGCCGCCCGGCTCGCCGGGCTCGACCGCTCGCACTATTTCCGCCTCGTGCGGCGCCAGGGACTCGACCCGGCGGACTTCCGCTGATCGCGGCTCGCGCACTTGGCATCACACGTGCAAATCACCTTGTCCCTCTCCTCATGAAGAAAATCAAAGTCATCCAATTCGGCCTCGGCCCCATCGGTCTCGAATCGCTGAAACTTGCCGCCGAGCAGTCCTGGCTCGAAATCGTCGGCGGCGTGGACATCGACCCGGCCAAGGTCGGCCGCTCGCTCGCCGATCTCACCGGCGTCGCCGCCCTCGCGGGCGCCCGCGTCCACCCGACCCTCGAGGCGCTCTTCGCCGCCGTCGGCAAACCGGACGTCATTTTGCACACCGCCGGCTCAAGCGCCGCCACGTCGTTCGCCCAGATGCGCCCCGCCCTCGAGCAGGGCGTCAGCGTCGCTTCCACCTGCGAGGAACTGATTTTCCCCGCCCTCAAGACCCCCGAAATCGCCCGCGACTACGATGTCCTCTGCCGCAATTCCGGCGCCCGGATCGCCGGCACCGGCGTCAATCCCGGCTTCGTCATGGACATCCTCCCGATTTGCCTCACCGGCGTGAGCCGCGAGGTCCGGTCCGTCTACGTCGAGCGCGTCGTCAACGCGTCCACCCGCCGCCAGCCCCTCCAGGCCAAAATCGGCAGCGGCCAGGCCCCCGACGCCTTCCGCGCCAAATTCGCCGCGGGCAAGGCCGGCCACGCCGGTTTCCAGCAGTCCGTTGCCCTGCTAGCCCACGCCATGGGCTGGAAACTCGACGAGATCCGCGAGTCCTGCGAACCCGTCGTCGCCACCAGCCGCGTCGTGACCAAATTCTTCGACGTCGCCCCCGGCCAAAGTCTCGGCATCCACCAGAAATGCGTCGGTCTCTCCGGCGGAGAAACGAAGATCAAACTCGATCTCCAGATGTACCTCGACGCCCCGCTCCCGCACGACGCCATCGTCGTCAAGGGCCGGCCCGATCTCAATCTCGTCCTCAACGGCGGCGTCGCCGGCGACGACGCCACCGTCGCCGCCCTCATCAACATCGTCCCTCGCCTGCTCGCCGCCGCGCCCGGCGTCCGGCTCATGACCGAGCTCGCCGTCCCCGCCTGGTGCAACCCCGCGGGACCGGCCGTGTGATCCGACTCGTCGCGGCGCCCGAACCCTGATTGACCGAATCGTTCGTGCGCCGCCGCGCAACCGCTGCGCGGCGGCGCTGTTTTTTCGCCATGATGCTTCCCCGCCTTTTCCTGCTTGTCCTGCTGGGTTTCAGTTCCGCTGCGCTGCTCCGCGGTGCCGCCCCGCTCACGTCGCCCAAGCAACATTTCGGTTTCGCGATCGGCGACGACTACCAGCTCGCGACCTACACGCAGACCGAGGCCTACTTCAAGAAGCTCGCCGCCGAAAGCGACCGCGCCCGCCTCGTCGACATCGGCCGCACCGAGGAAGGCCGCACGCAGTGGATGATGATTTTCTCCGCGCCGGAGAATCTCGCGAAACTCGACCGCTACCGGGAAATCGCCCGCCGCCTCGCCCGGGCCGAAGACCTCACCGACGACCAGGCCCGCGCCCTCGCCGCCGAAGGCAAAGCCGTCGTCTGGATCGACGGCGGCCTCCACGCCAGCGAGACCGTCGGCACCCACCAACTCATCGAAACCGTCTGGCAACTCGCCAGCGCTTCGGACCCGGAAATGCTCCGCATTCTCCGCGACACGATCGTTCTCTGCGTCCATGCCAACCCCGACGGCCAGGAACTCGTCAGCAACTGGTACATGCGCGAACCCGAGCCGACGAAACGCGTCCTCACGACCACGCCGCGCCTCTACCAGAAATACATCGGCCACGACAACAACCGCGACTTCTACATGTCGGCGATGAAGGAGACGACGAACCTTAACCGTCAGCTCTACCTCGAGTGGTTTCCCCAAGTCGTCTACAACCACCACCAATCGGGACCGGCCGGCACCGTGATGTTCGTCCCGCCTTTCCGCGATCCCTTCAACCACGTCTACGATCCGCTCGTGATCGTCGGCGTCGAGACCTTCGGCAATGCGATCCAAAGCCGCTTCCTGCGCGAGGGCAAACCCGGCGCCACCTCCCGCAGCGGCGCCAACTACTCCACTTGGTGGAACGGCGGTCTCCGCACCACGACCTACTTCCACAACATGATCGGGCTTCTGACCGAGGTCATCGGCAACCCCACGCCGATGCGGATTCCGTTCATCGCCCGCCGCCAACTCCCCGCCAACGACCTGACCTCGCCCGTCCCGCCGCAGGAATGGCGCTTCCGCCAGTCGATCGACTACTCCCTCGCCGCCAACCGCGCCGTTCTCGACCAAGCCTCCCGCTACCGCGAAGTCCTGCTCTATAATATCTACCTCATGGGCCGGAACTCGATCCGCCGCGGCAGCGACGACCACTGGACCACCCGCCCCGCCCGCCTCGACCAAATTTCCCGCCTCGCCGCCGCCGATCGTACCGGCTCCGAAAACAACGAGGACTCCCCCGAGCCGGGCGAAGGCCCTCCGTCCGGCGGCGCCCGCTTGCCGCAAAAGTATTGGGACCTCCTCCGCCAACCCGATTGGCGCGATCCCCGCGGGTACATCATCCCCGCGGACCAACCCGACTTCCCCACCGCGGTGAAGTTCATCAACACCCTCGTCAAAACCGGTGTCGCCATCCACCGCGCCACCGCGGATTTTTCGGTCGGCGCCAAACGCTACCCCGCCGGCTCCTACGTCGTGAAGACGGCGCAGGCCTTCCGCCCCCACGTCCTCGACCAGTTCGAACCGCAGGATCACCCCAACGATTTCCGCTACGAAGGCGGTCCGCCGAACCGGCCCTACGATGTCGCCGGCTGGACCCTCGCCTTCCAGATGGGCATCGCCTTCGACCGCGTCCTCGCCGCGTTCGAGGGCCCGTTCGAACGTCTGCCGTACGGCCAATTGCAGACCCCGCCCCCGGGCCGCCTGCCCAACGCTCGCGCTCCCGTGGCCGGCTTCCTGCTCAGCCCGCGCGCGAACGACAGTTTCATTCTCGTCAATCGCCTGCTGAAACAGGGCGCCGAGGTCTTCCGCGTCACCACGCCGCTGCCCGCCGCCCCGGCATTCGGCCCCGGTGCCATTTACGTTCCGGACCGCGGCCAAGCCCGGGACCTCGTCCGGACCTCCGCCCGCCAACTCGGCCTGGACGTTGTCACGGTGCCCGCCGCGCCGGCCGTGGAAAACCTGCTCCGCCTCGCCCCCACCCGCATCGCCCTCTGGGACCGCTTCGGCGGCTCGATGCCCTCAGGCTGGACCCGCTGGCTCCTCGAACAATTCGAATTCCCGTTCGAAGTCGTGTATCCCGCCCGGATCGACGCCGGGAAACTGCGCGACCGCTTCGACGCCATCATCCTCGTCGGCGGTGCTCTCTCCGCCCCCGGCGTCCGGCCTCCGCCGACACCCCGTCCGCGCAACCTGCCGCCGGAATTCGAAGGCTGGGTCGGCCGCTTGACTCCGGAGCACTCCGTGCCCGCCCTGCGTGAATTTCTCCACGCCGGCGGCACCGTTGTCACCATCGGGTCTTCCACCGGCCTCGCCTCCCATCTTGGCCTGCCGTTGCAGAGCGCTTTGACGGAGCGTAATGCCGAGGGCCGGCTCCGCACCTTGCCCGACGACAAGTTCTACATTCCCGGCAGTATTCTTTCGGTGCGCGTCGACCCGACCCAACCCGTGGCCTGGGGCTTGCCGGAACGCCTCGACGTTTACTTCGACCGCAGCGCCGTCTTCGCCCGCCCCTCCAACCTTCCCGGCTTCCAACCGATCGCCTGGTTCGAAACCGAAACCCCGCTCCGCAGCGGCTGGGCCTGGGGCCAGAAACATCTCAAAAACGGCATCTCCCTCGCCTCGATCCCCGTCGGAGCCGGTCGCCTTCATCTCTTCGGCAGCGAAGTCGCCTTTCGTGGGCAGACGCACGGCACCTTCAAGCTGCTCTTCAACAGCCTGCAACTTGCGACCGCAAAACCGGCCGCCGCCCGTTGAAGTCCGCCCGTGCCGCGATCATCGCCCGCGCTCGCAAACCGGCCGGTCCCGGAGCGAAATCGCTGTTGACAACCGAAAGCCCTTCGTGAGTTTTTTCCCCTCTTGGTTCAAGGCTTCCTAGCTCAATGGTAGAGCAGCTGACTCTTAATCAGTTGGTTCGGGGTTCGAGTCCCCGGGGAGCCACCAACCTTCGCCCACCCCTAAGCGAAGCGGACCGCGAACTACGGGTTTTTTCACAATTCAACTTGGTCAGGCGCAGCGGCCAGTCGCCGGCGTAGCTCAACGGTAGAGCACCTGTTTTGTAAACAGGCGGTTGCGGGTTCGAATCCCATCGCCGGCTCCACCGCCCGCCCTCTACGCGCGTTCCCCGCCCTCTCATTTTCTGCCCGATGGTGTAATGGTAGCACAAACGACTCTGACTCGTTTTGTCTAGGTTCGACTCCTAGTCGGGCAGCCACTTTCAGACCCCGCTTCAGGACCGTCGTCGCCCCCGCCGCCACCCCCTTGCCCGCGGTGGTTTTGCCAAGCTCTCGCGACTCGGTGAATTTCCCGCGACGGCGCCGCAAAGTAAGTTGACACTCAAGTTTTCATTTACCCTATTCGCGTTTCCCGTCCGTTTTTCCTCCACCCCGAAAATTTCCTCAGCGCAGATGCTGATTTTCCGCCCCTACTTGATCAACGCCTTCCACGTGGAAGGCACGCTTCCTGCAACGGACGCCATCATGATCGGGAACGGATCTTCGAGTTGACGGCAGGTCTGCCCGTCCGGTTTCACGGCCTCCGATCTCTCTTCGGTACTAAATCCATCCCATTGTCCCCTCTCTCGTCTGACTTAAACTCCCTCTTCCTCCTATGATCATCCAAAGCCTCCCCCTCGCGTTCCTCCTTGGTGATGCCACCATGATGGACCTCTTCATTATGGGCGAATGGATCATGTGGCCCATGATCCTCACTTCGTTCGTCATGATCACCGTTGTGATCGAGCGTCTGCTCTTCATCTTCCGCGAAAACTCGAGCCGGGAGCCGGAAGTCGTCGAAAAGATGCTCGAGGCCGTCGAGCGCCGCGACATCGATAGCGCCCTCGCCCTCGGCAAGAAGAGCAAGGACTACATCGCCAAGATCCTCGTCTACTCGCTCAGCAACCGCGAATTCTCCCTCTCCAACGCGTTCATCCGCGCCTCCGGCCAGGAACTCACCCGCTTCCAGCAGGGCATGGCCACTCTCGATACCTGCATCACCGCCGCCCCGCTGCTCGGTCTGCTCGGTACCGTCACCGGCATGATGCGTACGTTCGGCGCCCTCGGTGGCGGCGACGTCGGTGCCGCTGCCGGTGCGATCACCGGTGGTGTCGCCGAAGCGCTCATCGCTACCGCCATGGGTCTCGCCGTCGCCATCGTCGGACTGCTCCCCTTCAACTATCTCAATGCCCGCTCCGAGCAGGCCAAGCAGGAAGTCGCCGACGTCTCCCACGCCCTTGAGATCCTCCTCAAGAAGTCCGAGACCGGCTCCCTCTCCCGCTGATTTCTTCTAAGAAGAATTCCGCACTCACGTCGTAACCAGCAGAGCCCCTCAAAACCATGGCCGGATCATCAGGTGGCAACAGCGGCGGCAAGAAGAAGGCGCGTATCGAGATCATTCCCCTGATCGACGTCGTCTTCTTCCTGCTGGCGACGTTCGTGCTCTTCACGCTCTCGCTCAACAAGTCCAACGGCGTCGCCGGCATCAACCTGCCGCAATCCGAAACCGGCGCCGCCCGCGATCCTTCCGGCACGGTTACCATCTCGGTCACCGAAGCCGGGACCATCGCCTGGAACAAGGATTTCATCAGCCTCGCCGAGTTCATCGAACGTCTCAAAGCCTACAAGCTGTCCGATCCGAGCGGCCGAATTTTGATCAACGGTGACGAGGGTGCGATGTTCAACTCCGCCCTTTACGTCTTCGACGAAGCCCGCAAATCCGGCTTCGAAAAAATCTTCATCGAAACGAAGGTCCGCGCCACCGGCAAGTAACGCCGGCCGCTCCTCAACACTCTTCCCACCATGGCCGGATCCAGTCCTCATGCCGACGAAGGCAAGAAGAAGGCACGTATCGAGATCATTCCCCTGATCGACGTCGTCTTCTTTTTGCTCGCGACGTTCGTGCTCTTCACGCTTTCCCTCCAGCGTATTTCGTCGGTCGACGTCACGCTCCCGAAGGCCGACCCGACCGCGCAGCAAAAGAAGCAGGAAGATACGACGGTGTACCTGCAGGTTTCGGACGAAGGCACCTACTACTGGAAATTCGGCGAAAATCCCGCGGAGCTCATCTCCACGGGTGAAATCGCCCCCCGTCTCGCCGATTACCGGAACAGCCTCGGGACGAATGCCCGCGTGCTGGTTCGCGGCGACAACCGCGCCCGCTTCGGCGCCGCCGTCCTCGCGCTCGATGAAGTCCGCAAATCGGGCATCGAACAGATCTCGGTTGAAACCGTCCAAAGCCAGACCGGCCGCTAAGCCGACCCTACCATGAGTCGCGATTTAATTATTGGTATTCTGATCTCGGTTGCCCTGCATGTCGGCGTCCTTTTCGGCGATAAGCTTATCCCCGACGAGAAGAAGGTCGTCGCCGTCGCCAAGGAGGAACCGAAGATCCAGCTGATGGAAATGCCCAAGATGGAGGAAGAACCTCCGGAGATCATCGAGACCAACGAGGAAGTGAAGCCCCTCGATCTTGCGCCGCCGATGCAGCAGGATCAACCGCAGCTCGCGACCCCGGATTCCTTCGTCCAGAAGATCCAGCCGCCGCCGCCCGAGAATGTCGCCATTTCGGCCTCGATGAGCATCGTTCCCGAAGTCCGCGATCCGAACATGTTCCGCGGCATGAAAGTGTTCGACGTCTCCATGCTCGACCAAACTCCGGTCGCAAAATTTCAGGCCCGCCCGCAGTACCCGTTTGAAATGCGCCGCGCCGGCATCGCCGGTGAAGTGGTCGTCGACTTCATCGTCGACACCAACGGCGACGTCCAAAACGCCTACGCCATCCGTTCTTCCCAGCGCGAATTCGAAGCCGCGGCCGTTCAGGCCGTCAGCAAGTGGAAGTTCAAGCCCGGTCGCAAAGGCGGCCGCGATGTGCCTACCCACATGCAGGTGCCGATCGTCTTCACCCTTAACGAGGAGTAATCCGACGTGACCTTTCCCCTTTCCCATTCCGCTTTCCGCAGCGCCCGCATTGCGGGGATTGCAGCTGCCTTCGCTCTCTCCGCTTCGCTGGCGTTCGCTCAGCAAGGCGGCGCCCAGAAACAACCGTTCAGCGTCGGCGAAAAAACCAGCGAGGCTCTGACCAAGCTGAAGCCCCTGCAGGAATCGCAGAACTGGGACGGCATGATCGCGCTGCTCGATGCCATCCCCGGCATCAAGCCCGACAGCTACGATCAGGCCCTGATTCTGGACATGAAGGCCAAGCTCTTCATCCAGAAGAACCAACTCAACAAGGCGATCGAGCCTTGGGAAAAAGTAGTCCAACTCGCCGAGACCCACGGCTACTTCGAGAAAAAACAGATCCTCGATATCGTTACCTTCCTCGCCCAGCTTTATGCCCAGGAAGGGACCTCCTCGAAGGATCCCGTCGTCCAACAGCGCAACTTCGGCAAGGCCGTCACCTACTTCAAGCGCGTGATGGAGAACACGCCGAAGCCGACGCCTGAGCTGATGATGACCTACGCGTCTATTCTCTACTACAAGGGAGCCAGCCCGACCAATCCCGATCCGGCTGCCATCAAGGAGGCCCGCGAAATTGTCGAAAAAGGTCTCCTCAGCACGATCCGTCCCAAGGAAGGCTTTTACCAACTCCTCCTCACCCTTCAGCAATCGCAAAACGATCTGGCCGGCTCCGCCGAAGTGCTGGAGCTCCTCCTCAAACAGTCCCCGGCCAAGAAGGACTACTGGCAGTTGCTGATGGCCAGCTACCTTCAGCTCTCCGAGAAGGCCAAGGACAAGGATCCCCAGCTGTCGAAAGACTATCTGACGCGAGCCATCGTCACCTGCGAACGCGCCCAGGCCCTCGGCCACCTCGGCACCCCGAAGGACAATATGAACTTGGTTTCGCTGTACCTCATGGCGAACCAGTTCACGAAAGGCACGGAGCTGCTCTACAACGGAATGAAGTCGGGCAAGATCGAGTCCGAACCCAACAATTGGCGCGTGCTCGGCCGTTATTACCTCGAAGCCGACCTCAACACCCAGGCGCTCGCGGTCCTCGCCGAAGCCGCCAAGCTTTTCCCGAAAAACGGCGAAATCGAAGTCCAGCTGGCCCAGATCAATCTCCAAATGGAGCGCCCCCGCGATGCTTTGCGTCACGCCAAGGCGGCCGCGGCCAAGGGTAATTTCGAATCCACCAAGCCCTTTTCGGTCCACTATCTGATCGCCTATACGTCCTACGAACTGGGCGAGATCGACGAATCGTTGGCCGCTCTCACGATCGCGGAAAAGTTTCCCGAAGCCGCCAAAGACGGCCAGCTGCCGCGCCTCAAGGGCGTCGTCATTGAAGCCATCAACGAGCGCAACGCCGCCAAGGAAGCCAAGGAAGGCAAAGACAAGAAGGCCCCCGCCCCGAAGCAGCCGGTCAAGAAAGCCTGATCCCCGCCCACTCCTCATCTATTTCCCATGAAGAAAAGCTATATCTATTTCGCCCTTCCCCTCGCCACTCTGGTAATCTTCTTCTTTGCCTTTTACATGGGCGCCCACCGGGACTTCAAGGACCGCGCGGATGCCAAGGTCAAAGCGGTCCAAGACGCCAAGGAAGCAAAATTGAAGAAAGAAGCCCAAGACCGTGAGGTCGCCGTCAAGTCCGCGGTCGAACTCCAGGAGAAACGTCGCAAGGAAAAGAAAGAGCGCGACGCGCGCGACGCGATGGCCAAGGAAGAACGCGAGAAGGCCCGCCAGGCCCGCGAGAAAGCCGGTCGCGATTCCCAGAAATTCAAGGAAACGGTCGGTCGCCTGAAGAAAGAAATCGAAGTAGAGAAAAAGCAGATCGCCGAAGTCCAAATTGAGCGCAAACGGGTCACCGAAGAGCAGGCCTTCCTGCGGGACTACGTCAAGAAAGCGGAAACGAACCAACGCAGCCTGATGGGGGTCATTGAACGGATCGAAGCTGCCGACAAAGCCGCCGAAGCCGCCGCTCGAGCCGCTGCTGCCGCTGCCGCCGCCGCGACCAAGAAATAACCTTTAGCCTACCGCACACACCCGATGAAAAAGTGGATGTATCTCATTCCCCCGACGATCATGTTGGGACTCTTCACGATCGTTTACTTCTCCCACGTCGAGGAGCGCCACGTGAAGGAGAAGGCCAAGGTAGAGAAGATTGCCAAAGAGAAGGCCGAGCTGGACCAGAAGAAAAAGGTCGCCGAAGCCAAGGCCCGCGAAGACACCAAGAAGCGCAACGAAGAACGCGACGCCGAAGAGGCCAAGAAGGAAAAGGACAAGATCGACAAGCAGGCGGCCAACGACAAGGAAGTCCGCGATGCCACGGCCCAGTACAATGCCGAGGCCGACAAGTTCGCCAAAGAAGCCGGCAACCTCGAAATCGAGCTCGATCGCCTCCGCAAGGAAAAGGACAAGCTCACCCGCGAGACCTTCGACATTGCCAAGCAGGTTGAACTCGCTCGCATCGCCCGTCGTAACGCCGAGCTCGAGATCCAGCGCGTAACCGAGATGATCCATCGCCGTGCTTCCGCCAGTTCGCTCGTGAAGCCGCCGGTGATCCCGCCCGCGCCCGCAAAATCCTGATCGATTCACCTTTCACTCTCAGCCCCGGAGCAATCCGGGGCTTTTTTTGTGCCCATCCTCTGCAGCTCGGCCCTCCGCAGCGGCACGATGGATCTCGGCCATCGGCGGTTTCGTCGGTCCAAGGCGAACGCCGTGATTCCGGTGCTCCACTCGCCGCCGGCCGGCGGCGCTCGGCGCGCGCAGCGCCCTTGGGGGCGCCGGCTCCGGCGCAGATTCCGCGGCCGCTTCGGCGCAAACCGATCACGCGTCCGCAATCTTCCGCTTTTCTGCTTGCGCCCTGTCGGAGCGTGAGGCTCCCTCTGCAGCCCGGTTGACGAAGTCGGCCGGAAAAAATGTCGGGGCGTAGCTTAGCCTGGTAGAGCGCTACGTTCGGGACGTAGAGGTCGTGAGTTCGAATCTCACCGCCCCGACCATTTTTGAGACCGTCCCTTATGGCGGTTAAACCGCGAAAGGATTGAAGCGGAGCTCGTTCTCCACCGTCGTGAGCGGCCCATGCCCCGGGGCAATCACCGTTCCGGGAGGAACCGCACCCAGCATCCGGCGCAGATTCGCCTGCAACTGCTCCTGCGAGAAATGCGCCCCGCCGACCGAACCGGCGAAAAGCAGATCACCCGAAATCAGCACCCCGGTCGCCGCCGGCGTCGACGGCACCGTGACCAAGTAGCAATTGTGCGCCGCCGCATGCCCCGGCGTCGCAAATGCCGTCACCTTGATCTTGCCGAACTCGCGCTGCTCCGCTTCCCCCAACGGCATTCCGCACGGGGCAACGGCCCCGCCCGGCACAAATGCGGCCGTAACGTTGAAGCGCGCCACGACCTCGCACAGTCCGCCCGCATGCTCCGCTTCGACGTGGGTCAGGAACACCGCATCCAGTTTCTGGATATCCGCCGGCCAGACCTCCGCCAAAGCGCGCATGCCCGCGCCGGTATCGAACAGGACGGCGTGGTCCGCCCCGCACGGACCGACCAGGTACGCGTTGGCCACGCCGATCCCGTGCGGCATCCGCAGCGGCCGGATACAGAACGGCAACGCCCCGATCTCGGGCAACGGATAGCGCCCCGCTCCCAGCGCGCACAGTCCCACTTCGTTGAGGCCGAGCGCCGCCGCCAGTCGCCGCAGTTCGTCCCCGCACAAATCCGAACGGTAGTCGACCGCGTCCCGGATTCGCGCCGCCGCCACGCCGCAGCGCACCGCCAAGGCCTCCTCCGTCAACCGCGCCCGGCGCATGGCTTTCTCCAGGACATCCCCGAGTTCGTCTTCGAGCGCTGGGAGAATCGGAGGGGACACGGTCGCAGGCTGCCCCACTCCGGCCGCGGTGGCAAAATTGATTTTGTTTTTCGCCCGCCCACCGCCACCGTCGCGCCATGGACCACGACCAAAACGAGATCCTGGAGATTTTCCGCCGCACCCGCGCGCTGCTCGAAGGCCACTTCGTGCTGCGCTCCGGCCTGCACAGCGGCCACTACTTCCAATGCGCGCAGGTTTGCCAGCGCATGGACGCCGTGGAGCGTCTCGCCACGTTGCTCCTGGAGAAAATCCGCGCCGTCGGCGTCGGCTTCGACACCGTCCTCGCCCCCGCCATGGGCGGTCTGGTCATCGGCCAGGAAGTCGCGCGTCAGGCCAAGGTCCGCTACATCTTCGCGGAAAAGGAAAACAACGTCCTCGTCCTCCGCCGCGGCTTTACCCTTTCGCCGACCGAACGCGTGCTCGTGATCGAGGATGTCGTCACCCGGGGCGGCCGCGTCCTCGAATGCCTTGAGCTCGTCCGGCAGGCCGGTGGCCAAGCGGCCGGAATCGGCATGCTCGTCGACCGCAGCGCCGGGGCGACCCGCTTCGCGGTGCCGGCCGTCTCCTTGCTTGAACTCAGTTTTCCAACCTATCCGGCCGATGCCCTGCCGGAGTGGCTGTCCAAGCTGCCCGTCGAAAAGCCCGGCAGCTAAGCCGCGCCCGCGGCGCTCCGGCCGGATTCCCTCAACTCCGGGGCTACTGGCTCAGCGGATAGTCACCACAATGAACCGGACTTGGCCGCGGTCATAGATCGCGAGCAAATTTCGTCCGGGCTGCAAAGCCTCCCGCGCCGAACGCAGATCGGTGACCGGAGCCCGGTTAACTTCGAGAATCACCATGTTCGGCGCCAGGCGATCGCGGAACGGCGAATCGGGCGCAACCTCGCTGATCACCACGCCCTTCACTCTTGGATCGTTCAGCCCCAGACGGCGGCGCAGCTCCGGCGCCAACGTCACTACATCGACTCCCTCGAGCCACTGGTTGGGATTGTCGGTGATTTGCCCAAGCACGACATCGACCGTTCTGGGCTGTCCGTCCCGCACGGTTTTCAGGGCCACCTTCGAGCCGGGCATGATCTGCGAAATCAGCAGCCGCAGTTCCTCCCAACTCGCAATCGGATGGCCGTTGACCGCCAGAATGACATCGGTCCGCTTCAGGTCGGCTTTCTCCGCCGGACTTTCCGGATCGATATCCGTGACCACGACACCGCGGGTTCCTTTGGCCAGTCCAAGTTGCTCGGCCACGTCGGCCGTCACGGTATCGCTCGTGACTCCGAGGTAACCGCGGGCCACCGCACCCGTTTGCACGACGCTCTTCATGATGAACGCGGCCAAGTTTACCGGTATCGCCAGACCGATCCCGATACTGCCCCGCGACGGGGAAATGATCGCGCTGTTGATGCCGACCAGACGGCCCCGTGCGTCCACCAACGCGCCGCCGGAGTTGCCCATGTTGATCGCGGCATCCGTCTGGATGAAGTCTTCGTAACCCTTCACGTTTTCCAGAATTCCGAGCTGGCTGCGGCCCTTCGCGGACACGATGCCCATCGTCACCGTCTGCCCGACGCCAAGCGGATTTCCCACGGCGAACACGACGTCGCCCACCCGCAGGCGGTCGCTGTCCGCCAGGGTAAGCGTCGGAAGATTTTCGCCCTCGATCTTCAATACCGCGACGTCGGTCTTGGGGTCGCTGCCGATCACCTTGGCGATAAAGTCGCGGTCATCGGCCAGCGTGACTTTCAGTTCGTCCGCCCCCTCGACGACGTGGTTGTTCGTGAGGATGTAACCGTCGGGCGTGACGATGACCCCGGATCCAATCCCCTGCTGCCGGCTCTCCCGCTCCTGGTCCGGGACGTTGCCGAAGAACGGCCGGAACAGCGGATTGATCGCGATGCGCTCCTTGATGATCTTGGTCGAATAAACCGAAACGACCGCCTTCTGCGCGGGTTCAATCACGTCGGCGTAGGAAACGACAAGACCGGGCTTGGCCGAGTCGGTCACCTGCGACCGATCCACCGTCAAGGCAGGCTCTTTGGCCGGTGGGCGCGCTTTGCTTTTCGGCGCCGACGCTGCGGGCAGCGACCACGGCGCAAGGAAGAAGACGGCGAGGACGAGACGGGGAAACGGCTTCGGCTTCATGGCAACGGCACCGAGACCATGGGCGCCCGGCGCCGCGGCGCAACTGCGGTCCGCTGGCTTAGAAGCCCTTGACGCGGAAGAGACCGGTGACGCTCTCGTTGCTGTTGATGCGCTGGATCGCCTGACCGAGGAGAGAGGCAATGCTCAGCACCCGCACCGGCAAGCCGTGGGCGTTCACCGGCGTCGAATTGGTCGTGATCAGTTCGTCGATCAGCCCGCTCTTCAGCCGCTCGATCGCGACTTCGTTGAGAATGCAATGGCTGACCGCGGCCCGCACGCTGCGGGCGCCGTGTTCGCGCAGCAGCTTGGCGGCGGCGGTGAGCGTACCGGCCGTTTCGGTGATGTCATCCACGAGCAGCACATCGCAGCCTTCGACTTCGCCGACAACGTTGATCGCCTCGACGTTGGTCGCGCTCGTGCGTTTCTTCGCCACCAGACCAAGACCGGCCCCGAGCACATCCGCGTAAGCGGCGGCCATCTTCATGCCGCCGACGTCGGGCGAACACACGACCAGTTTGTCGCGTTTCTGGCTGCCGAAATACTGGAAGAACACCGGCGACGCGTAGAGATGGTCGACCGGGATGTCGAAGAACCCCTGGATCTGCTGCGAGTGCAGGTCCATCGTCAGGACGCGGTTGGCGCCGGAAGCGACGAGCAGATTGGCGACCAGCTTCGCCGTGATCGGCACGCGCGGCTGGTCTTTGCGGTCCTGCCGGGCGTATCCATAAAACGGCAACACCGCCGTGATCCGTTGCGCGGAGGCGCGGCGGGCCGCGTCGATCATGATCAGCAGCTCGACCAGATGGTGGTTCGTCGGCGGGCAGGTCGACTGGATGATGAAGACATCGTGGCCGCGGATGTTCTCGTTGATTTTCACGAACGACTCGCCGTCCGGAAAACTGGTCACCGTCGCCTCGCCCAATGGAAGCCCGATCGAGCGGCAGATTTCCTCGGCGAGAGGACGATTCGAATTGCCCGTGAAGATCTTCAGCCGCGTTTCGCTCATGGAGATGCGCGGATGTTGGGGCGGCGCGCCTCAGGAGGAAGACTTTTTTGCGTCCGCCCATTGCGCTTCGAGCGCATCGACCCGCTTGAACAGATCGGGCAAACGCTGCTGGAGCACGGCGATCTTGCGTTCCAGCAGGTACGGGATCGCCGGTGTGCCGTTCACAAAACCGCCGGGGGCGACGTCGGACGTGATGCCGGCCTGGCCGCCCGCCTTCATCCCTTTGCCCAACGTGATATGCCCGCCGACGCCGGCTTGGCCGCCGAGGACCACATAGTCCTCGAGCCTGGTGCTGCCGGAAATTCCGACTTGGGAACAAAGCAGGCAATGCCGCCCGACCGTGACGTTGTGGGCGATCTGCACCAGATTGTCGATTTTCGTGCCCTCGCCGATCGAGGTCCGGCTGAATCGGGCGCGGTCGAGCGTGGAATTGGCACCGATCTCAACGTCGTCGCCGATCAGCACGTGGCCGACCTGCGGCACCTTTTCGTGCCGGCCCTGCACAAACTCGTAACCGAAACCGTCCGAGCCGATCACGACGCCCGGCTGCAATCTGACGCGGTTGCCCAGAACGCATTCCGCCGCGACGACGGTACCCGCCATCAGCCACGACCCGGCGCCGATCCGGGCCTGCCGGCCGACGAACACCTGCGCCTGCAAATGGACCCCGGCACCGATCATCGCGCCGGATTCGACCACACACAGCGGACCGACCGTGGCGGATGGATCCACCGCCGCATCCGCCGCGACGACTGCGCTGGCATGAACACCGGGGGAAGGCTTCGGCCACAGCGCCTGTTCGATCCGGCCGCAGATGCGCGCGAGCGCGGCGGAAGGATTCTCCACCAACAAAAACAACTGCCCCGGCTTGGGTTCGCCAAAATACTCTGCCGGCAACAGCACCACCGACGCGGCGGTGCCGGGAACCTCGACCTTGTACTTTGCGTTGCCCAAAAACGACAGATCCCCGGGCTTGGCGTCCGCCAAAGCGGCGATGCCCTCCACCGCCGACTCGCAACCTCCCTTGGTCGCCTTGGGCCGAACGATTTCGATGATTTCTTGCGCGGAAAAAGAGACCTGCATCGCCCGAGCCTGCGGGATCGAACGCCGCCTGCAATTCCGGAGCAACGCCAACCACGCCTTGTATCTCGATCGTGGCGCCTGAAGTCAGGCGGTCCGCGGCGCGGAAAGTCGGTCACCGCCGCAAGTACAGCGGCGGCGCAAAAAAGCCTTGGCCCGCCCAAAGCAGGCCCGCCAACCGAAACCGGACCGGCAAAAAAGGGAGAGGCCCAACGGTGCGTGAACCATTGGGCCTCAATGGCTGCCCGGGTAGGGGTCGAACCTACGACCAAGTGATTAACAGTCACCTGCTCTGCCACTGAGCTACCGGGCAACGAATCCAAGCGGCCAAAGCCACTCGGAAGGAGGTGCGAAAAACAAGGTCGCGCCTGACCTTGTCAATGCTCGTTTTGAAATTACCTCCGGAAATTCCGATTTCGGTCAAAGTTTTGGTTGCGTTGCCTTCCTCCGAGGGTATCCCCTCTTTCCCTTTTCCACTACGCCTGCCCTCAATTCCGGGGCGACAGGGGGAACGAAACCCATGAGCCAACAGTTCAAACTCAACGCCGCTGATCGCGCCCAGACGGGCCGCAGCGCTTCTCGTCGTCTCCGCAAAGTCAATCGCGTCCCCGCGATCCTTTACGGCAAGCACACCAAGCCGGAGTCCCTCTCGGTCGATGGTCCCGAATTCACGCGCCTGCTGAAGGCCGTCAGTGGCCGCTCGGTTCTCATCGAGATCCAGCGCCAAGGGGGCCCCGCACTCTCCTTCCTCCAAGAAGTCCAGCGCGACCCGATCACGGACAAATACGTCCACATCGATCTCCAAGAGGTGAAGGCGAACGAAAAGTTCGAGATTCGGGTGCCGGTCCGCGTCGTCGGCGAATCGTTCGGCGTCAAGAATCAGAGCGGCGTGTTGGAAATGGCCTCCCAAGTCCTCCGCATCCGCGTCCTCCCCAAGGATCTCCCCGAAGCAATTTCCGTCGATGTCACCGAACTCAAGGTCGGTGAAACGATCAAGGTCGGCTCCCTGAAGGTCATTCCCGGAGTCGACTTCCTCGACCCCAAGGGTCAGCCCGTCGTTTCGTGCGTCGAACCCGTCGCCGAAATCGCCCAAGAAACCGCCGCGGCCACCCCGGCTGCCGGCGATGCCGCTGCTGCTGCTGCCGGAGCCGCCGCTCCTGCGGACGGCGCTGCGGCACCGGCCGCGGCCGGTGCCGCGGCTCCGGCCGCCGGTGCCAAGCCGGGTGCCGCCGCCGCCAAGCCGGCCGCTCCCGCCAAGAAGTAAGTCTGGTTTTCCGTCCGCCCGCCGCGTCCGCGCGGCGGGTTTTGGGCGACTGTTCTTTGAGTCATGTTCCTTTCGCTCGTTGCCGCTCTCGGCAATCCGGGCCGCGAGTACGAGTCCACCCGCCACAACCTCGGTTGGGTGGTGCTCGACGCTTTCGCCAAGAAACACGGTTTGGAGTGGAAACGCTCCCCGCAGTTCGAGGCGGAGGTCGCGCGCTGGGATACCGGCACGCTTCCGACCCGCTGGTTGCTGAAGCCACGTACTTTCATGAACGCCAGCGGCCGCTCGGTCGCCGCCATGGCTCGCTTCTACAAGGTCGAGCCGGCCGCCATCGTGGCTGTCTACGATGATCTCACGATCGATCTCGGCCTCGTCAAGGTGTCCGTCACCGGCAGTGCCGGCGGTCACAACGGTGTTGCCAGCTTGCTCGCGCAGATCGGAGACGGTTTTGCCCGATACCGCCTCGGTATCGGCCCCAAGTCGCCTGCGCAAATGGAACTCTCGGACTTCGTCCTCGGAAAATTCACGCCTGAACAACAGATCACCGTCACTCAAAAACTCGACCACTACGTCTCCGGACTCGAATTGCTGCTTTCTCGCGGCACCGAACCGGCGATGAATCAACTTAATCGCAGAGACCCAAAATGAGCTCAATCAACCGCAACTACCGCGCCACCTTTATCTTCGATAATCGCGGCAAAGAAGAAACCGTCGATCAGATCCTTGATGGCGTGAAGAAAGTCATCGCTGAAGTGAAAGGCGAAGTCACCGCCGTCGAATCCATCGGCAAGAAGGATTTCGCCCGCGTCACCGACAAAAAGCTGACCGGCGCGAACTACGTGCACGTCAACTTCTCCGGCCCGGCCGAATCTCCCGCCCAGTTGCGCGAAAAACTCCGCCTGAACGGCAGCGTTTACCGCACGTTTATCCAGTCTGCCTGACGCGACGGCTCGACCCCTTTCCCTCATGCCTTCGCTCAACAAGGTCCTGCTCATGGGCAACCTCACCCGCGACCCCGAGTTGCGCGTGACGCCCAAAGGCACGTCGATCTGCCAGTTCGCTCTGGCGATCAACCGCCAGTTCAAGATGGAGTCGGGCGAGAGTCGGGAAGAGGTCATCTTCGTCGACGTGGAAGCTTGGGGCAAACAAGGCGAAACCATCGCCAAGTATGTCACCAAAGGCCGTCCGCTGTACGTCGAAGGCCGCCTGAAGCTCGATCAGTGGGAAGACAAAAACACCAAGGAAAAGCGCAGCCGCATGAAGGTTGTGCTGGAGCAATTTCAGTTCCTCGGTGATTCCCGCGGCGGTCCCGGCGGCGGCGCTCCCGCCCCGTCCGGCGAATTCGACCAAACGGGCAGCGCGCCCGAACGCCATTCACCTCCTCCCCGCAGCAGCGCCCCCAAGCCTGCCGCGAGTGAAAATCTCGACGAAGACGTCCCGTTTTGACGCCTCCGTTTTCAACCATCGTTGCGGCGCCGCTCCCGTGGCGCCGTCGGTCCCGCTGCCGCGGGATCGCGACACCCGAAATCATCCGCCCTTAATCCTAGCAACATCATGGCCACTACAGAAGTTCTCCTCGTCAAACCCGTCGACGGTCTCGGCGGCGAAGGCGATCAAGTCAAAGTCCGCGCCGGCTACGCCCGCAATTTCCTGCTCCCGCGCAAGATCGCGGTGACGCTCAATGCTTCCAACAAGAAGCACGTCGAAGCACTCAAGAAGCGCCGCGCGGAGCGCGAGCAAACCGAACTTTCGAGCGCCCAGGAACTGGGCAAGAAGCTCGAAAAGACGAGCCTGGCGTTCGCCGTCAAGACCGGCGAGGGCGGCAAGATGTTCGGCGCGATCACGGGTCAGGATGTCCACGAAAAGCTCATCGCCTCCGGCATCGAGCTCGACAAAAAGAAGATCCTCCTCTTCACGCCCGTCAAGACTCTCGGCAAGCACACCGTGAAGATCAAGTTGCACACCGATGTCACGGTGGAGCTTGGCTTCGATGTCGTTTCCGAGAATCCCATCGAACCCGCGGCCGTCGAGGCCGCCCCGACTGGCGACAGGACCGAAAAGAAGTCCGATCGCCGCCCGCGCAAGGACGCCAAGGAATAAGTCCGTCGGTTGCGGCGGAGTGCCCCCGCGGGCCGCTCCGCCTCCTCCCTCGGTCGCTTTCGGCGACCGGCAGCAAACCCGCAAGGCCGCGTGATTTCACGCGGCCTTCGTTTTGGGCGTGCGAGTTTCTTGTGCACAACCTCCGCTTGCCCGTCCGCCCGCCTCTCTTCCTAGTTCTCCGCCTTCCGCATGGTTCAAGACACCGCCAGTTCCGCCCCCCGCTCCGCTTCCGGCGCACCGATGGTCGGACGCACCTTGCCCCATAGCCTCGAAGCCGAGGAATACCTTATCTCCTGCTGTCTGCTCGACGGCCCGGATGTCATCTCCCGATGCCTCGAAGCCCGGATCAAGCCCGAGTCGTTTTATGATCCGAAACACGGCGTCATCTACGAAAAACTCCTCGAGCTCTACAATCGCCAGACTCCGATCGACATCTCCGTCGTCGCCGAGGAACTGAAGACCGCCCGCCAACTGGATCAAGTCGGCGGATACGCCTTCCTTGCCCAAGTCAGCAGCCGGATCCCGACCACCGCCCAGGCCGGTTACTTCATCGAAAAGGTCCGCGAACAGGCCCTGCTCCGCGAAATCATCCGCTCCGCCACCGGAGCCGTCGACGATTGCTACGGGTTCACCGGCGGCATCGACGAGTTCGTCGACCAGATCGAAACCAAGATCTTCAGCGTCACCCAGAACCGCGTCAGCGAAAGCGCCAAGCAGATGCGCGAGCCGACGCGCGAGGCCATGAACGTCATCACCAAAATGATGATGAAGAAGGGTGAACTCACCGGCATCCCCTCCGGGTTCAAGGACCTCGACGGTTTCCTCTGGGGCTTCCAGCGCCAGGAAATGATCATTCTGGCCGCCCGCCCCTCGATGGGCAAAACGTCCCTCGCCCTCAATTTCGCCGAAGCCGCCGCGTTGCCCAAAAAAGGCCCGCCGGCCGCCGTCCTCATTTTTTCCCTCGAAATGGGCGCCTCCCAACTCGCCCTGCGTATGCTCTGTTCCCGTGCCCGCGTGAACATGAAGCTCCTCCGCGACGGCCTCCTTTCCAAGAACGGCGAGGAACAGAACCGCTTGCTGGAGGCCGCCGACGAGTTCTCCAAAGCCCCCATCTTCATCGACGACTCCAGCGCGATCTCGATCATGCAGCTGCGCGCCAAAGCCCGCCGCATCCACTCCCGGACGCCCCTCGGCTTCATCATGGTCGACTATTTGCAATTGCTCAGCCCGACCGACCCCCGCGTCCCGCGCGAACAGCAGGTGGCCGAAGCCTCCCGTGGCCTTAAGGCACTTGCGAAGGAACTCGACGTCCCCGTGCTTGTTCTATCCCAACTCAATCGTTCGTCCGAAAAGGACAACCGCACCCCCAAACTCTCCGATCTGCGTGAATCAGGTTCCATCGAGCAGGATGCCGACGTCGTGCTTATGCTCGCCCGGCCCAGAGACGCGGATGAAAAGTTCCAGGTAGCCGCCGACTCCGCCGAGTTAATCGTTGCCAAACAACGAAACGGACCGGTAGGAGAATTGAGACTAACTTTCTTAAGAGACATCACCCGCTTTGAAAACTTCCATCAGTAACCCTGTGTGCAGGGCCGTCTCCTTGTGCTGCGTTTTGGTCGGGTTGCTGACAGCGGGTCCGGCAATCTCGCTTGCGCAAGCTCCTCAAGGCCAGCAGCAAGCACCGGCACAAGCCAACCGAGTCGGCACCGTTACGATCAAGTTCGTCGGTACCGCCAACGTCAACGAACAGGTCGTCCGGGCCAACATGCAGGTCCGCGAAGGCGGCGAATTCGACGAGGTCACGATCGACCGCGATATCCGGTCCCTCTACCGCACCCAGCTTTTCGAGTACGTCGAGGTGAAGCTCGAGGCCGTCGGCGGCAATACCTTCAACCTCGTGGTCGAAGTTACCCCCAAGTTCCGCGTTCTCGCGGTCCGCTTCGAGGGCAACTCCAAGATCAAGTCCAACCGCCTCGAAAAGGAGGCCAAGACCAAGCCCAACCAGGCCCTCGACGAACGCCAGGTGAAGGAAGACGCGGAAAAGCTCCGCGAATTTTATCAGAAATCCGGATACAATCAGGTCTCTGTCGCCTATAACGTCGAGAAGGACCGGGTCGGCGGCTTCGGCACCGTTGTTTTCAAGATCCGCGAGGGGGCCAAAGTAAAGATCGCCGAAATCAAATTCACCGGCAACAAGAGCGTCGCCGCCCGGAAACTCCGCGGCGTGATCGAGACCAAGAAATGGTGGATCTTCTCCTGGCTCACCGGCTCGGGCCGCTTCAAGGACGACCAATTCGAGGACGACCTCGACAAACTCCGCGATTTCTACCGCGAAGAGGGTTTCCTCGACGTCGAAATCCCCCAGGAATCCGTCCTCTTCAACTACCCGAATCCGGACAAACTCCAGCTCGTCGTCCAGATCGTTGAAGGCCGCCGCTACCGCATCGGCGAGATCGCCTTCTCCGGCAACAAACTCTTCGAGTCATCCCTTCTGCGCCGGGTCATCCGCCAGCGCTCCGGCGCCATCTTCGTGCCCTCGAAACTCGACAAAGACGTCGAACGTTTGGACGACTTCTACGGCAAAGACGGCTACCTCGACACGCGCGTCCGCCTCACCCGCAAGCCCAATGTCGCGACCGGCAACATCGACATCGAGTACACCATCCGCGAAAGCGAAAAATTCAACGTCGAGTCCATCGTCATCGAGGGCAACACGAAGACCAAGAGCACCGTCGTCCTGCGCGAACTGGTTCTCGGCCCCGGCGATGTCTTCAGCACCGTGCTGATGAAGATCAGCCAGCTCCGCCTCGAGAATACGCGCTTCTTCGAGAACGTGAACATCACGCCGCAGGAGACCAACATCCCCGGCCGCCGCAATATGCGCATCGCCGTCCGTGAAGGCCGCACCGGCAATCTCACCTTCGGCGCCGGCTTCAGCTCCCTCGAACGCGCCACCCTCTTCGCCGAAGTCTCCCAGTCCAACTTCGACCTCTTCAATCGCCGCTCTTTCTTCCAGGGCGACGGCCAGAAATTCCGGCTCCGCATGCAGCTCGGTTCGCTCTCCAGCGAAGTCGTCCTCTCCTTCGAGGAACCTTGGCTCTTCCAGAAGCAACTCGGCCTCGGCTTCAGCGTCTTCCGCACGAGCTCGGAATACAATTCCTCCTTCTACAGCCAGATCGAAACCGGCTTCGAAGTTTACCTCCGCAAGCACCTCTTCGAGCTTTGGAACGGCCGGCTTTCCTATCTTTACCAGATCGTCGGCATCAACGACGTCTCGCCGTCCGCTTCCCCGATCATCCGCTCCCTGGAAGGCAACAACGCCCTCTCCCAGATCGGGTTCACCCTCGAGCGCGACACCCGCGACAAGATCATCAACACCACCTCCGGCAACCGCGTTGAAATCAACACGCGCTTCGCCGGCGGGCCCCTCGGCGGCGACAAGATCAACAACTTCTACAGCCTCGAATTCCGCGGCTCCCAGTTCTTCCCGGTTTTCGAAACCCAGACCCAGGTCCTCGCCCTCATCGCCCGCGGCGGCGTGGTCCAGAACTTCGGCGATGCCACGGACGTGCCTTACTACAACAAATGGTACCTCGGCGGCCCCACCACCCTCCGCGGCTTCGAATTCCGCGACGTCAGTCCCCGCGACCAGTTCGATGAGCCCATCGGCGGCAAGACCTACGGCTTCTTCAGCGCGGAATACTCCCTCGATATCGTCAGCCCGATCCGTTTCGCCATCTTCTATGACGCCGGCTTCGTGAACCGCGGCGCCTACGACTTCAATCCCGCCACCTACAACGACAACTTCGGCTTCGGCCTCCGGTTGTTCGTCGCCGGCGCGCCGCTCAGTCTCGACTTCGGCATCCCGATCACCGGCGACCGCCTCAACAAGAAGGGCAACCAGTTCAATTTTTCCTTTGGCACCCGGTTCTAATTCTGTTCCGGATTCCCCTCTCCATTCTCAAAACCACCTCCATGAAGCATTCCATCAAATCCCTTGTCGCCCTCGCGGCGTTCGGGCTCGTCACGCTGGCCGCCAGCGCCCAGCCGGCCGCCAAGATCCTCGTCGTCGACATGGCCAAGCTGTACGACACCCACTACAAGACGCTCGAACAGAACGCCAAGATCCAGAGCGACGACCAAAAAGCCCAGGAAGAAGTCGACAAGATGAACAAGGAGGGCAATGCCCTCGTCGAGGAATACAAGAGCCTCAATGAACAGGCCGGCAACGCCGTTCTCTCCGCCGAAGCCAAGTCCAAGGCCCAGAACGAGGCCCAGAAGAAGCTCGAAGCCATCCAGAACAAGCAGAACGAGGTCCGCAGCTTCATTCAAAACACCCGCAACTCCCTCCAGCAGCGCCTGCAGACCTTCCGCAGCCTGATGCTCGAAGAGATCGGCAAGATCGCCGCCGACGTCGCCAAGCGCAAAGGCGCCACCCTCCTGTTCGACAAAGCCGGTCCCTCCCTCATCGGCGTTTCCAACATCATCTATTCCGATCCCGCGTACGAGATCACCGACGACGTCATGAAGGAAATCAACAAGGACCGTCCCGCCGGCGCTCCGACCGCCGCCCCGGCCGCCGCCCCCGCCGCTGGTTCTCCGACCATCAGCCTTCCTGGCGTTGGTACCAAGAAGTAAGCTCCCTTACCTGCCAATTCCTCTCCGCCCCGCTCATTGGAGCGGGGCTTTTTCATGTCCGTCGTCGGGCTGGCCAACCTTGGAAAAGTGCCGCCAAAGCCATCGCCGGCGCGAACGCGGCGCATTCTACCGCCCCCGGGTCTCCGCCGCAAAAACGACCAGTCCGACTCCTCCGAAGGTCACGTTCGGAAGCGGCTCCAATCTCAACAAACTGCCTATTTTGGGCTGTTTTTGCCCTTTTCAGGCGGGATTTGAGCTCATTTTTGCCCATTTCTCGCGG
>NEUS01000018.1 GCA_002288455.1 Opitutia bacterium Tous-C1TDCM
GCTGGAGGATATCTTCCTGCCCGAGCGGCCGGCGGACAAATATCTCCGCTCCGCGGACGAACGCGCCGGGGCGCAGTCGATTTTGGTCGGCATCGCCGCGAACCGGAGCCTGCAAACCGGCGCCCAGGTCAAGATCGCCGACCTCGTGCCCGGCTTGGTTGCCCCGGACATGGCGCCGATGCCGTCGCGCCAAGATCCCGTGCCGATGCCCATGCGCGGGCAGGATTGATTCGGAGGCAAACGGGCCGGACGAACGACCGGCCCGGCGACGGACTCAAACTCCGAACTCAAAACTCCGAACTCCGGACCGATGAACGGCGCGAGCGCCGTTCATCGCATCAGCTTCGCCAGCGGCTCCTTGATCGCCGCGGCCCAGAGCTCGTAGCCCTGGTCGACGGGGTGGAGGAAGTCGGGCATGATCTCTTTCGGCAGAGTGCCGTCGGCGGCGAGAAACTTGGCGTTGATGTCGAGGAAGTGGACGTTCTTGCCGTCGGCGAGTTTGGCGATGGCGGCGTTGATTTCCGCGATTTGCAGGCGCTGCGGGTGATCCGGCTTTTCGCCGCGGGGGAAGATCGCGAGCAGGAGAATCTTCGCCTGCGGCTGCTTAGTGCGAAGCGTGCGGATGATTTCGGCGACGCCGGCGGAAGTTTCGGCCGGCGTACTGCGCGGCGTGGTCTTGTCGGGTTCGAAGCCGGTGTTGTTGGTGCCGATCATCACGACGGCGGCCTTGGCCTGGTAACCGTCGAGTTCGCCGTTTTGCAGGCGCCACAGCACATGCTGCGTGCGGTCGCCGCCGATGCCGAAGTTCGCGGCCTTGAGCGGGGCGAAGTGGGCATCCCAGACCGCTTTGCCGCCCTTCGGCCCCTCGCGGCGCCAGCCGTCGGTGATCGAGTCGCCGATGAAGACGACGTCGATGCCGCCCTTTTTGGCGATCGCGACGAAACCGTCGTGGCGTTTCACCCAATTGGCGTCGCGCGGGACGGGTTGGATCGCGGTATTGGCCGAGGCGGCAACGGTGGCAAAACCGGCCAGCGTGGCGGCGAGAAACGTACGGCGGAGGAAGGGAGTGAAAGAGGTCATGAGCGGGAAAAGTTGGCGTTAGGCAAAAGGGTGTCGGGGTGCGGTCGCGGGCCGGAAGTCAAAAGGGGAAAGATTGTGGGGGAAGGTTCCGGCGGCTCGATGTCCGAAGGTCCGGCTTTCAACCTTCACCTTTCAACTTCGAACTTTTTGAGCCGGGCGCCCGCGCCCGGCTCAAAAGTTGAACTGGTCGATGTTCGCCTTGTTGAAGACGAAGGGCTTTCCGAGGAGGATGTTGTCGCCCTTGATTTCGAAGGTGCCGAGGGAACCGGCCTTGAACGACGTCGCGCCTTTCTTGAGTTGGTCTTTCGCGAGCGCGACGCCGGCGTGGATCGTGAGGTAGCCGAGGTCTTCCGTTTTCCAAAGGATCACGGAATCGGTGACGCCGTCCTTCACGTAGCGGCGATTTTCGTTGGGCAGACCGAGGCCGATGACGCGGACCTTGCCGGTCTTGCCGGCCTGTTTGACGGCTTCGGCGGCGCCGGGGACGCCGGGCGAGCAGATCGACATGATGAGCTTGAGATTCGGATTCGCGCTCATGATCGCGGTGGCTTCCGACTGGGCCTTGTCCTTGAGGTCGTCGCAGGGGCGGACGGCGACGAGCTTCATCTTCGGGTATTTGTCCTTGAGGCGGGCCTCGATGTGCTTCTGCCATTCGCGCTGGTTGGCGGCGGTGAGCGTGGCGACGATCATGGCGAACTCGCCCTCGTTGTTGAGCAAGCGGGCGGCTTCGTCCATCAGCGCGTGGCCGATACCCTCGGGTGTGGCCTGGTTGACGAAGAACGAACGCGCGTCGGGCATGGCGTCGGCGTCGTAGGTGAGGACCTTGATGCCCTGCTTCTGGGCTTTGCGCAGCGCGGTCGAGATGCCCTCGCGGTTTTCCGCGGCGACCGCGATGACGTCGACGCCGAGCGTGATCCAATTTTCGACGATTTCGTTTTGTTTGGCGGCGTTGCTGTCGGTGGGGCCGTCGAAGAGCAGTTCGACGCCGAGTTCCTTGGCGGCCTTTTCGGCGCCGGCCTTGCAGGAGATGAAGTAGGCGTTGCCCTTGGATTTCGGGAGAAACGCGACCACGAGTTTGGAGCTGGCGGCGGCGGCGGCGCCGGACACGGTGCCGAGCACGAGGCCGGCCAGCAGGGCGAGACGGAGGAGACGGGATTTCATGCGGGGAGGGGGAAAGGCGGGAACTAGCCGGCGCGGGCGGGATGCCGGGCGCGCCACTGCGCCCAGTGTCGCGGCAAAACGCCGGCCGTCAACGCGAGCAACAGCAGGGCGCCGGTGAGCAAACCGGAGATTTCCTCGGCGGCATTCAGGCGCATGACGGCGGGCAAAGTGGCGAGGCCGTTTTTCAGGACCGCGATGGCGGCCACGCCGATGAGGGTGCCGTAAATGCTGCCGGTGCCGCCGAAGATGCTCGTGCCGCCGAGCACGACGGCGGTGATGGCGAAGAGTTCGTAGCCGGTCCCGGCGTCGGCCTTGGCCTGGCCGAGGCGGGCCGTGTAGATGATGGCGGCGAGGGCGGCGATCACGCCGGCGATGACGTAGGCCGAAGCCACGCGGCGGTCGACGGGCAGGCCGGCATAGCGGGCGCCCTCGGGAGCGAATCCAATCGCCCGATACGAACGCCCGAAGGTCGTGCGGTGCACCAGCAGCCAGATCGCGGCCGCGACGGCAAAGAAGAGCCAGGCCTGCGCCGGCAAACCGAGCAGGCGTTCCTGGCCGAGGAAGAGGAAACCGGCGGGAAAATCCGTGTACGTGACGGAGCCGCGCGTGATCGCTTCGGCGAGCCCGCGGAAAAGGGAATACGTGCCAAGCGTCACGATCAGCGGCGGGAGTTTGAGCTGCGTGATCAGGGCGCCGTTGAGGCCGCCGGCGAGGGCTCCGACGACCAGCGTGAGCGCGATCGCGACCGGGATCGGCAAACCCGCATCGTGCCAGAACGAGCCGAAGAGAATGGCGGAAAGCCCGAGCAGGGAACCGACGGAAAGATCGATGCCGCCGGTGATGATCACGGGTGTGAGCGCGAGGGCGAGCAGGCCGATTTCGCAGGAGTGGCGGAGAATATCGAATTGCCGGTCGAGGGTGCCGAAGCCGACCACGATGCCGCGGCGGTTAACCGTTGTCCCGGCGAAGTAGAAGAACAGCCACAGCGCGATGAGGACGTAGAGCAGAATCATCTCGTGGCTCAGCAGCCGGTCTTTCCAGACCGAGGCCGAACCCGAATTCCGGGAGGAGGAGGAACGCTGATGATCGCTCATGGGCGCTGATCGGACGCGATGAACTCGGAGAGGATCATCCGCTTCCATTCGAGGTTACCGGCGTGTCCGAAGTTGATGAGGTAGCCGACCGGTCGGCGAGTGATGCGCAGATAGTTGAAGAGTTGCGCCTCGTGTTCGGAAGCCAAGGCGGTGACCGCTTTCAGTTCGACGACCAGACTGCCGAAGACCTCGAGGTCCGGAAGGTACCGTTTCTTCAACTCCCGGCCTTTGTACGTGCACGCGATCTCACGTTTTGCGGCGAAAGGAATGCCCCGGAACCCGAGTTCGAGCTCAAGACACTCCTGGTAGATTTCCTCGGCCATGCCGTAGCCCCGGTCGTTGTAGACCTCGAACGGCGCCCCCATCAGGCGGTAACCTTCTTCTTTCAGGACTTCGGGTTTCATCGTTCAGCGGCGATCAGCGCGGATCAGCGTTTCAAGATTTCCGGGTCCGGCTGCGCCAGCCGTCGGCCACGACGGCGAGGAGGATGATCGCGCCCTGGATCGCCTTTTCCCAATACGCTTCGATCCGCAGATGGATCAGCGCCGGGGCCACGCAGGCGAGCAGCAACAGGCCGGCGAAGGCGCCCCAGAGGTTGCCCCGGCCGCCGGAGATCGCGACGCCGCCGACGACGACGGCGGCGATGACTTTCAGCTCGAGCCCGTTGCCCGTCAGCGGCTGCACCTGCGGCGATTGCACCAGGTTCAACATCGCCGCGAGGCCGACCAGCGCGCCCATGAAGACGAAAACGAAAAACGTGCCCCGCTGCGGCCGGATGCCGGCGAGCCGCGCCGCTTCGGCGTCGCTGCCGATCGCATACACGAATCGCCCCGCCGCCAAATGCCGCAACGCCAACGCGAGGACCACGAGCACGAACAACGCGAAACTCACGAGCAACCATTGGCCCGTCGCCTGGTTGAGTCCGAACCACTGCACGCCGTCGGGCAGGTTCACGAACTCGCCCTGACGCACGAGGTTCAGCCCTTGGCGGAGCGTCACCATGGTCGCGAGCGTCACGACGATCGACGGCAGGCCGAGCCCGGCGACGAGGAATCCGTTGAGCGCGCCGAGCCCGGCGCCGATCGCCACGGAGGCCGGCAGCACCGCGGCCAAGGGCCAGCCGCGCGCCGCGAGCAGGCCGGCGCAGACGCCGCAGACGGAAAATTGAGAACCGACGGAAATGTCGATTTGCCGCGCGATGATGACGAAGGCCATGCCGCAGGCGACGATCAGCGTCGGGGCTTCGCGGGTGAGGAGCGACAGCAGCGGTTGCGGTTGATAAAACGCCGGCGCGAAGACGGCCATCGCCGCGAGCACGGCCAGCAAGGCCCCGGCGACCGAGAGTTCGCGGAAGTGCCGTTTCATGCGGCTTGGCCCAGGGCGAGGGCCATCACGGTGGGGGCATCCGCGCCGCCGGGCAGCGTGCCGGCCAAGGTGCCGCCGCGCATCACGCCGATGCGATCGCTCATGCCGAGCACTTCGGGCAGATCGGAGGAAATGAGCAGCACGGCGAGGCCGTCTTTCGCGAGCCCGCGGATGATGCGGTGGATCTCGCTCTTGGCGCCGACGTCCACGCCCTGCGTCGGCTCGTCGAGGATCAGCAGCCGCGGCTTGGTCGCGAGCCAGCGCGCGAGCGAGACCTTTTGCTGGTTGCCGCCGGAGAGGCTGCCGCCGGTGGCGTCGGGTCCCGTGCACTTGACGGCAAGATCGCGGATATAGCCGAGCGCGAGTTCGCGTTCGGCCTGCGGCCGGAGCCAGGTGCCGGGGAAAATCCGGCGGTGGATCGCCATCGTCATGTTCGGCGCGAGCGGCAGATCGAGCACGACGCCGTGGCGGCGGCGGTCCTCGGGCACATAGGCGATGCCATGGGCCACGGCTTCCTGCGGCGATCGCGGGGCGATGGCTTGCCCGCCGAGCTCGATGGAGCCGGCGTCGATCGGTGTCAGGCCAAACAGGATACGCGCCAGTTCCGTGCGGCCGGCGCCGACGAGGCCCGCGAGGCCGAAGATCTCGCCGGCCCGCACCTCGAAGTTCACTCCGTGCACGCCCGAGGCGCGGCAACCGACGCCGCGGAGCGCGAGGGCCACCGCGCCCGGCCCCGCCTCGCTCGGCGGGTAGATCTGCGCGACCTCGCGGCCGACCATGAGCTTGATCAGCAGCGCCTCGTTGATCGCGGCGATCGGATGCGTGCCGACGCTTTCGCCGTCGCGGAGCACGGTGACGCGGTCGGCCAGCGCGAGGATTTCCTCGAGACGGTGGGAAATGTAGATGACGCCGACGCCCTGCGCCCGCAGGTCGCGGACGACGGCGAAGAGCAGGTGCTGTTCTTTCTGGGTGAGCGACGCCGTCGGCTCGTCCATGATCACGATGCGGGCGCCCGCGCCGAGCGCGCAGGCGATTTCGACGAGTTGCTGTTCCGGCATCGAGAGCGAGCGGACCTCGGCCTCGGGTAAAATTTCTGCGCCGATGCGGTCGAGCAGCGTGCCGGCGCGCGCGCGGCGGGCGCGCCAGTCGACACGGCGGGCGCCGGCGCCGGACTCGAGGCGGAGGGCGATGTTTTCCGCGACGGAAAGATCGGGAAACAGCGCCGGCTGTTGGTAGATGCAGGCGATGCCGAGAGCCCGCGCGCTCGCCGGGGTAAGCCCGGCCACGGCGGTGCCGGCGACCGTGATGGTGCCGCTGTCGGGCTGGTGCGCGCCGGTGACGATCTTGATCAGCGTGCTCTTGCCGGCGCCGTTTTCGCCGAGCAGCGCGTGGACCTCGCCGGCCTGCAATTCGAAGTCGACGCCGCGGAGCGCCCGCGCGCCGCCGAAGGACTTGGCGAGCCGGCGGAGTTCGAGCAGGGCGGGGGGCATCGGGGAGCGTTCTGATTGGCCGCTCGCGCGGATTCGCGCCAGCGGAAACCGAAAAGGCGGGACTGTCAGAACACATTCGCCGTCGCGCGCCGCCGCGCGTGCCGGCAGGGTCCGCGACCGCACCGTTGCGGGCTCGACCTGCGCGCGCCGGTGCGCCACGACACTCCCTTCCATGGCCTCAACCCCGTACACGTTTGCCCAGGAATCCTACGCCGCCCAAGGCGTCGACACGGAAGCCGCGCTGCGCCGTCTCGCCGGCGTGCCGATTTCGTTGCACTGCTGGCAGGGCGACGACGTCGGCGGCTTCGAAGCCGCGGGCGATCTCGCCGGCAGCGGCCTCGCCGCGACGGGCAACTATCCCGGCAAGGCGCGCACGATCGACGAACTCCGCCAGGACCTCGGCCAGGCGTACAAGCTGATCCCCGGCAAACACCGTCTGAACCTCCACGCGAGCTACGGCGATTTCGGCGGGCAGAAAATCGAGCGCAACGCGATCGGCGTCGCCCAATTCCAAAGCTGGATCGACTGGGCCAGGGCGCTCGGGCTCGGCCTCGACTTCAACCCGACCTATTTCGCGCATCCGAAAGCCGCCAGCGGCCTGACGCTGTCGCATCCCGATGCGGGCATCCGGCAATACTGGATCGAGCACGGCATCGCCTGCCGCCGCATCGGCGCGGAGATGGGCCGGCAGCTCGGCTCGCCGACCGTCACCAATCTTTGGATTCCGGACGGCTACAAAGACAACCCCGTCGACCGCAAGGCGCCCCGCGAACGCCTCGCCGCGTCCCTCGACGCGATCTTCGCCCCGGCGATCGATCCGCGGCACAACCTCGACGCCGTCGAGTGCAAGCTCTTCGGCATCGGCTCGGAGTCCTACGTCGTCGGCTCGCACGAATTCTATCTCGGCTACGCGGTGAAGAAGCAGAAGTTGCTCTGTCTCGATGCCGGCCATTTCCACCCGACCGAGACGCTGCCCGACAAGATCTGCTCGGTGCTGCAGCACGTCCCGGAATTGCTCCTGCACGTGAGCCGCGGCGTGCGTTGGGACAGCGACCACGTCGTGCTGTTCGACGACCACCTCCGCGGCATCATGGAGGAATTGGTGCGCGGGGATTTCCTCGGCCGCACGCACATCGGCCTCGATTACTTCGACGCGAGCATCAACCGCATCGCCGCCTGGGCGATCGGCACGCGCAACGCGATCAAGGCCCTGCTCATCGCGCTGCTGGAGCCGACGGCGCAGCTCCGCGCCTTGGAAAACGGCGGCGACTTCACGGGCCGTCTGGCGATGCTCGAGGAAATCAAGGGCCTGCCCTTCGGCGCGGTTTGGGACGAGTATTGCCGCCGCAGCAACGTGCCGGTCGGCGGGGCTTGGCTCGACGACGTGCGCGCCTACGAGAAGGCCGTGTTGTCGAAGCGCGCCTGAGCGGCGCCGATCGACGCGCCGGGTTTGCGTTCGGGGCGTCGCGGCCTTGGGCTCGCGGCGCATGACCCCGCCGCCCCTTGGCCTGATATCGCGCTCGCTCCGCCACGCCGCCGCCGTCCTCCTTTTGCTGGCCGCCGCGATTGCGTCTGTCCGGGCGGCGCCGCCGCATGCGTTCTTCGCGATGGACAACATCGCGCGCGGCGGGCCGGACGTCGCGCCGGCCCTGCTCAAGGAACTCGGGTACGCCGGCTACGGCGGGCGGGCCTTCGACGAGATCATGCCGCCGGCCGTCGCGGCCGCGGGGCTGACGTTTTTCAACGGTTACGGTGTGTTGTCGTTTGCCCCGGCCGCGCCGGCGCCCGACGAAAAACTCCGGCGTTGGCTCGATGCCATGGCCGGGCGGGGCACGGTCCTTTGGCTCGCGATCCAGCACGTGACGAAACCGGACGGCGCGCGTTTCCCGCTTTCGGATGCGGCGGCGGACGAATTTGTCGCCGGCCAGGTGCGGGCGATCGCCGACTATGCCCGGCGCGGCGGGACGACGGTGGCGCTGTATCCGCATACCGGATTCTGGCTGGCGCGGGTGGAGGATGCGCTGCGGCTGGCGGAGCGGCTCGACCGGCCCGACGTCGGCGTGACCTTCAATCTTTGCCATTGGCTCAAGGTCGAGGGGAGCGAACGCGATCCTGCGCCTGTGCTGCGGGCGGCGTTGCCGCGGTTGAAGTTCGTCACGATCAACGGCGCCGACACGGGCGCTACGAAAACCTTCGGGTGGGACCGCCTGATCCAGCCGCTCGATCGCGGCAGCTACGACGTGCCGGGCTTTGTGCGGCTCCTGGGCAAAGTCGGCTATACCGGTCCGGTGGGCTTCCAAGGCTACGGCATCAAAGAGGAACCGCGCGCCGTGCTCGCGCGCACCATGGCGGCGTGGCGCGCGATCGTGCCCTGAGCCGACCGCGCGGTAAGCCCGTGGCCGGAAATCAAGCCCCGGATCCCGACGGCCGTCGCGGAGAACGCATCGGGGGGCGCGGTCCGGTCTTTCAACTTTCACCTTTCAGCTTTCAACCGCCGCCCCGCGGCCTACAGCAGCGGCGACAGCGGCCGCAGCGCGGCTTCGAGGAATTTTTGCCGGAACGGCCGGCGGCCGAAAGGGCCGGATTCGATCTCGGCGCTCAGGGCGAAATCCTGCTCGAGGATGGCCGCGAGGGCGGCGTTCTCCTTCGCGGAATGGAAGAGCAGGTTGAGCTCGAAGTTCAGGCGCAGCGACCGGTAGTCGAGATTGGCGGAACCGACCATCGACCATTGGCGGTCGGCGATCGCCATCTTGGCGTGGTTGATGCCGGCCGAGTATTCGAAAATGCGCACGCCCGCGGCGAGCAGTTGGTGGTAGTAGGAGCGTCCCACGGAGACGAGCCAGGGGTGGTCGTTGCGTTCGGAAATCAGCAGGCGCACATCGACGCCGCGGTTGGCCGCGAGCTCGAGGGCGGCGAGCACGATGTCGTCGGGCACGAAGTAGCCGGTCGCGATCCAGACGCGTTCGCTCGCCTCGTTGATCAGGCTGACGATCGATTTCGCGATCGGCTCGTTGCGCCGGTCGGGGCCGCCGAGCACGACGTGCACGGGATGCGGTCCGCCTTGGCCGGCCGTGGGGTAGAATTTTTCCTCCGCGATCTGTTCGTCGGTCGCGAAAAACCAATCGTCGGCAAACACCGCCTGCAGCTCGCAGACGACGGCGCCGGAAACCTCGACCTGGATGTCGCGCCAATGGCCGAGCGCCGGATCGAGCCCGCGGTACTCGCCGCCGATGTTCATGCCGCCGACAAAGGCCGTGCAGCCGTCGACGATCTGGAGTTTGCGGTGGTTGCGCAGGTTCAGAAAGAAACGGTTGCGCCGCGGATCGAGACTCTGGAACCAGGAGAATTGTCCCCCGGCGGCGCGGAGCTCCGCGACCAGGTCTTCGTCGAGATCGTGCGAGCCGACGCCGTCGAGCAGGAGCCGGACTTTGACGCCGCGCCGGGCGGCGGCGGTCAGCAGCGCGAGGAACTCGCGGCCGACCTCGTCGGGTTGCCAGATGTAAAACTCGATGTGGATGTGGTCGCGGGCGGTGCGGATGCGTTCGGCGAGGGCCGGATAGAATTGGTCCGCGTCGCGCAGGATGCGCAGCTCGGAACCCGAGCTGGCGGGAATCTGGTTGATGCGGCTGAGCAGGCGGAGGAACTGGCGGTCGCGCCGGGGCAGCTCGGCCAGCAGTTGGCCGGTGGCCTGGTCGTGGGCGGCCGCGGGGAAAGGCCGGCGTGTCGTGCGCGCGGAGAAGAGGTTGCGGCGTTTGAGCCGGCGGCGCTTGAGCCGATCGGTGCCGAACAGCAAGTAGGCGAAGGAACCGAGGTACGGGATGAAGATGATCGCCCAGAGCCAAGCGAGGGTGGCGGTGGGCCGCTTCTTCAGGAGCAACAGGTGCGGGATCAGCGCCCAACCGGCGAAATAGGCGATGATCAGGAGCAGTTGCATGCGGCAAAGGCAGGGAAGCGATGCGGCCGGCGCTGGCAACTGCCGTGACGGCCCGGAAATCCCGCGCGGCCGCTCGCAACTCGCACGCATTCTGCTCCGGTGCGCCGCATGCCGCCGTTTCCCGAATCGCTCCGCGCCGAACTTCGCGCCCTCGTGGGTGCCGAAAATCTGGTCGAGGGCGGCGAGACGCTCAAAACGCTTTCGCTCGACTACTATTGGTATTCGCCGGCGTTGCGCACGCAGCTCGACGACAAACGGGCCGACGTCGTCGTGCGGCCCGGCAATGTCGACGAACTGCGCGCGGTGCTGGCCGCCTGCTGCCGCGCCGGCGTCGCGGTGACGCCCCGCGGCGGCGGCACCGGCAACTACGGCCAATGCGTGCCGATTTACGGCGGGGCGGTGGTCGATTGCACGCGGCTGGACCGCATCCACTCGGTGGCCGACGGCGTCGTGCGCGCCGAACCCGGCGCGCGGCTCGGGCCGATCGAGACGGCGGCGCGCGCGGCGGGCTGGGAACTGCGGTGCTATCCGTCGACCTGGATGAAGGCGACGCTCGGGGGATTTTTCGGCGGCGGAGCGGGCGGCATCGGCGGCGTGCGCTGGGGCGGTATCGCGTCCGGCGATACCGTGAAATCAATCACGATTCTGACCTGCGAAACGGAGCCGCGGACCCTGCGCTACAAAGGTCCGGAAGCGATGGTGGCGCTGCGGACCTTCGGGACCACGGGCTACATGACGGAAATCGAGATGCGGCTCGCGCCGAAAATCGACTACGACCAATTGGCGTTCAGCACGCCGGACTGGAACCGGCTGCTCGAATGGACGGACGCGGCGGCGCGGAACGGTGCGTGGCGCAAACGCGTGGCCTCGCAGTTCCAGTGGCCGATTCCTTCGTATTTCAAACCGCTCAAAAAACACCTGCGCGACGGCGAGCATGTGAGTTTCCTGCTCGTCGACCGGGCGCAGACGGACGAGATCGCGGCCGCGGCGGAAGCGGCGGGACTCGCTGTCGTTTACCGGCGTCCGCTGGCCGATCCGCCGAAGCCGCCGTTCCTCTCCGACTTCACCTACAACCACACGACGCTGTGGGCGATGAAGTCGGATCCGAGCATCACGTATGTGCAGGCCGGCTTCACCGCGGATTTTCGGAACCAGTTCGAAGCGTGGCTGCGGCAGTTTCCGGACGAGGTGCTGTTGCACCTCGAATGGGGCGCGGTCGATCCGGCGCGCGCCGTCGGCCCGGGGGCGGTGCCCGAGGCGATCGGGGTGGGCGGCATTCCGTTGATCCGGTACCGCGACGACGCGCGCTTCCGCGAGATCCTCGCGGCGGCGGCGGCCCTCGGTATCTACATCGGCAGCACGCAAACCTACCATTTGCCCGAGGGTACGGCGGAGACGGTTGCGGCGCGGCATGCGCTCAAGCGGGCGGTCGATCCCCGCGGGCTGATGAATCCGGGCAAACTGAAATCGTATCCGCTGAACCCCTTCGCTGTCGCCTGACGTCGCGTCGGGAAGCAACTCACTTCGCCGTCGGCGCGATGCCGGCGGCGGTGAGAAACTCCCGGACGACGGCAAGCCGCCGTTCCTCGTAGAATTCCTTGCCGCCGTGCGCGGCCCCGTGGACGGCGACGAAGCGCACGGGCCGGCCGACTTTTTCGTAGGCGCCCTGGAATTCGAGGGATTGGGCGATCGGCATCTGCGGATCCTGCTCGCCGTGGAACAGGAGCAGCGGCGGGTCGCCGGCGTCGACGTGCGCGACGGGACTGGCGAGACGCGCGAGCTCGGGTTTCTCCTCGGGCTGGCCGCGGAACAACAACTGCAACGCCGGAATGCGCACGCCGAGGCCGTAGGGCGTCGACTGCCGCAAAATGCTCTCGAGATTGGAGGCGCCGTAGAAACTCACGATGGCGTGGACGTCGCTGCTCGTGTTGCGGAACGAGCCGACGGCACCTTCGAGTTCGGGGTGCCGGTTGGTCACGCCGACAAGGGCGGCGAGGTGGGCGCCGGCCGAAGCGCCGGCGATGGCGATGCGTTCCGTGTCGAGGCGGTACTCGGCGCCGCGGGCGCGGAGGAAACGGATCGCGGCCTTGAGATCGTGGACATTGGCGGGAAACGGCGCCACGGGCGTGAGGCGGTAGTCGACGCTGGCAATGGCCCAGCCGCGCGCCACGAGGGGCGCGAGGGGGTTCTCGTTTTTCGAGCCGCTGCGCCAGGCGCCGCCATGGACCCAGACGATGAGCGGCGACGGGGCGCCGCCGGCGGCCGGGAGATGCAGATCGAGCTTGAGCGAAACTTCGCCGAGCTTGGCGTATTCAAGGTTTCGATGCGTCGGCTGGGCGGAGGCGGCGGCGGCAAGCACGCCCGCGAACGCCGTCGCGAGGGTGAGCCCGAGGATCGGACGCGGAAGGAAGGTCGTCATGGGGCGGGGAACCGGGGCAGTAAGCCGGCCCGAGGCCGCGGTGCAACGCGCGAGTCGGGCCGCGGGAAAACCTCCGGGGTGGCTCCCGCTGCAAAGTAACCCAATAGGTTACTTTGTGTGGGCACGGGAAGGGGCGGTGGACTGACCCGGGCTGAAGCGCCGGGCTACGGCATGGGTTCGGTTCAGCCGACCCAGGCGCGGGCGTTGCGGAAGAGGCGCATCCAGGGGCTTTCCTCGCCCCAGCCGGCGGGGGCCCAGCTCATCGCGGCGGTACGGTGCACGCGTTCGGGGTGCGGCATCATGATGGTGACGCGGCCGGTCGTGCTCGTGAGGGCGGTGATGCCGAAGGGCGAGCCGTTCGGGTTGAGCGGGTAGCGGTCGGTGACGCGGTGGCGGTTGTCCACGAAGCGGCCGGCGACCAAGCCCGAAGCGCTGCACGTCTCGGCCGCGGCGGCATCGGCAAACTCGGCGAAACCTTCGCCGTGGGCGACCACGACCGGCAGCACGGAGCCTTGCATGCCCGCGAAGAGCACACTTGGCGTCGGCTCGATCTGCACCGAAACGAAACGGGATTCGTAGCGCTCGGAACGGTTCTGCACGAAACGCGGCCAGAGTTCGGCGCCGGGGATCAGCGACTTCAGGTTGCTGACCATCTGGCACCCGTTGCACACGCCGAGGGCGAAGGCGTCCTCGCGGGCGAAGAAGGCCTCGAACTCGGCGCGGGCGCGCGCGTTGAAGAGGATGCTCTTGGCCCAGCCTTCGCCGGCGCCGAGGACGTCGCCGTAGCTGAAGCCGCCGCAAGCCGCGAGGCCGCGGAAGTCGCGCAGCGAAAGGCGGCCGGAGAGCAGGTCGGTCATGTGCACGTCGACGGCCTTGAAACCCGCGCGCGTGAAGGCGGCGGCCATCTCGAGGTGGCCGTTGACGCCCTGCTCGCGGAGGATCGCGACGGCGGGCCGGGTGTTGCCGATCGCGAAGGGCGCGGCGGCGGGCGCGGCGAAATCGAAGTTCACTTTCGGCGTCAGCCCGGGGTTGTCGGCCTCGAGTTTCAGCGCGTATTCGGATTCCGCACACGCGGGGTTGTCGCGCAGCGCGGCGATGCGGCGGGTGACGTCGGACCAAAGCGCGCGAAGGGCGAAGAGGTTTTCCGCGAAGATCGTCGCGGCGCCTTGGCGGATGCGGACGGTGTGGTCGGCGGCGAGGGTGCCGAGATGCGACGTCGCGGTGTCGAGGCCGTGGGTGCGGAGGACGCCAAGGACGGCGTCGAGGTCGGCGGTGCGGACCTGGAGAACGGCGCCGAGTTCTTCGGCGAATAGGGCGGCGAAGGGATCGCGGCCGGCGGGCAATTCGAGGTCGAGACCGCAGTGGCCGGCGAAGGCCATCTCGACGGCGGTGGCGAAGAGCCCGCCGTCGGAGCGGTCGTGGTAGGCGAGTAGGCGGCGTTCGCGGCCCAGTTCCTGGATCGCCTGCCAAAAGGCCTTCAGGTCGGCGGGGCGGTCGACATCGGGCGGCACGTTGCCCGTTTGGGAAACGATCTGGGCGAGGATGGAGCCGCCGAGCCGGTTGCGGCCGCGGCCGAGGTCGACGAGGAGGAGCGTCGTCGGCCCGGCGTCGGTGCGCAGCTGCGGCGTGAGCGAGAGACGGACATCCGCGACCGGGGCGAAGGCGGAGACGATGAGCGAGACGGGCGCGGTCATGCGCTTGGCGCCGCCGGCGTCGGTCCAGACAGTGCTCATGCTCATCGAGTCCTTGCCGACGGGAATCGTGATGCCGAGGGCGGGGCAGAGTTCGAGGCCGACGGCCTGGACGGCGGCGTAGAGATCTGCGCCGTCGCCGGGGACGGCGGGCGCGGCCATCCAGTTGGCGGAGAGGTTGACCTGGCCGAGATCCCCGATCTGGGCGGCGGCGAGATTGGTCAGGGCCTCGCCGACGGCGAGACGCGCGGAGGCGGCGGCGGAGTTGACGGCGACGGGCGTGCGTTCGCCCATGGCGAGGGCTTCGCCGGTGAACACGTCGAAGGCGGCGGCGGTGACGCCGCAGTCTGCGACGGGCACCTGCCAGGGACCGACCATCTGGTCGCGGCAGATGAGGCCGGAGACGGAGCGGTCACCGATGGAAATGAGGAACGTCTTGTCCGCGACCGTCGGGTGCGAGAGCACGCGGCGCGCGGACTCGGCGAGGGTGAGGTTGCCCAATTGCAACGGCGCGAGCGCACGGGTGCGCGAGGTTTCGCGGCGGTGCATGCGCGGCGGTTTGCCGAGGAGGACATCGAGCGGGAGGTCGATCGGCGTGTTGCCGTGGGCCGGATCGTCGAGGACGAGATTTTTCTCGGCCGTGGCTTCGCCGACGATGGCGAAGGGGCAGCGTTCGCGCGCGCAGAGGGCGGCGAAGGTGTCGAGTTGGGCGGCGGGGACGGCGAGGACGTAGCGTTCCTGGGCCTCGTTGCACCAGAGTTCGAGGGGACTGAGCCCGGATTCGGCGCTGGGCACGCGGCGCAGATCGAAACGGCCGCCGCGGCCGCCGTCGTTGACGAGTTCGGGCAGGGCGTTGGAGAGGCCGCCGGCGCCGACGTCGTGGATGAAGGCGATGGGGTTGTCGTCGCCGAGGGCCCAGCAGCGGTCGATGACCTCCTGGCAGCGGCGTTCCATCTCGGCGTTGTCGCGCTGGACGCTGGCGAAATCGAGTTCCTCCTGGCCGGAGCCGCTGGCGACGGAACTGGCCGCGCCGCCGCCGAGGCCGATGAGCAGGGCGGGTCCACCGAGGACGATCAGCTGGTCGCCGGGGCGGATCTCGCCCTTCTGCACGTGGCCGGCGCGGATGTTGCCGAGGCCGCCGGCGAGCATGATGGGCTTGTGGTAACCGCGCAGTTCGGCCGCAGGCAGCGCTGCGGTCGGTGAGTTTTGGGTTTTGGGTTCTGAGTTGGCGGAATCGGAACCCTGAACTCCGAACTCTGCACCCGGAACCGAGGCCGCTGGAACAGCGGCCTCGTAGGTGCGGAAGTAGCCGTTGATGGCGGGTCGGCCGAATTCGTTGTTGAAGGCGGCGGCGCCGAGCGGGCCCTCGATCATGATGTCGAGGGCGGAGACGATGCGGCCGGGTTTGCCGAAGTCGTTTTCCCAAGGTTGGACGGCGCCGGGAATCCGAAGATTGGATACTGTGAAACCGGTGAGGCCGGCCTTGGGTTTGGCCCCGCGGCCGGTGGCGCCTTCGTCGCGGATCTCGCCGCCGGAGCCGGTGGCCGCACCGGGGAAGGGCGAGATGGCGGTCGGGTGGTTGTGGGTCTCGACCTTGCAGAGGATGTGGATGTCTTCCTCGTGGGCGGCGTACACGCCGGTGCGCGGATCGGGGAAGAAGCGGCCGCCGCGGGTGCCGGCGAGGACGGCGGCGTTGTCCTTGTAGGCGGAGAGGATGCCGTCGCGATGAAGTTGATACGTGTTCTTGATCAGCTGGAAGAGGGAGCGGTCGCGGGCGAGGCCGTCGATTTCCCAGGTGGCGTTGAAGATCTTGTGGCGGCAGTGCTCGGAGTTGGCCTGCGCGAACATCATCAATTCGACGTCGTTGGGATCGCGGCCGAGCTTCGTGAAGGCGGCGACGAGGTAGTCGATTTCGTCCTCGGCGAGGGCGAGGCCGAGGTCGGCGTTGGCGGCAACGAGGGCGGCGCGGCCGGCGGCGAGCAGGGGCACGCGGTTGAGCGGGCGCGGCGTCTCGTGCCGGAAGAGCGCGGCGCAGGCCGCGAGGTCGCCGAACACGGCCTGCGTCATGCGGTCGTGGAGGCGGCTGCGGAGGAGCTGGGACTGCTCGGCGGAGAGCGGGCTGAGCGGGAAAGCGGCGGCATCGCCGAGGTCGAAGGTGTAGGCGACGACGCGTTCGATGCGGCGCACGGCGGCGAGGCCGCAGATCTGCGCGATGTCGGTGGCCTTCGAGGACCAGGGCGAGAGCGTGCCCGGACGCGGGGCCACGACCTGGAGGAGACCGGTGACGGCGGCGGCGGCGCGGCGGGGGCCGTAGGTGAGCAGCTTTTCCAGCACGGCGAGATCGGCCGGGGCGAGCTCGTCGTCGGTCTCCGCGAGGTGGACGAATTCGGCGCCGACGGCGCGCACCGGGAGGCCGGCGCCCTGCAGATCCTGCAGGAGTTTTTGCAGGCGGAACGGAGAGAGGGCAGGCGAGCCGCGGAGAATCAGCATGGCGGGAAAAGTGCGACGCTCGCGAACATCGCGGACGCGGTCAAGGGGCGGGAAATTCCTTCCGTGTCACGCGCGCGCGCCTTGAAAAAACGGCATAAGACGCGGCGCGCGGAGAAAGCCGTTGACCATTGCGGCACCCTGCCCGAAATCGCCCCTTTCCCGATGTCACGCGACTCGCATTCACCGTTCCCCTGGACTGCCGCGACGGCGGTCCGGCCGGCGGACGGGGCCCGGGCGGGATGTCGGCGGAGCTTCGTCCATGTCTGACCGGATCACCCACGAGTGCGGCGTAGCGATGGTGCGGTTGCTGAAGCCGCTTTCCTATTACGAACAGAAGTACGGGTCGCCGCTGTGGGGTTTCACGAAACTGTTTCTGCTGATGGAAAAGCAGCACAACCGCGGCCAGGACGGCGCGGGCGTGGCCTGCGTGAAGCTCGATATGCCGGCGGGCGTGCCGTTCATGTTCCGCGAGCGGAACATCAAGGCCAACCCGCTCGACAAGATTTTCCGCACCCTGCTCGGGCAGTACAACGACCACGTCGCCGCCGGCACCGTGCATCCGGAGTTTACCGACACGGTGAAGGAGAAATTCGATTTCGGCGGCGAATTGCTGATGGGGCATCTGCGCTACGGCACGAGCGGCGGCTACAACCTCTCGTCGTGCCATCCGTTTTTCCGGCGCAGCCCGTGGCCGACGCGCAACCTGGCGCTGTGCGGCAACTTCAACCTCACCAACACCGAGGACCTGAACCGCTCGCTGATCGCGATGGGGCAGCACCCGATCTTCGCGACCGACACGCAGGCCATCCTCGAGAAAATCGGCTTCTTCCTCGATGAGGAACACGAGGACATTTACCGCTTCCTGCGGAAACGCGATCTGGCCGGCGAGGAATTGTCCCGCCGGATCAGCGAGGACCTCGACGTCGGCCGCGTCATCACCCGCGCCGCGCAGAAATGGGACGGCGGCTACGTGCTCTGCGGCCTGATCGGCAACGGCGACGCCTTCGTGGTGCGCGATCCCTCGGGCATCCGGCCGTGTTTCTGGTTCCAGAACGACGAAGTCGTGGCTTTCGCCTCGGAACGCGCGCCGCTGATGACGGTGTTCGATCTGGCGGTGGAGGACGTGCGCGAGGTCGAGCCCGGCCACGCCGTGGTGATCAAGAAACGCGGCACCGTGTCGTCGACGCCGTTCACCGCGCCGCTGCCGCGCGCGTCGTGTTCGTTCGAGCGGATCTATTTTTCCCGCGGCAACGACGTCGATATCTACCGCGAGCGCCAAGCCCTCGGCGGGCAGCTCGCGCCGCAGGTGCTGAAGGCGATCGGCTACGACTGGGGCAACACGGTCTTCAGTTTCATCCCGAACACCTCGGAGACGGCGTTCTACGGCCTGATGTCGGCGCTGCGCACGCTGCGCCGCGACGAAGTCAAAGCCGCGATCATGAAGGCGAGCCGCGAAGGCACGCTGACGGAAGCGGCGCTCGACGATTTGATCCTGCGCAATTGGCCGCGCGGCGAGAAGGTCGTGAGCAAGGACATCAAGATCCGCACCTTCATCGGGCAGGAAAACCTGCGGAACCAACTCGCGAGCCACGTTTACGACATCACCTACGGGTCGGTCCGCTCCGGGGAGGACAATTTGGTCGTGGTCGACGATTCCATCGTGCGCGGCACGACACTGAAGCGCTCGATCATCCGCATCCTCGCGCGGCTCAACCCGCGCAAGATCGTGATCCTCTCGACGGCGCCGCAGATCCGCTACCCGGATTGCTACGGCATCGACATGTCGGAACTGGGGAAATTCATCGCCTTCGAGGCGGCGGTCTCGCTGCTGCGGGAACGCGGGCAGGGCGTGCTGCTCGACGAAGTGTATGAACTTTGCCGCGACGAAGTCGCGAAGGGCGGACCGGAGAACCATGTGCGCCGGATCTACGAGCCGTTCACGGCCGAGGAGATTTCCGCCAAGATCGGGCAACTCGTGCGCCCGAAGCTGAGCTGGGAAGGCGAAGTGGAAATCATCTTCCAGACGGTGGAAAACCTGCATGCCGCCGTGCCGCACCACCGCGGCGACTGGTATTTCACGGGCCGCTACCCGACGCCGGGCGGCTACCGCGTCGTGAACCAAGCCTACCTGAATTACTACGAGAAGATCGACAAGCGGAGCTACTGAGCCGCGCCGCCGACCGCTCCCGTTTTCCGCGATGTCCCTTTCCTACGAAGCCTCCGGTGTCCGCTACGACCAACTCGACGCGTTCAAACGCGCGTGCCAGCAGGCGGCGCGCACGACGGCGGGGCTGCTCCGCGACCACGGTTACGCCGAGCCGGCGTCGACGCGCGGCGAGAGCGCCTACCTGATCGAGGCGGCGGACCATTTTCTCGCGCACGTCGAGGAAGGCCTCGGGACCAAGAACCTCGTCGCCGACGCCGTGTACGCCGAGACCGGGAAATGTTTCTACCGCGAGATCGCGATCGATACCGTTGCGACCATTGTCAACGACCTGATCACGTGCGGGGCGTTGCCGATCTCGGTCGCGATGCACGCGGCGGTCGGCGATTCCGGCTGGTTCGCGGATGCGGTGCGCACGAACGCCCTCGTCGCCGGCTTTGCCGAAGGTTGCCGCGCGGCCGGGGCGGTCTGGGGCGGCGGCGAAACGCCGACGCTCGGCGGCGTGGTCGAGCCCTCCGCGATCGTGCTCGCGGGATCGGCGATCGGGAAAATTCAGCCGAAGTCGCACCGGATCACGGGCAACGTGGCCGAAGGCGACGCGATTTTGTTTTTCGCCAGTTCGGGCGTGCAGACGAACGGCCTCTCGCTCTGCCGCAAACTCGCGGCGCAGTTGCCGCAGGGTTACAGCACACCGATCGGCCACGGCGACCCGCGGACCTACGGCGAGGCGCTGCTGGCGCCGTCGGTGATCTACGTGGCCTTCGTCCGCGAGTGCCAGCGGCGCGGTCTGCCGCTTAACTATGTCGCGCACGTCACGGGCCACGGCTGGCGCAAACTGATGCGGCTGGAGGAGCCTTTCGTTTACGAGATCACGGACCCGCGGCCGGCGCCGGCCTTGTTCCAATTCATGATGGAGGCCGGGCCGATCGACCGGCGCGAGGCGTACGCGACGTTCAATATGGGCATCGGCTTCGCCGCCTTCGTGGCGCCGGATCAGGCCGAGGAGGCCCTCGCCTTGGCCCAGGCGACGGGCTACGACGCGTGGCGTGCGGGCACGGTGCGCAAACAGGGCAACCGCAAGGCCGTCGTGGTACCGGCCTTCGGACTCGAGTTCGGCGGCGAGACGTTGCAGGTGCGCTGAGCCGGGCTCGCTCAGTTGAGAGAGCTAGGTTGAGAGCTGAGAGCAGAACCGTTCGGTTCCTCAGCTTGAGGGCTGGGGCGACGATTCCCGTGTCTCGACGGGTCGATCTTTCAACCTTCAACTTTCAATTTTCAACTGAAGGGCTTCGGCTGAGGCGGGCAGCCGATGCTCGACAGCCGGAAAAGTCGGGCGCAGAGCTGAGGCACCCCGTTTTTCCATGCACACCGGCACTCTTCCGTCCTGGTTCCGTGGTTGCGCCCGCCGCTTGCCGGCGTGGACCGCGGCCCTCGTTTGCTGTTTCGGCCCCGTCGCCTCCGCGGCCGAGCCGACCGCGCGCACCGCGGTGCGCCTCGCGCAGGATCCGACGTTGTCGCCCGACGGCCGCACGTTGGTGTTTTCCTGGCGCGGCGATCTTTGGTCGGTGCCGACCGCCGGCGGCACGGCGCGGGCGCTCACGCGCCATCCCGCGCGCGACACCGCGCCGAGTTTTTCGCCCGACGGCCAGCGCCTCGCCTTTCTGAGCGAGCGCCTGCCCGGCCCGCAGGTTTACGTCATGCCGGCGGCGGGCGGCGCGGCCGAGGCCCTTACCGCCCACAGCGAAGGCTATGCCTTGGACGGCTGGTACCCGGACGGATCGGCGCTGCTGGTCAACGTCGAGCGCGACCATTCCCATTACATGCGTTCCGGCCTCCGTTTCGTGCGGTTGCCGGTGGCGGGAGCGACCGGCGAGCAGCCCGTGTTCGACGACTACGGCCGCACCGGCGATGTGTCGCCCGACGGAAAACGCCTGCTTTTCACCCGCGAAGGCGAGCAGTGGTTTCGCAAGGGTTACAAGGGCTCGCAGGCCGGGCAGATCTGGCTGCACGACACGACGACCGGCGGTTTTACTCAGGTGGTCGCGGATGCCGTCAGCGCCCGCACTCCGCGGTGGCGGCCGGACGGCAAGGGTTTCTATTATGTGAGCGCCCGCAGCGGCTCGTTCAATCTGTGGGAACATGATTTGGCTTCGGGCCGGGCGACGCAGCTCACGGCCTTCACCGACGATGCGGTGATGATGCCCTGTGTTTCCCGCGACGGCTCGACCTTGGTGTTTCGGCATCTCTTCGATCTCTACCGGCTCCGGACCGGCCGCGGCGCAAAGGCGGAGAAGATCGAGATTTGGGACGAGTCCGATGCCGGCCCGACGCCCGCGGACCGGCGCACGCTGACCTCGGCGAGCGAGGTGGCGTTTTCGGACGACGGCCTCGAAGTCGCGTTCATCGCCGGCGGCGACCTTTGGGTCATGGACACGGTGCTGCGCGAACCGCGGCAGGTCACGCGCACGCCGGAGGAAGAGCGGGATCCCGTGTTTTCGCCGGACGGCCAGCGTCTTTTCTTTGCCAGCGACCAGGGTGGCCGGAGCGATCTTTGGCAGGCGGAGCGCAAACGCCCCGACGATTACTGGTGGCGCAACGACCGCTTCGAGTTGAAACGGCTCACCGATGACGCCGACGTCGAGCAGGACCTCCAGTTCAGTCCCGACGGCAAGCAACTCGCCTTCGTGAAAGGCCGCGGCGACCTGTGGACCTATGATGTGGCCAAGAGTTCTGCGACCCGCGTGCTCGAGGGGTGGAACCGGCCGCAGTACCAGTGGAGTCCGGACGGCAAGTGGTTCGTCGCCGCGTTGAACGACACGGATTTCAACAGCGACATTTGGATCTTCAAAGCCGACGGCACCGGCGAGCGCACGAACGTCTCGCGGCATCCCGACAACGAAGGCAATCCCGCCTGGTCGCCGGACGGCCGCGCGCTCGCTTTCACGGGCCGGCGCACGGAGACCGAGGTCGACATCTATTATGTGTGGCTGCGGGCGGAGGACGAAGCCCGCGACCGCCGCGACCGCACGCTCGAGCGCGCGGTGGAGAAAATGACCAAGGGCCGGAAAAAACAGTCCGCCCGCACCGAGAAAACGGAACCCGCAGCCGAGCCGGCGAAGGAGAAGGACGAAGCGGCCGAGGCCGCCGAAAAGCCCGGTCCCGCCGCCGAGGCCCGCCCGGCCGCGACGCGTCGGACCCGCAAGGCGCCCGAGGTGAAAATCGACTTCGCCCGCCTGCACGAGCGCGTGCGGCGGATCTCGATTCCGAATTCCACCGAGTCGGAACTGCTCTGGTCGCCCGACTCCAAGAAGCTCGCGTTCACCGCCACGGTCGACGGCAAGCGCGGCACGTACACGGTCGAGTTTCCCGACGACCTGAAACCCAAGCTGCTCGCCAGCGAGACCGGCCGCCAAGGCCGCTGGCTGGAGACGGGCAACCAGATCGTCTGGCGCCAGGATCCTGCGCGGCCCGGCGCCGGCAGCGGCGGGCCCGCGGCGACGCCTGCGCCCGAGCCGGGGGCCGCGCCGGAGAACACCGGCGGCGTGCCCGCCAGCCTGAGCGACACGGGCCGCGCGACGGCGTTGACGTTTCGCGCCGCCCACGAGGTCGACCTCGCGGCCAAGCACGCCGCGGCCTTCGACACCGCGTGGCGCGCGATGCGCGACAACTGGTACGACGACCGCATGGGCAACCGGAACTGGGAAGAGATCCGGACCAAGTACCGCGCGGCCGCCGCGTCGCCCGATGCGGCCAACCTCGCGACGGTCGTCAACCTCATGCTCGGCGAGCTGAACGGTTCGCACCTCGGCTTTACCCTGCGCTCGGCTCCCGCCGAGAGCAGCGCGCCCTGGAGTCCCGTCACGCCGCACCTCGGGTTGCGTTGGGATTACGCCTTCCGCGGACCGGGTCTGAAGGTGCGCGACGTGATTCCCGACGGCCCTGCCGACCGGGGAGAGAAAGGCGTCGCGGCCGGCGAGATCGTGCTCGCGATCGACGGCACCGCGGTGGACGCGACGACCGACTTGGCCAAGTTGCTCAACGGCCCCGCCGGGCGCGACGATTTCCGGCTGCGCGTGCGCGACGCCGCCGGCAAGGAACGCGACGTGAACCTGCGGCCGACGCGGTACACCGCGGTGCGTGCTTCGCTTTACGGCAAATGGGTCCGCGACAACCGCGCCGCCGTCGAAACGTTGTCGGGCGGCAAACTCGGCTACCTCCACGTCCGCGCGATGTCGCAGGAGAGTTTTCTCCAATTCGAACAGGACCTCTATGCGGCGGGCGTCGGCAAGGACGGCCTGGTCATCGACGTGCGCGACAACGGAGGCGGCAGCACGGCCGACCAATTGCTCACGGCGCTGACGCAGCCGGTGCATGCGATCGCGGTGCCGCGCGGCGGCGGTCCCGGCTATCCGCAGGACCGCAAAGTCTACGCCTCGTGGTCCAAGCCCATCGTCGTGCTGCACAACCAGAACAGTTTCAGCAACGCCGAGATCTTCGCGCATGCGATCAAGACGCTGAAGCGCGGCGCGCTTGTCGGCGTGCCCACGGCCGGTGGCGTGATCAGCACCGGCTCCCGCCCGATCATGGATCTCGGCACCTTGCGGATGCCGACGCGCGGCTGGTTCGTCATCGGCAGCGGCGAGGACTACGAGCTCAACGGCGCCGTGCCCGACCACGTGGTTCCGCTGCAGCCCGGGGCGAACGCCGCGGGCGGCGACGCGCAGATCCGCAAGGCCGTCGAGGTGCTCGCCGCCGATGTCGCCGCGGCCCGCGCGCGCCCGACGCCGGTGCTGCGCAAGGCCACCGAGCGCCGCTGAGCCGGCGGCGCACCCGGCGGGCGCAAAGTAGGCGGAACCGGGGCGGCGCGGTTGACGGCCGCGCCGGCGCCGCCGCAAGCTTCCGGCCACCCCATGCGCCCCCTCGTCCAAATCTCCCTGGACCTCACCGATCGCGCCGAGGCGCTCCGCACCGCGGAAATCGCCCTCCGCGCCGGCGTCGACTGGCTCGAAGCCGGCACGCCGTTCATCCTCGCGGAAGGCGTGCACGGTGTGCGCGCCTTGCGTGAGCGTTTTCCGGATACGCCGATCGTCGCCGACCTGAAGATCATGGACGGCGGGTACCTCGAGGCCGAGCTGATGGCCAAGGCCGGCGCGACGCACGTCGTCGTCATGGGCCGCGCGCACCCCGAGACGCTCAAAGTCGTCGTCAAGGCCGGCCGCGACTACGGCGTCAAGGTGATGGGCGACAACCTCGGCTGCCCCGACATGGTCGCCGGCGCGAAGGAACTCGAGGACCTCGGCTGCGATTTCATCGTCCACCACATCGGCTACGACGAGCGCCGCGGCATCGCCGCCGCCGGCGGCCGCATGCCGAGTCCGTTGGACCAATTGCGCGAGATCGTCGCGGCCGTGAGCGTGCCCGTGCAGGCCGTCGGCGGCCTCACCCTCGAGCAGGCCGTGCGCACGCCCGAATACGGCGCGCCGCTCGTCGTGATCGGGGCGCCGCTGGCCGTCGATGCCGATGCCTTCCGCACCGCGGCCGGCGACCTCGGCGGCACGTTGAAGATCATCTGCGACCGCGTGCATGCCTACGGCGACGTCGCGGTCAAAACCAAGTCTCCCGCCCGATGAAAAGCCCCGCCGTCGTCAATTTTTCCCGCGAACCGCACAGCGTCGAATTGCGCGAATTCACCCGGCCCGAGCCGGGGCCCGAGGACGTGATCCTCGCCGTCGAGGCCGTCGGGGTCTGCGGCAGCGACCTGCACCAGTGGACGAGTTCGCACAGCTGGCCGGTGAACTATCCGGTGGTGCTCGGCCATGAATTCGGCGGCCGGATCGCCGAGCTCGGGGCCGCGGTCAAAGGTTGGAGCGAAGGCGACCGCGTCGTCAGCGAGACCGCCGCCGTGATCGACGCGAACAGCCCGCTCACCCGCGCCGGCCTCTACAATCTCGAGCCGAAGCGGAAGGGCTTCGGCTACGGCGTCGACGGCGCGATGACGCGCTTCGTGCGCGTGCCGGCGCGTTGCCTGCACCGCGTGCCCGCCGGCCTGGCGATGGAGCACGCCGCGCTGACCGAGCCCTGCTGCGTCGCCTACAACGCCGTCATCCAAAACGCCCGCGTGCATCCCGGCGACCGTGTGATCGTACTCGGGCCCGGCCCGATCGGAATCCTCTGCGCCGCGATGGCGCGGCTCGCCGGCGCGGAAGTGGCGCTGGTCGGATTGGAACGCGACCGCGCGCGGCTCGAGGTCGGCAAGGCCTACGGTTGCGAAGTCATCATCGGCGACGCGACGGCGTGGGCGAAGGCGCGCGACGGCCTTGGGGCCGACGGCGTGATCGACGCGGCCGGCGCCTCCGCCGCGCTCAAGGTGGCGCTCGAACTCGTGCGCCCGGCCGGCTGGATCAGCAAAGTGGGCTGGGGCCCGCAGCCGTTGGGCTTCTCCCTCGATCCGCTCGTGCAGAAGAACATCACGCTGCAGGGCAGCTTCAGCCACAACTGGCCGATCTGGGAGCGCGTGCTCGCGTTGCTGGCGTCGGGGCAACTCGACGTGCGCCCGATCACCGGCGGCATCTGGGCGCTCGAGGCGTGGCACGAGGCCTTCGAAAAAATGCATTCCGGCGCCATCGTGAAAGCGGTGCTGCGGCCGAGCTGAGCCGCGGCTGTATCCGCAATCCCGATCCCATGCGCCTCCGCGACAAAGTCATCATCATCACCGGCAGCACCGGCGGCATCGGCCGCGCGATCGCGGCGCGCGCCGTGGCCGAGGGCGCCCGTGTTTTGATCCACGGCATTGATCGGCCGGCGGGTGAAATGACCGTGGCCGAACTCGGCGCCGCGGCTGCCCTGCACCTCGACGATCTCGCCGACCCCGGGGCGGCGGCGCGCCTCGTGGCGGCGGCGGTGAACGCGTTCGGCCAGGTCGATGCCGTGGTGAACAACGCCGCGATCGTGCCGCGCACGACGCTCGCGACGACCGCGGCCGAGACCTTCGACCGCACGATGGCGATCAACGTCCGCGCGCCGTTGCTGCTGATCCAGGCGGCGTTCGCGCAACTCAAGGCCAACCGCGGCTGCGTGCTGAACATCGGTTCCGTCAACGCCCTCAGCGGCGAGGCCACGCTGCTCGATTACTCGATTTCCAAGGGCGCGCTGCAGACCCTGTCGCGCAACTTGGCGAATGCCCACGCGGCCGACGGCGTCCGTTTCAACCACTTCAACGTCGGCTGGGTGCTGACGGAGCGCGAATACGCGATGCAGGTCGCCGAGGGGGCGCCGGCGGATTGGCACCGGAAGATTCCGGCGGTCTTCGCGCCGGCGGGCCGGATCTTGCAGCCGGAGGAAATCGCCGCCGCCGCCGTCTATTGGCTGGGCGACGAATCCTATCCGGTCAGCGGAGCCGTCGTCGACGTGGAGCAGTTCTGCATCCACGGCCGCAATCCGGTGAAGACCTGAGTTTCCGTTTTCCCAATCCCCATGCCCCGTCTCGCCGTCTTCCCGAAAGCCTTCATGCGCCCGCTGTGCCGCGACGGCACGATGACGTTGCGGCAGTGGACGGAGCTGGCCGCGCCGCTCGGCGTCGACGGACTCGAGTATTACGCCGGCTTTCTGGAATTGGCGGAGCCGGAAAAATGGCCGCAGCTGCGCCGCGAGGTCGAGGCCGCGGGACTGACGATTCCGATGCTCTGCTGTTCGCCGGATTTCTCGCAGCCCGATCCGGTGCTGCGCGCGCGGGAAATCGAGCAGGAGAAAACGTGGATCCGGATGGCCGCGACGCTGGGCGCGAAGTACTGCCGTGTGTTGTCCGGGCAAAAGCGGCCGGAACTTTCGCGCGCGGCCGGGCTCGATTTGGTCGTCGCCAACATCGAGGCCTGTTTGCCCGAGGCCGAGGCCTGCGGCGTGACGCTGATCATCGAGAACCACTACAAGGACGATTTTTGGACGTATCCGGAATTCGCGCAGAAGATGGATGTGTTCTGCGAGCTCGTGGACCGGATCCGGCACCCGCGTTTCGGGGTGAACTACGATCCGAGCAATGCGTTTCTCGCCGGCGACGATCCCCTCGAATTGCTGCGGCGGGTGAAGGACCGCGTGGTCACGATGCACGCGAGCGACCGCTACCTGGCCGAAGGCACGCTCGAGGATTTGCGCCGCGAGGAAGGCGGCGCGGAGGGCTACGCGAAACGCCTGCGGCACGGCACGATCGGCCGCGGGCTCAACGACTACGACGCGATTTTCACCGAGTTGAAAGGCGTCGGCTTCGACAACTGGGTGAGCATCGAGGACGGCGTCGACGGCATGGAGCAATTGGCCGAGAGCGTGCGTTTCGTGCGCGGCAAGCTGCGGCAATTCTGGCCGGGACGCGCGGCTTAGGGCACCGCGGCGGATGGGCGATTCCACCGCGGGGATCCGGCGTTGGGGCGCGCGCTAAGCTCCGGAAAACGCCGGCACCGGAACGGCGAGCGCCGGCCAGGGGATCGGGTTTGCGCAGCGAGGAACGGAGCCGGTGGGCGGTGGCGGCTTGGGTCAGAGCGCCGGAGCGTTCGACTGCGTTGGCTTCCGGACCGCAATGGTCCGGAAGCGGCGGGTCCGCGGCATCAGTACGTGCCCTTGACGGAAAACGTCCACGAGGTGCCGACGGTTTCGTGGCGGATGAGGGCGTTCGGGGCGGACGGGAAGCGCTGCAGGTCGAGCCACGGCGTATCGGTCAGATTGCGCACCGCGACGGACAACGTGTAGTGCGGCCCAAGGCGCCAGCCGCCGCCGATATCGACGTTGCTGTGGTGGCGGCGGTAGACGGTGCCGGCGACGTTGCGGGGGAAGTCGTCGGTCCAGTTCCAATTCGCGTACACATTCAACCGGTTGAGCGTGTAGTTCAGGCCGGCGCTCGCGAGGTGCGGGGTCAGGGTGGCGGTGGGAATCGAAGCGTAGAGCCGGGTGTAGCTGCCGTGCACGCCGAGGCGCTTGAAGGCGGCGCCGAGGAACCCGAGGTTCTGGTTGTATTCCAGTTCCACGCTGCGGATCCGGGTGGTGCCGGCGCCGTTCTCGGTCGTGAGAAAGTCGTATCCGGCCAGTTCGTCGGTGCCCGTGTAGCCGAACTCCTGGGCGGAGAGCGTATCCGTGATGAGCATATCCTTCACGTTTCGCTGCGAGGCCGTGACGGCGACCTGGCCGACCGGCTCGAAGTAGTAGGCGAGCCGGCCGGTGAAGTTGCGGGCGGTCTCCGGCTTCAGGTTTGCATTCGGCGCGGTGACGGTGCGGGCGGTCTCGTTGATCGCCCACACGCCTGCGATGGCGGCGTACGGGGGGCGGCGAATCGTCGAACTGAAGCCCAGCTGGCCCTCGAGATTGCGCGTGAACGGATACTTGAGCGACGCACTCGGAAAGAGGTTGTCGTAGGTGCCGGTGCGGCGGGTGCGAGGACGGGAAAGGAATTGGTACTGGATGCCCTCGATCGTGGTCGCGACGCCCGCGGGGGTGACGCCGTAGCCCGCGGCTCTGACTTCGGCGGGCGTGCGTCCGTTGGCTTCGTTGGCTTCGGTGCCGGTTTCCTCCCAGCGCAGGCCGGCGCGCGCGGTCAGGCGGTTCCAAGTGGTCGTGGCCATCGCGAAGCCGGAGTCGATTTGTTCATAGAACCGGCGTTTGCGGGCGACGTAGGATTGGTAGTAGTTCGTCGCATTGGCGCCCCAGTTCGGGCGGAAAGCGGCGGGGTTGCTTTGCACCGCGCCACCGAGGGCGCGGAGGTCGGGCATGAAGATATTGCTGCCGGAGATCGACCGGATGCTGCTGCCCGCCTGGCCCAGGCTGAAGGCCCAGGGGGAGTTGTAGGCGGCCCAGCCGCCGGTGGCGGGCACGCCGATATAGTCGCGGCGCCACGCGAGGGTATCGTCCTCGAATTTTTGGATCTGGTAGCGACTCTTCGCGCCCGCCTTCCAGGTCACGGGCAACTGCGCCACGGTCGTCTTCAGGGAGGCCGCGACTTCCGCCGAGATCAAGGTCGTGCGGCCGAAGCGGCCGTCGTTCACCGTGATGGCCGGACTGGTGTAATTCGCGCCGTTGCCGATGTCGGGCCCGGCGACCTGCGCGAATTTCCAGTCGGCGGCGAGCGGACCGGAGCGTTGGGCGCGGAAAGTGACATTGTTGACGGTCGGGGTGTTGAAATCGCGGATGGAATCGCGCCGCGAATAGGGGTCGTACCAACTCGTCGAGTCGCTGAACGAGCCTTTCGCCTCCACTTCCAGATTGTGCCGTCGGTAAGTGATCCGCGGCAGGAGCGTCGTGGTTTCGCCGAGCTTGGCGACGGCCACCGGATTGGTTTGAACCACGCCGGTCGGGGCCGAGGTGAATTCCAGCAACGGATCCCCGCCGATCACGCCGGCGCGCGGGCCCGCGTTGAAGACGATGTTTCGCTGCGGGGTCCAGAGGTCGGCGAGATTGTAGACCACGCCCAGCCCCGCATCGAGGTGCGCGTTGATTTTGTAGTCGGCGGCGAACGTCACCGCGAAACGCCGGTTGGTGCGCGGCGCCCATTGGTAGTTGAGCGTCGTGGGGACCAGCGGGCGCGAGTCGGTGGCCGTCGGGGTCGCGTTGTAGGCGAGGGACGCCACCACGGCTTCCTGGTACACATCGGACAGGCTGAGGTTCAGAACCACGCCGAGGCGCTTGTTCAGGAAGATGTCGGAGTACTCCAGAATGCCGCCGGGGCGGATTTTGCGGGAGCGCCGATCCTCGTCGGGCCCGAGGGAGCGCTGCAGATTGAACTCCTGCGAGTGCGCGGTGACATTCGTCTGCCACGACATCCGGCGGCCGGCGCGGTCGAAGGCGCGTTTCGTGCGGAGGTTGATGGTGCCGGCCGGGGCGTTGGCGTCGACGTCGGCGCTGATGGTTTTCGAGATCTCGATCGATTCGACGCTGTTCAGCGAGGCCATCTCCATGGTGAAGGCGCGGGAATTGGCCGCGCCGCTCGTGCCGGCGTCCACGCTGGCGAGGGACATGCCGTCCATCAGGACGGCGGTGTAGTCGGACGGAAGTCCGCCGAGGCGCACCGTGCGGACCTCGCCGAAAAAGAGCTCGAGTTGGACGCCGGGCATGTGGCGCAGGAACTCGCCGATGTTGCCCTCGGCATTGTCGCCGAACATGTCGGACGCGACGGTGTTCGTGATGTTCATCGAATTGCGCTGGTCCATGATCGCCTTGGCCGCGCCCTCGCGTTGGCCGCCCACGACAAACGCGTCGAGCTTCACCGTGGCGCCGGGGGTCGCCGCCTCCGCGGCCAGCGTGCTCACGAGCTCGAAGTCGCGCGCGACCGTCGCGCCCGCGGGCACGGCGACGGCGGCGGTGACGGTGCGGTAGCCGGTGTAGCTGACGGAGAGCGTGACGTTGCCGGCGGGCACGGGGTAGAGGCGGTACTCGCCGCCGCCCGCCGAGACGGCCGAAACCGCGCCGCCCTCGACGCGGATGGTCGCGTTGCGGATGTACTCGCCGGTGGCGGGGTTGAAGACACGGCCGGCGATGGTGCCGGGCGCGGAGGTTTGGGCGCCGGCGAGCGCGGCGAAGACCCAGTGCAGGGTCAGGAGCAGGGGCAGGATGGACTTTTTCATGGAGAGTCGCATCCCGGTCGGGCGGGTAGGCGTGGCTGGTGCGGACGGACCGGGGTTGCCGATACTCGTCGTGCCGCCGGCCGAAATGGGTTATTGCGTTTTCCGTATCGCCCGAACTCGGGTCGACGGCCGGGGCGACCGCGCTGGCCGCGCGGGTTCAGTACGCTGCTTTGAGCGCGAAGGTCCAGGACGTGCCGACTTTCTCGAAGCGCGTGACGGCGGTGGCGCCGGATTCGAACCGCTGCAGGTCGATCCACGGGACGTCGGTGAGATTCCGGGCATTCACGGAGAAACTGTAGCGGCGCGTGAGCCGCCAGGCCGCCGCGACATCAAGGTTGGCGTGGTGCCGGCGATACACGGTGCCGGCCGGGTTCCGGGTCATGTCCGCGCTCCACGTCCAATCGGCAAGGATACGGAGGCGGCCGGCCGAGTAGCTCGCGCCGGCGGTGGCGAGATGGGGCGTGAAGCCGGTGGGCCGACTGGCGGCGGCGAACCGGGTATAGCTGCCGTGGACCGCGCCGCGGCGGAAACCGGGGCCGAGGAAGCCGAGGCTCTGGTTGTAGTCGAGGGCGAGATTGCGGACCGTGAGGCGATCCGCGCCGTTGCGGCCGGTGATGAAATCGTAGCGCGCATAGTCCGACGGGCCGCGGTAGCCGAAAGCGGCCGCCCCGATCCGGTCCGTGACGATCGGATGGCGGACGTCGAGTTGGGTGGCGGTGAGCGAGAGTTGCCCGACGGGCTCGAAGTAGGCGGCGAGGCGCGCCGAAACGACGGCCGCTTGCTCCGGTCGCAGCTGTGGATTGGGCGCAGTGACGGACAGGTCCGCTTCGTTTAACAGCCAGGCACCGGCAAGGGCGGCGTACGGCGGGCGCCGGAGGGTGCGGCCGAACGCGAGTTGCGCGTCGAGGTTTCGGGTCGGCGAGTACTTCAGGGCCGCGCTGGGAAACAGCGTATTGTATCCGGACTCGCGGCGGGTCCGGGGGCGGGAAAAGTACTGGTGCCGGATTCCCTCCACGGTCGTGGCGATCCCGTTGGCGCCGACGTCGAAGCCGGCCTCGCGCACTTCGGTCGGCGCCAGCGGGGTGAGCTCGGCTGTCGCGGTGGCGGTGTGTTCCCAACGCAAGCCGGCGCGGAATAGGAGTCGGCGCCAGGTGCCGGTGGCCATCGCAAAGCCGGCATCGATCCGCTCGTGCAGTCGGCGGTCGCGCGCGACCTGCGATTCGTAGTAGTTGACCGCGTTGCTGCCCCAGTTGGTCCGGAAGCCGGCGTGGGCGGTGCGGTAGCGACGGCCCAACGCGGCGAGATTCGGGAGAAAGATTTCGCGGCCCGAGGAAGTCGCGATACCGGCATCCACGAGGCCGAGTCGAAACGGCCACGGCGAGGCGGAGCCGGCCCACGCGCCCGCGGCCGGCGCCCCGACAAGATCGGTTCGCCAGGCGAGCGTATCGTCGGCGAAGGTCTGGAGATGGTGCCGGGTCTTGAGCCCGGTTTTCCAGGCGACGGGAACCGAGCCGAGCAGGGTGCGTCCGCTGCCCGCGACTTCTCCCGACGCCAGAACGGTCCGGCCGAAGCGGCCGTCGTTCGCGGTGAATGCGGGGCTGGAGAAGCTGGCACCGTCGGCCAGATCCGGGCCCCCGATCTGCACGAAGTTCCAATCCACCGCGAGCAACGAGGACCGCGCGGCGCTGAAGCGGATGTTGCCGGCGGTGGGCCCGTTGAAGTCGCGGATCGAGTTCCGGAATCCGAGCGGGTCGTAGCGGCTGCTCGAATTGCTGTACGAGCCCTTGGCTTCGATTTCGAAGTCGCCGCGCCGGTAGGCCACTCTCGGCAGCAGCGTGACCGTCTCGCCCCGCTTCGCGATCGCCGCGGGATTCACCTGCACGGAACCGTTGGGCGCGGAGGTGAAGGCCAGCAGCGGGTCGGGGCCGACGATGTCCGTCCGGGTGCCGGTGTTGAACGTCACGCGGCGCTGCGGTGTCCAGAGGTCCGCCAGATTGTACACCACTCCGAGGCCGGCTTCGACGGCGGGCGCGAGCCGGGCATCCGCGGAGAACGTGACCGAGAAACGCCGGTTGAAGCGCGGCGCCCATTGGTAGCTCAAGCTGGCCGGTACGGGCGGGCGCAGGTCGCCCGGAGCGGTCGGTTCGTGGTAGGTGAACGCCGCGACGACGGCCTCCTGGTAGACATTGGACTCGGTGACGTTCAGGACGATGCCGAGCCGGCGGTCGAGGAACGTGTCCGAATACTCAAGAATGCCGCCGGGCCGGAGTTTTCGTCGGCGGCGTTCCTCGTCCGGCCCCGGCGTGCGGCCGAGGGTGAAGGCTTCGGAATGGGCCGTGAGGTTCGTTTGCCACGACACGTGGCGCCCGGCGCGGTCGAAGGCCCGCTTGGTGCGGAGGTTGATCGTGCCGGCGGGCGCGTTGGCGTCGACGTCGGCGCTGACCGTGCGGGAAATCTCGATCGATTCGACGCTGTTGAGCGAAGCCATTTCCATGGTGAAGGCGCGCGAGTTGGCGGCGCCGCCGGTGCCGGAGTCGACGCTGGCGAGGGGCATGCCGTCCATCGTCACCGCGGTGTAGTCCGAAGGCAGGCCGTTCAGCCGCACGGTCCGGACCTCGCCGAAAAACACGTCCAGTTCGACGCCGGGCAGATGCCGCATGAACTCGCCGATGTTGCCCTCGGGGTTGTCGCCGAAGGTGTCGGAGGCGACGGTGTGCGTGATGTTCATCGAGCCGCGTTGTTCCATGATCGCCTTGGCGGCGCCTTCGCGATCCGCCGGCACCACCAACGGCGAGAGCCGCACGGGTTCGTCGGCGGCGGGCCGGGCCGGAGCAAGTTGGCTGACGATTTCGAAATCCTGGCGCACGACCGCTCCCGGCGGCACCTGCACCGTCGCGACGGCGGTGCGGTATCCGGTAAAACTTACGCTCAGGGCCACGGGCCCGGGACCGACCGGGGCCAGCCGATACTCGCCGCCGGGACCGGAAACGGCAGCGAGGTCGGGGGCGTCGCCGCGGATGCGCGCGTGGCGCACATATTCCCCATTGGCGGGGTTGTAGATGCGGCCGACGATGACGCCGGGAGTTTGGCGGGCGCGCGGGCTTCGCCCGATCATCCAGGCTTGCGAGGTCGGGTCGTCGACCAGTTCGAGCGCGGTGCCGGCGAGGAGCTTCTCCAGCGCGACGCGCGGGGTGTAGCGGCCGGCGACGGCGTTCGTCGTCACGCCGCGGACGACATCGACCATGAAGATGATCTGCTGCTCGGCGATCCCCGCAAACCGCCGCAGAGTTTCAGCCGCGTCGCCGGCCGGCAGATCGAAGGTACGCGCGGGCGGCTTCGGGCTCGGCGCCGCGGTATCCTGTCCGGCGGCAACGACGCCGCAGAAAGCGAGGAACAGCATGCAAACCCATGGGCGCACGGCGCGTCCTGCCGCCCGCGGGAGACGGGCGACGCGCGCGGGGGCGGTGCGACGGCAGGATCCTCGGTCGGGGGCGGGGTTGGGGTTCATGACGGGGCCGCGGCGATTTGGGCGGGGCCGGCTGCGACCACCCTGGCGGCGGCGACGCCCTCACCGGGGCGCATCGGTCGCCGGGTGCAGGGCAATCTCGAATTCACCGCGCCGTTCGGCCCGGACGGTGCCGCTCTGCTCCATCAGGCGGACAAAGCCTTCGACATTGTCCGAGGCAAAGACACCGGCGACCGGGCGGGCCGCGAGCGCGGGGTCCGTGAGCACCAGCCGGAGCCGGTTGCGGCGGTTGAACTCCTCGACGGCATCGCGCAGCGGCACCGCATCGAAGAACAGCCGCTTCTCCTGCCAGGCCAGCGCCCGCCGGATGGCGGCGGCGTCCACGCGTTCGATCACGGCCTTGGTTCCGGAGGCGCGGACGCCGCCCGCGAGCGGAATTCTGGTCCGTTCGCCGGCCGACATGTCCGCGAGGTGTTCGCCGGCGGATCCGGGCGAGCCCGGAGCATCGGCGACCGCCACGCGGCCCTCGGTCACGAGCAGATCGAGCCCGGCGGATCCGACATTGACGAGGAAGGCGGTGCCGACGGCGCGCACCGTTACTCCGGCGGCGGCGACGACGAACGGCCGCCGCGGATCTTTCGCGACCCGAAAATGCACCTCGCCGGACTGCAGCACGATCCGCCGGACCCCGGGGGCAAACGCGACGAGCACCGCGCTGTTCTGGTTCATTTCAACGACGGAGCCGTCGTCCAGGAGCACGCGTTGGTATCCGCCGGCCTCGCACACGTAGCGCCGGCCGGATTCGGCCGGCGTCGGCCATTGCCACCAGGCGAACAGGCCGACCAGCACGGCGGCGGCGCAGGCGGAATAAAAAGCGCGGCGGCGGGCGGACGGAAAGGGGACCACGCGCGGTGGCGGCGCCGACGGCGCGGCGGCGGGGGGCGGAGGCAGGGTGTCGCGCACGGCGGGCAGCTGGCGCAGCAGCGTTTGGCCCCATTGCAGACGGCGGAGGGCCGCCGCGTGCCGGGGGTCCTGCCGCTGCCACGCCTCGAATTCACGCCGACGATCGGGCGCCAGGCCTTCGTCGGCTTCGGCGAGCCAGAGGGCTGCGGCGTCGGCAATCCGGTCGGATTCGTCTTCCGTCGGGTTCATCGGAAATCCTCCCCCGGCGCGAGGCCGTGTTCGGCAAAGTATTCGGTGCAGCGGCGCAGGCCCTTCGCGATGTGGATTTTCACGGTTTCGGGGGAAATGCCGAGGCGGACGGCGATTTCCTTGTAGGAAAGATTTTCGAGGTGGCGGAGCATCATGACTTCACGGCAGCGATCGGGGAGGGAGCGCACGGCGTCGGCGAGCACTTCGAGTTCATACTGCCGGTCGATGAGCTCGGCGCCGCCTGACTCCTCGTACAAGACGGGCAGGTCGACGGAATCGGTTATCGGCTGCATCGGTAGGACGCGCTGATGGCGGAGAAAATCCACGGCCACGTTTCGCGCCGTCGTGAAAAGGAGGGCGCGGGGGCAGCGGATGGCGGTCCGTTGCCGGAGCTTGAGCAGCCGGGCGTAGGTTTCCTGCACGACATCGCTCGGATCCGCGAGGGACGGAAAACGGCGGCGGAGGTAGGCCCGCAGGGCGGGTTCGTGGGGTTGCAACTCCGCCTCGAACCATCCGGCCGTTCCGGGGTCGTTCGGCAGGTCGGGAAGCGGGGCGGACATCGGGGAGTTTTGCATCCGGCCGGCCCCGAGCCGAGTCGAGCCCAAATCCCCGGATTTGCCGGCGCGGTAATTTTTTTCACGGGCGGATAACCCGATCCGGCGGGTGATCCGACGTAGCGGCTGGCGGCAGGGGCAAAGCCGGGCCGGCGCCGGTTGTCGCCGCGGGGCCGGAGGATGCGCCGCATGCGGGGGGAGTAACCCATTTCACCGCTTCGGTCGACGTACGGGCAAGGCGTTGCAACCCCGTCACGCCGGCTCGCGCGGGCGAAACCCCGATCGTCGAGGCCCGCCGTCCCCGAGATTTTTCCATGACCACTCCGTATCGTTTCCTTCCTTGTCGACTCCTGTTTGCCGTCGGCTGCGTTCTTCTGGCGGCGGCCGTTGGCTCGCCGGCGCCGCTGCGGGCGGCCGCGGCGGATGCCGTCGGCAAACCCGGTCTCGTGTGGCTGGAGACCGAAAACTTCAAGCAGCCCGGCGGCTGGACCAAAGATTGGCAGTTCATCGACCAGATGGGTTCGCCGTACCTCATGGCGATCGGCTACGGGTCGCCGGTGGCCGACGCGACGACGACGGTCGAGCGGCTGCCGGCCGGACGTTACCGGCTCTGGGCGCGCACCAACGACTGGGTGCCCCAGCACCACCCGGGCAAGTTCGAGATCAAGTTGAACGGCCGGAGCGTGCCCATGGTCTTCGGCGCTTCCGGCCGCGACGGTTGGACTTGGGAGGACGGCGGCGTGCACGCCCTCGAAGGCGATGTCGCGGTCGCGCTCCACGACCTGCAGGGCTACTACGGCCGCTGCGACGTCGTCGTGCTCGCGCGCGATCCCGATTGGGTTCCGCCGGCCGGCAAGACCGAGATCGCCGCCCTGCGGCTGGCGCACGGGGCGCTGAGCGCGGAGATCCACGAGGCGGGCACCTACGACGTGGTGGTGGTGGGCGGCGGAATCGCCGGGACGTTCGCGGCGGTGTCGGCGGCGCGCCAAGGCGCGAAGACGATGCTGATCCAGAATCGCGCGCTGCTCGGCGGCAACGCCAGCACCGAGAATCTGGTGCCGCCCGTGGGCGCGATGCAAAACCGGCTCACCAAGGAACAGATCGAGCTGGACCCGCGCGAAACCGGGCTGATCGAGGAAGTGAATCTCTACGGCCGCCAGCGCTACTTCGAGGTGGGGCGCTACTGGCCGAGCCGCCTGCAACTCTTGGCCGAAGCCGAACCGAATCTGGTCACGCGTTTTCTCACCGAGGCGACGGGCGTCGAGCTGCGCGACGGCGAAATCGCCGCGGTGCTTTGCACCGAGATCGAGACCGGCCGGCGGCTGCGGATCCGCGGGCGGCTTTTTGTCGACGCGACGGGCAACGCCGTCGTGGGGCTCTGGGCCGGCGCCCAGGCCATGTACGGCAAGGAGCCGAAGGCGATGTACAACGAGACCAAGGCGCCGGACACGGCGTCGGACGACGTCCTCGGCAGTTCGTTGAAGTATTGGTACACCAAGGCGAACGGGAACATGCCATTCGCCGGTCCGGCGTGGGCGTATCCGTTCCACCAATGCTCCGACTTCGGCACGATCCGCGACCGGCATCCGTCCGTCGCCGGGATCGACACGCAATGGGTGATCGAACTCGGCGGGACCGGTCGGACGTACGAAAAAGCCGAGGCGACGCGCGACGATCTGATCCGGTTGATCTACGGCCTCTGGGATCACGTGAAGAATCACTGCAAGGATCCGGTCAACGCCGACGCGGCGAAACTGCAGCTCGCTTGGGTCGGGCACGTCGTGGGCATGCGCGAGAGCTTCCGGCTGCTGGGCGACTACGTGATGGTCGAGTCCGACGTGACCAAGCAGCCCCTTCTTGACGACCGCGTGGCCTACGGCGGCTGGGGCCTCGACGACCATCCGTCGCTGGGCTTCTTCGACAAAACGCGACTCAAGAACCACACCCACGGCGGGTTGCTGTTCTCGGTGCCTTACCGCAGTCTCTATTCCGCCAATATCCCCAACCTGATGATGGCGGGGCGGAACATCTCCGTCACGCACGTGGCCCTGACGGCGACGCGGGTGATGCTGACGACGGGCACGATCGGCCAGGCGGTCGGAACGGCGGCCGGGATGTGCATCGCCAAGGACGTGAAGCCGCGCGCGATTTACCAACGGCACCTCGAAGAGCTGCAGCAGCAATTGCTGAAGGACGGCGCCTACCTGATCGAGTTGCCCAATCTCGATCCGCGGGATCTGGCCCGGAAGGCGACGGCCTCGGCCTCGAGCGAGAAAGCCCCCGCGCGCGAGGCTGTGAACGGATATTCCCGGGCGCGTTTCCCGACCACCACGGCCAACGCCACGATGCGCGAGAATGCGTGGTTGCCGGATCCGGCCGCCGCCGGCGAGCAGTGGCTGCAACTGGCGTGGGATTCTCCGCAGCCGTTCAACGTCGTGCACGTCGTTTTCCAGAATCGCGGCAAATTGGCCCCCCGGAAATTCCGGCTCGAGGCCCGGGTGGGCGGCGCGTGGCGGACGGTGGCCGACGTGGCCAACGCCGACGGCGCCCGCCGTCTCGTGCTGCCGGTCGGCAAGGTCGAGGGCGATGCGCTCCGCGTCGTACTGACGGAAAACATCCACTACCACGGCGGGATCTGCGAGGTCCGGGTCTACCGGGAGACCGAGGCTGCCATCGAGCAGATCAAAAGCATCAACCGGGTGGTGGCCACGCCGCTCGGCGAGGTTCCGCTGCCGTGGGAACGGTGACGGCAATCGACCGCGAGCCGGGGGAAGCGGTCCACGGGTTTGCTTTCCATGTCCTCGGCGGCGCCGGCCGTGTGCGTTTCGCGGGCATCGGCCGGGAGGCAGCCGAAGCGGCGGTGATCGCCGCGGTGGAATGGCTGCGGGCCGTGGAGCGAAAACTCTCCCGTTTTCGGCCGGACAGTCTCGTGGCGCGCCTGAACCGGGGCGATGCGGTGCCGGCCGATGCCGATCTCTCGGCCCTGTGGCGGGAGGCGGCGGACATGGAGCGGCGCACGCAGGGCCGGCTCGCGGCGACCGTCCTGCCGCTTTGGCAACTGTGGCATGATCCGCTGCGCCGTGAACCTCCGGGACCTGCCGAATTGGCGGCGGCCGCGGCGCGCTGCCGCCCGGTACATCTGCTCCCGGAAGGTCCGCTCGTCCGGCTGTCGCGTCCCGGTGCGGCGGTTGATTTCGGGGGCCTCGGCAAGGAATGGTGCGTCGACCGTGTGGCTGACTTGCTTGGGCAACGCGGGCTGCGGAATTTCCTGGTGGAGCTGGCCGGCGATGTGGCGGCGCGCGGCCGATCGTCGGAGCGGCAGCCGGGCTGGTGGGTGCTGCTGCCCGGGTCCCGCTGGGCTTGGCCGCTGGCTGACGCCGCGCTGGCGACCAGCGGACACCGGATGCGCGGCCGCGAATTGGGCGGCGTCCGGATCTCGCATTTGATCGACGCCCGTTCGGGCCGGCCGGCCCCGGGGGCGGTGTTGTCGGCGACGGTACTCGGGGCGACTTGCCTGGAGGCGGGAATCGCCGCGAGCGACGCCGCCTTGGCCGGCGAGGCCGGTGTCGCGCTGGAGCGGCTCGGCGACCTGCCGGGCCTGCTGCAAATGGAACATGGCGACTGCATTCTGCATCCGACCCTGGCGCAAGGCGTGCGGGTAGTCGGCCCGGCCGTTCGACCGACCGAGGCCGGGTCGGCGCGATTTGCCGCATGAAGCCGTCGCGCTGGAGCAAACCCGTGGCCGTGGTCGCGGCCGCGATCGCCTGCTGGCTCGTGCCGTTGCTTTGGTCGCTCCAGCGGCAGCGCACCGGGGGCGTGTCGCTCCGGCCGAAGGAAGACGGGCCCGCGCCCCTGCGCGCTGCAACCGTGCGTCCGCTGATCCTGTATGTCGATGCCTGGCCGACCCGCGCCACGCTGGACCTGCGGGAAATCCAGGGATTGACGACCGAGTCGGAGAGCACGCTCGCCCCGGCGAAAGTGGCGGACCATCTCGTTTCCGCCTTGGGCCGCCTCGGTATCACGCCCGAGATCCACCGGCTCGACCGGCTGCCGCCCGCGACCGATGTTTCCGCGTACCGTCCCGTGGTCGTGGTCTATCCGGTGCGCCACGGCCGCCCGGCGGCCGAGGTCGCCGCCTTCTTCGACCGCCGCGTCGAGCCTCTGGTCGCCCGGCAAAACGGCCGGGCCGATCTCGCGGTCGCCGATGTGGCGGTGGCGGAGACCCCGGAAATCGCCGCGGCCGCCCAGCGTTCGGTCGGCGAGTGGTCCCGGTATTACAAGATCCGATACGAAGCCGGCCCGCGGCTCGACCCGCGCCTGAGTCTGCACCGCGAGCGTCAGCTCCTCGCCGAGCTGGCCGGAAGAATCCGGGCGGAGGCGGGCCGATGAAACCGGAACTGCCGCCGCGGGTCTGGCTCGACCGCGCCGTGAACCTCGGCCTGCTCTGGACCGGCTCGCTGCTGGCCGGCTCGGGTCTCGCCCTGAAGTACCGGGTGGGCTACACGGCACCTCGCGGCGCGACGGTCTGGGGGCTCGACGGCGAGGGCTGGGCGGGCCTGCACTGGGTGCTGTCGCTGGTCGTCTTGGGCCTGCTGGCGCTGCATCTCTTCCGGCACCGGCGCTGGCTGTGGGGCGTCCTCGTCGCGCGTTTCTCGCCGGGCCTGCTGGCGGTGGTGCTGATCTGCGCGCTGCTCGCCGGCGCGCCGGTGCTGTGGCCCGGCGAGTGAGCCGCGGGCTTCAGACCTTTTCCGGCACGATGTACGGCGCGCGGTAGGGGCGGGTGAGCAAGGCGTCGGCGTCGCGGGCGTTGACGAACTTTTCGTTTACTCCGTCGAAACGTAGCGAGCGGCCGACGCGGTAGGAAATGTTCGCGAGGTGAGGCAGCGACGTGGACAGATGGCCTTCGAGGATGTCGGCGCGGAGGTCCGCGTCTTTGCCCGAGCGGATGGCGTCGAGGAAATTGCCCCAGTGCTCGCCCTTCCAGCCGGGTTCGCCGTCTTTCGAGCCGGCGATCGGTTCCTTGCCGCGGCGGCGGAACGCTTTCCACGAGCTGCCGCCGAGTTCGAGCCAGCCTTCGGAGCCGAAGAACAGATTGCCGACTTCCTGGCCGCGGCTGCCCTCGTGGTTGGTGTAGCGGCCGCGCGCTTCGAACTCGATCATCGTGCCGTCGGCGTAGGTGAAGGCCGCGGTTTGGGTGTTTGGTGTTTCCTGCGACGTGCGGTCGTGGCCGTAGGTTTCGACGCCGCCGTAGACGCGCGTGCCCGGCGTGGGCGGGCCGTCGTCGCGGCGGAAACCGAAGAGTCCGCCCGCGGAATAGACGGCGACCGGGTGTTCGTTTTTCGCCATGCCCCAGCGCGCGAGGTCGAGCTGGTGCGGGCCGGTGTTGCCGGTGTCGCCGTTGCCGGTGTCCCAGTACCAATGCCAGTTGTAGTGGCCGCGCTTCTCGTTGTACGGGCGCGCGGGCGCGGGCCCGAGCCAGTGGTCGTAGTGGAAACCGGCGGGCACGGGGCCGTCGGGAGAACGGCCGTAGGAGTCGCGGGCCTTGAAGCAAAGGGCGCGCGCGAGGAAGAGCTCGCCGATGCCGCCGGAACGGAGAAACGCCATCGCCTCGTTCACGCCGCGGGCGGAGCGGTTGTTGAGGCCGACCTGGACGCGGCGGCCGTACTTGCGCGCGGCTTCGACCATCTTGCGGCCTTCCCAAATGTTGTGGGAGGCGGGTTTCTCGACGTACACGTGTTTGCCGGCTTGGCAGGCCCAGATCGTCGCAAGCGCGTGCCAATGGTTCGGGATCGCGAGGAAGACGGCGTCGATGGCCTTGTCGTCGTACACGCGGCGCAGGTCCCACGCCGTCGCGGGCGCGGCGCCGGTCTTGTCGGTCACCAATTTCACGGCCGCGGCGAAGAGGTTTTCGTCGGTGTCGCAGACGGTGGCGACGCGGACGTTGTGGCTGTCCTTGAGACCGCAGAGGGCGTTGAGGTGGACCGTACCTTGATTGCGGATACCGATGACGGCGACGTTGAGCCGGGAGTTGGCGCCGGCGACGGCGGCGCGGGATTTGGCGCTGAAGGCGAGACCGCCGAGGGCGAGGCCGGCGGCACCGGCGGTGGACTGGCGAAGGAAGGTGCGGCGCGGGGTAGGATTCATGGCGGGGGTGAACGGAAGTGGAGGAGGTAAGGAAGGGGCGAAGGCGAACTCACGCGGTTGCGAGAGCCGGGTTGGGAGTTGAGAGCAGAACCGGGCCGTTTCTCATCGTCGCAACCGCGTCGCTTTTGCGGCGGCAGCTCGATCTCTCAACCCTCAGCTCTCAACGCTCAACGTCGAGAATTCGCTCAGAGCAATCCCTGGTAGGCGAGCCAGAGGCTGCGGAAGTACTTCATCACCCGGACGGGATCCGAGCTTTCGGGAATTTCCGCGAAGGCGAAGCCGGTGAACTTGATCTCGTTGAGGCGCGTGAAGAGCCGGCGGAACGGATAGTCCTCCAGGTGGAGGTCGCGGAGGTGCACGATGAACATGCGGTGCTTCAGCAGATCGAAGTTGGCGTCGAAGCCGCCGTCTTCGAGATCGGTCGGATTGGAATTCCAGCAAATGCCGACGGCCGGATGGTCGGCGACATCCATGATGCGGCGGCAACGCGGCCCGCGCGACGTCTCGCTACCGTGGACCTCGAGCCGGATTTGCTGGCCGAGGCCGGCGCCGAATTGGCCGAGTTCGCGCAGCGAAAGCCCGATCTGCTCGAGCGTCTTGGCTTCGGGCACGCCCTTGGGCAGGGCATTGGGGCGGACTTTGACGCCGGTGGCGCCGACGTCGTGGGCGAGCTGGATGTAGGCCTTGGTCGCCTCGATATCCTGGCGGAGCTTCGTCTGGTCGGGTGTATGGTAGTCGTAGGCGCTGCCGAGCGAGGCGAGCTGCACGGGCGAATCGGCGAAACGTTTCTTCACTTCGGCGCGTTCGGCTTTGCTCAGGGCAACTTCGACGCCGTGGCGATGCGTGGTGCGCAGCTCGACGCCTTCGAACTTCGCCTCGGTGCAATTCTTGATGATGGTGGCGACGTCCCAATCTTTGCCGAGATTGTAGGTCACCATGCCGAGCCGGTGCAGCGGTTTGCCGGTGACGAAGGACCGGGTGGGGCCGGCGGCTTTCTTCGCGGCCTTGGCGGGCGCGGAGTCGGCGGCGCGGGCGGAATTGGCGAGGCCGAGGGCGGCGAGGGCGCCGAGGCCGAGGGTGGAATCGTGGAGGAAGCGGCGACGGGTGGTCGGCATAAGAGGAAGCAGGTCGGGGTTGGACGGACGGGGGGGACGGACCGGGCGGGCAGGGGAAGCGCCGCCGGCAAACAGTGGCGGAGTTCCGCGGCGGGGCGCGAGCCGATACCCGCCCTCGACGGCGAAATGCAGCGGAGCTCATCGGCCCCATCGGAAAGGCGCCGCCGCGTTTCCCGGATGGACGCGGGACCGGGCGCGGCCAAAGGTCGGCGTCTCCCCGCCCGTCTTCGCGTCCGTTTCCCTTTTTCCATGTTTTCCCGCCGCGGTTTCGCCGCCTTGCTGTTGCTGTCGTTCACGATTCCCGGATTGGCCGGGCGCGCGGCCGAGGCGGCGCCGGACGCCGTTTTCCTCGGCGGCAAGGTCGTGACAGTCGACGCCGATTTCCGCGTGCGGGAGGCGTTGGCGGTGCGGGACGGGAAGATTGTCGCCGTCGGCAGCACGGCCGAGATCCGCGCGCTGGCGCAGGCGGGCCGCACGCAGGTGCACGAGCTCGGCGGGCGCACGGTGCTGCCGGGGCTGATCGATTCGCACGTGCATGCGCCGGCGGCGGCGGTGTTCGAGTTCGACCACGAGATTCCGGCGATGGAGACGATCCAGGACGTGCTCGACTACATCGCGGCGCGCACGCGGATCGTGCCCGAAGGCGAATGGATCCAGACGCAGCAGGTGTTCATCACGCGCCTGCGCGAAGCGCGCTACCCGACGCGGGCGGAGCTCGACGCCGTCGCGCCGCGCCACCCGGTGAATTTCCGCACCGGTCCGGACAACATGCTCAACACGCTCGGGCTGAAAAAATGCGGGTTCGATCGCGCGTGGCAGGTGACCGACGGCGGCCCGGGCTATTTGGAAAAAGATGCCGCCGGCGACCCCAACGGCCTGGCCCGCGGGCTGGGGCGGTTCATCCCCGGGCCGAAGTTGCGCAAGCCGACGCCGGCGGACCATGAGGCGCGGTTGCGGGCGTTGCTGCTCGACTACAACCGGAGCGGTTTCACGGCCGTGTGCGACCGCGGCGCGTCGCCGGAATCGATCCGTTACTACGGCAACCTGCGCGAGCGCGGCGAACTCACGGTGCGCGTGTCGCTGTCGCAGACGTTTCCCACCGTGGGTGCGTTGGAATCGATTCTCTGGGCCATCGACCGGATCGCGGCGAGTCCGCTGCGCCGGCCCGATCCTTGGCTGCATCTCATTGGCACCAAGATCTGGCTCGACGGCGGGATGCTCACGGGGAGCTCGTACATGCTGCAGCCCTGGGGGCGAAACGAGAACTACGGCATCCGCGACGATACGTACCGCGGCGTGCTCAACGTCCCGCCGGATCGCCTGCGCGCGATGGTCCGGCGCGTGGCCGGGCACGGCCTGCAGTTCACGGCCCACGCCGTCGGCGACGCCGCGGGCACCGAATTGATGGATGCGTACGAGGCAGTCGACCGCGAGATTCCGCTGCGCGGGCTGCGCATGGGCGTGACGCACTCGAACTTCATGACGCGCGAATTGATCGAGCGGACGGCGAAGCTCGGCGTCGCGCTCGATATCCAGCCGATCTGGCTCCACCTCGACGCGCGATCCTTGGTGCAGCAATTCGGCTACGAGCGCCTGCGGTACTTCCAACCGTTGAAGAGCATCTTCGCCTCCGGCGGCAAGGCGGGCGGCGGTTCGGACCACATGTTGAAGATCGGCGATCTGCGCGCGATCAACCCTTACAATCCGTTCCTCGCGATGTGGACGACGATCACGCGCCGGGCGAAGTGGCACGAGGGCCAGATTCATCCGGAGGAAGCGCTCACGCGGCGCGAAGCTCTCGAATTCTACACGCGTCACAACGCGTGGGTGATCTTCCGCGAAAAGGAGATCGGTTCGTTGGAACCGGGGAAACAGGCCGACTTCATCGTGGTCGACCGCGATGTGCTCGCGTGCCCGATCGACGAGCTGCGGGAAACGCAGGTGTTGGCGACGTGGGTCGGCGGGCGCGAGGTGTACCGGCGCGCCGCGCGCTGAATCTCCGCGCCGGTGCCGCGCGGCGGTGTGAAAACGTCGGCTCGACGTGTGCGGTCCGGCCTTCCCTCGGGCCGCGTTCGCGCTTGGGATGCGGCGTCGGCGCGCCGCTCCGCGGCCGCTCACCCAACCCCGCTCCCCCGTGATTTCAGTCCGCGTCCGGCTGCTGTTCTTCGTTTGCGCCGTGGCTTGCTTGGCCTCCGCGCGCGGCCTCGCGGCGCCGCGGCCCAACGTCGTGATCATTTTGGCCGACGACCTTGGCCGGGCCGATCTTGGCTACGCCGGCAGCGATATCCGCACGCCGAACCTCGACCGCCTGGCCGCGACGGGTGTGCGGTTGGAACGGTTCTACGCCTGTCCGGTTTGCTCGCCGACGCGCGCGGGGCTGATGACGGGCCGTTGGCCGATCCGCTACGGGCTGATGCGCACGGTGATTCCGCCGTGGTCCGCGTTCGGTCTGCCGGCCGAGGAGCGGACGTTGGCGGAATGGCTGGCGCCGGCCGGCTATGCGCGCCGCGGCATCTTCGGAAAATGGCATCTCGGGCACGCGCGCCGCGCGATGCTGCCGCCGCAGCGCGGGTTCACGCACTTCTACGGCCACTACAACGGCGCGATCGATTACTTCACGCACCTGCGCGAGGGCGAAACGGACTGGCACCGCAACAATGAGACGGTGAAAGAAGAAGGCTACGCGACGGACCTGCTGGCGCGGGAGGCGGTGCGGTTTGTCAACGAGTCCCCGGCGGATGCGCCGTACCTGCTTTATCTGCCCTTCAACGCGCCGCATTCCCCGTATCAGGCGAAGCCGGACGACCTCGCCCGCTACCCGGAGCGGCAGGGCAACCGCCGGATCTACGCCGCGATGGTCGATGCGATGGACCAGGCGATCGGCCGCGTGCTCGACGCGATCGCCGCGCGGCCCGATGCCGACAACACGCTCGTGCTTTTCCTCAGCGACAACGGCGGGAACCTGCCGGTCGCCTCGAACCGCCCTTGGCGCGACGGCAAATTCTCCGTTTACGAAGGCGGGATCCGCGTCGCCGCGTTGGCGCGTTGGCCGGCCGGCGGGCTCACGGGCGGGCGGGTTTGCGCGGAGCCGATGGGCTACATCGACGTGGTGCCCACGGTGCTCGGCGTGGCCGGCGTGAAGCCGGAGGCGACCGCGCGGCCCCTCGACGGCCGCGATGTGCTTGCGGCGATGCAGGGCAAAGCGCCGGCGCCGCGGCGGCCTTGGTTTTCGTATTTCGCGCCGGGCGACACGGAGTGCGCGGCGGTGACCTTGGAGAATTGGAAATTGGTGCTCACGGGCGGGGCGGTGCTGGCGGCGACGCCGGACGCGGCTTCGAAAATTGAACTTTTCGACCTCGGCGCGGATCCCGCGGAGGCGCGCAATTTGGCGGCGAGCGAACCGGACCGCGTTGCGGAACTGCGCGCGTTGCTCGCGGATTTCGGCCGCCTGCAGCAGACGGGCGTCACGGCCTACGCCGAAGGCCGTCGCGGTTTCAAGGCGCCCAAGGATTGGGTGATCCGCGACTGAACCGCGCGCGGCGAAAGCCGATTTCCCGTTTTCCCAATTTCCGGGTCTTCCAATTTCTCAATTTCCCACTTTCCCGATTTTCCCACCTCCCCATGCGAATCCCGTTTTTCCAACTTCTGGCGGTTGCTCTGGGCGCGGCGGTCTTGCCGGCGGTACGGGCGGCTGACGCGCCGCGGCCGAACATCATCTTCATTCTGGCGGACGACCTCGGGCCCGGCGACCTCGGTTGCTACGGCGGCACGCAGGTACCGACGCCGCGGCTCGACCGGATGGCCGCGGAGGGCACGCGGTTCATGCAGTACTATGCCGCCGCGCCGATCTGTTCGCCGTCGCGCGCGGGACTCATCACCGGCCGGCAGCCGGCGCGCGCCAATCTCAGCAGTTTCCTGCAAACGAAGAAGGGCAACGCGGGCTGCGAGCAGGCCGACTACCTCGATCCGGCGGCGCCGTCGTTGCCGCGCCTCCTGCGCGCCGCGGGCTACGCGACGGCTCACATCGGGAAATGGCATCTCGGCGGCGGCCGCGACGTCACCGACGCGCCCAAGTTCGCGGCTTACGGTTACGATGAGGGCATCGGCACCTACGAGAGCCCGGAACCGCATCCCGATCTCACGGCGACGGCGTGGATCTGGTCGATGCAGGACAAGGTGAAGCGCTGGGAACGCACGGCGTTCTTCGTCGACCGCACGCTCGATTTCCTCGAGCGCCACCGCGACCGGCCGGCCTTCGTCAACCTGTGGCTCGACGACGTGCACACGCCGTGGGTGCCGGACGAAGTGTCCGACCGCAAAGACCTGCCGAAGAACTTCCGGCCCGTCATGGCCGAGACCGACCGGCAGATCGGCCGGCTGCTGGACGAATTGCGTCGCCGGAAACTCGATACGAACACCCTCGTGATTTTCACCAGCGACAACGGCGCGCTGCCGACCTTCGACGGTTCGCGTTCCGCCGGCTTGCGCGGCAGCAAACTCACGCTGTACGAAGGCGGGATCCGCATGCCGTTCATCGCGCATTGGCCGGGGCGGGTGCCGGCGGGCCGGGTCGACGAGACTTCCGTGCTCACGGCGTGGGACATGTTGCCGACGCTGGCGGCGTTGGGCGGGGCGGCGTTGCCGGCGGGGACGATATTCGATGGCGCGGACCTGGCCGCGGTGTTGCGCGGGGAGCAGGCGCCGGCGCGGCCGGACCTGTTTTGGGAGTACGGGCGGAACACCACCACCTTCAAGTATCCCGCCGCCGGCCGGAGCCCGAACCTCGCGCTGCGCCGCGGGCCGTGGAAGCTGCTCGTCTATGCCGACGGCTCGGGCGCGGAGCTCTACGACGTCGTCGCTGACCGCGCCGAAAGCCGCAACCTCGCCGCGGCCGAACCGGACCGCGTGCGCGCCATGACCGAGGCCGTGCTGGCCTGGCGGGCGACGTGGGCGAGGAAACCGTGAGGGGCTGTAAGCGGAAAGCTGTAAGCTATAAGCTGAAAGCTAAACCCTGAGCTTGCCCCGATTTGACGGACACGGGTTGAGGCCAAACAAAGGACTCAACGATGACAAAGCAGCAGCAGCAGAAGGAAGCCGGGGCGAAGCCCCGGCCCTATGACGAGGCGTTCAAGGC
>NEUS01000019.1 GCA_002288455.1 Opitutia bacterium Tous-C1TDCM
CCGCCGCTCCCGCCGCGGGCCAGGGTGCCAAGAGCACGAGCGCCACCGTTCGGGTGAACACCGAGAAACTCGATTCGCTGATGGATGTCGTCGGCGAGCTCGTGATCGTCCAGAGCCAGCTGATCGAGTCCTCGCGCCAAGCCTCCAACGAGAACGCCACGCTCCAGCGCAACGTTTCCCAGCTTAGCCGCATCACCAAGGAGCTTCAGTCCACGGCGATGGCCCTGCGCATGATTCCGATCAAGCCGACCTTCCAGAAAATGGAACGCCTCGCCCGCGATCTCGCCCGCGATTTCGGCAAGAAGGTTTCGTTCGTCACCGACGGCGAAGACACCGAACTCGACCGCACCGTCGTCGAGGAAATCGGCGATCCCCTCGTGCACATGGTGCGCAACGCCCTCGACCACGGTCTCGAAAAACCGGAAGACCGCGTCGCCAAAGGCAAAGACGAGACCGGTACCCTGCGCCTCTGCGCCTATCACCAGGGCAGCAACATCGTCATCGAGCTGCAGGACGACGGCCGCGGCATCGACCCCGACCGCATCTACCGCAAGGCCGTCGAAAAGGGCGTCGTGCCCGCCGGCACCCAGCTCACGCGCGAGGAAATGTTCGCGCTCATCTTCGCGCCCGGCTTCTCCACCGCCGAAAAGGTCACGGCCGTCTCCGGTCGCGGCGTCGGCATGGATGTCGTCAAACGCAACATCGAGAAACTGCGCGGCAAGATCGAGATCTCGTCCGAGGTCGGCCGCGGCTCCGTTTTCAAGATCAAGCTGCCCCTCACGATGGCGATCATCGACGGCCTCGTCGTCCGCGTCGGCGCGGATCGCTTCATTCTGCCGAGCACCTCGGTCCAGATGGCCCTGCGCCCGACGAAGGAAAGCATCACCACGGTCCACGGTCGCGGCGAGGTCCTCGACCTGCGCGGCCGCTTCGTGCCGGTGCACCGGCTCAACCGCCGTTTCGGCATCCCCGGCGAGGCCAACAATCCGTGGGAAGGCATCGTCGTCATCGTGGAAACGTCGGGCAAAACCTCCGCGCTCCTCGTCGACGAAATGGTCAGCAAGCAGGAGGTCGTGATCAAGAATCTCGGCGCCTTCATGCAGAATCTCCCCGGCGTCGCCGGCGGCGCCATCCTCGGCGACGGCAACATCGCCCTGATTCTCGACCCGGGCTCGCTGCTCAACGCCGCCTGAGCCGGGCCCCGCCCGTCGCCGCCAACCGTTTTGCCGCCCAAGTCCCTTTCTCAACTCCCGTGTCCGACCAAACTCCTCCCACTCTCGAGCAGGTCTGCGAGCGCGCGCTCCGGCTGCCCTGTTCGCCGGCCATTCTGCCGCGCCTGATCTCCGTGCTCGTCGCGCAGGACAGCAGCGCCGACGACATCGCCGACATCATCAAGGTCGATTCCGCACTCGCGGCGTCGACTCTGCGCCTGGCCAATTCCGCGTTTTTCTCCTCCGGCACGCCGGCCGAAACGGTCTCCGACGCCGTCATCCGCCTCGGCCAGCGCGAACTCTACCGCTTGGCCGCGCTCGCGCTCGTCAGCCGCTGGGAAACGGGTTCCTCGCGCAGCGATCCCGGCGATTTCTGCCGCCATGCCCTGTGCACGGCGCTGGCCGCCGAGGTGCTCGCCGAGACCAGCGAGCGGGTCGATCCGCAGACCGCGTACACCGCCGGCCTCGTGTGCGATCTCGGCAAACTGGCGGTCGTGCACACCTGCGCGGCCTTTTTCCCGCAGATCCGCAACCACTGCGCGGCCCAAGGCACAACCTGGGCGCAGGCGGAAAAAGACATTCTCGGCTATTCGCACTCCGATGTCGGCGTGCGGCTGCTGCGGGCCTGGAGCTTTCCGGACGCCCTCGCGGTGGCCGCGGAGTTTTGCGAAAACCCGACGGCCGGCCCGGCGGAGTCGCTGCCGCTGCTCGCGCATCTGCACGCCGGCAAGTACATCGCGACATCGTTCGGCCCCGGCGTGTCCGAGGACGGATTCCTCTTCGAGCTGAACACCGACTTCCTCGCGGAATGGGGTTTCACCCCGGAACTGCTGCAGGAGACGATGGCGATCGTGCACGACCGCGCGAAGCTGCGCCTCCAGGACAAGCTGACCCACGGAGTCGTTTCGCTCTAGGCCGCCGCCTGCCAATCTGCCCGCGCCCGTCCGGATTTCGTCCGGACGGGCGTTTGTGTTTTGGCGACACGGTTCACGCACGGCATTCGCACCGGCGGAATACCCCGGCACGGTACCCGTCAAGCGCGCCGTCTTCCGCCCACGCGGAGCTCGACGGCCACTGCCATTTCGCGGACTGCGCTTCCGGCAAAGTCCGGGCGCTGCGGCCCTACCGAGACCGCCGCGTAACCAAGAAACGGGTACGCCGGATCGCGCAGATGGCTGCCGTGACCCCGTTCGGGCCCGATCCCCGGACCCGCGACATTCTCCTCGCCTCGCCGGGGCAGGGTTTCCTGCGGCTGGTGCCGTCTGCGACGGGCGTCGACCGGCGCGGCCGGCGGGAAAACTCAGGCCGCGAGCGAGAGCTTCTCGTTCGCTTCCGGGGTTTTCATCGTGATCGAGCCGGTGCCGACATCGAGGTGGACGGTGCGGTTGATCGTGCCGCCGAGGGCGGAGTGCCGCGGAAAAATCCGGGAGCGCGCGAGAATGTCGGTCGTCGCGCGGATGTTGCGCTCGCCGATCTTGAAGTTGTCGTTGCCGCAGAGCACGGAGGCGCCGCCGGCGAGAAAAATCCGGAGCCGGCTCGGATCGGCCCGCAGGCCGACGAGGGCTTTCAGCAGCAGCGGGATTCCGGTGTCCGCGAACATCGCGGGCTGGGTCGTGGCTTTCCCGGGCGAGATGGTGGAGTCAGGCAGCATCAAGTGCAGCAAGCCGCCGGCTTTCACCAGCGGGTCGTAGGCGACGACCGCCACGCAGGAGCCGAGGGCATAGGTGCTGAGCGTGATCGCGGAATTGTTCGACACGCTCATGTCGCCGACCCCGATGACAACGCGTTGCGCAAAGAGGGCGCCGATAGTGGGAGAGGCCATGGCGGATCAGAACGCGGCGGATTGCCCGGCGGACGCAGCGGCGCGCCGGAAATTGAAAATCAGGGTGTGACGACAGCGAAGCACGGGCATGAAGTAGTGAACGGCCCCGGAGCGGCCTTCTTGAGGGAAACGCGGCGGAATCGCCGGCGTGCCGGCGGCGGGTGGACAGGCGGCCATGGGGATCACATGTAGACCAGCAGACGCTGGTTGATCGGCGTGACCTGGTTGTGGCTGCGGATTTTGGCGATCGTGCCGGGGCTCAGGGCCTGGCCTTCGCCGATCAGGAGCAACCCGTGCGGGCTGTAGATCCCGTTGGCGAGCACCATGCCCGGTTCGAGTTCGTGCAGCATGATCTCGCGGACCTGTTTCGGCAGCTGCACGAGATTGCTGACCTTGAGGAAGAGCCGGACCGCCTCGGGATCGTAGTCGCTGCCGGACCGGGCAAGGATGGCGTCGATCGCGGCCGTTTTGGAAAGACCGGATTCGACGAAACCCACCGCCACCGCGAGACAACGCGCCGGCCACGGGATTGCCTCGCCGGCGAGGCCGTCGGGGTAGCCGCGGCCGTCGTAGCGTTCGTGATGGGTCCGGATCACTTCGCCGACGTCGGCCCGCGCATCGACCAGCGCCGCCAGCGTCTGGCCGTAGATCGGATGGTTGAGAATCATCCCGCGTTCCCGCTCGGTGAGCTGGTCGGGTTTCGTCCGGTAGGCGCGCATGACTTCGCGCGGCATGCCGATCAGTCCGAGATCGCAGAGCCACGCGGCGGTGCGCAGCGCGTGGCGCTCGGCGTCGGTGAACTTGTCCGTCGCCGCCATTTGCGTGGCGAATTCGACGAGCGCCTTGGCCTGGCCGCCGAGGATCGGATCGTACGTCGTCAGGATGCGGCGGCAGAGCTCGAGGGAATTTTCGTAGCTGGCGGCGAGCTCCTGGTTCGCGGCGTCGAGGCGGAGTTTTTGCTGCTCCAGATCGTTGACCTTCGCCTCGAGCGCGACGTTGGCCTCGCTGAGGCGGTTGTTGAGATTCTGGGTCTCGGCCTGGAGCGCTTCGTTGTGCGTGACGAGTTCGTGCCGTTGCACGGCGTTGCGCACCGTGGCGACCAGTTCCTCGCGCAGCCAGGGCTTGGCGACGAAGCGGAAGATTTCTCCCTTGTTGATCGCATCGACGATCGTCGGCAGGGCGAGGACCGCGGTGATGAGAATGCGCGAGGCGTACGGGCGGAGCCGCCGGCTCTCGATCAGGAAATCCAGGCCCATCATTTCCGGCATGCGCTGGTCGGAGATGATCACGGCGAAATCCCGCTCCTGCAGGATCGCCAGGGCCTTCAGCGGACTCGTGCACGCCACGACGTGGAAACCCTCGCGTTCAAGGGTGAACTTCAGCGCCGTCAGCACCACGGGCTCGTCGTCGACGATCAGAATCGTCGAGAGATCGGCGGTCAGCCCCGACGGGATCGGAGCCGTCTGCGCGGACGGCGGGGAAGCGGGCAGGGCGGGGCTCATGACGAGGCGGACGCAAGATGGGCGGAGCCGGAGAGCTGGCTGGCGCAGTGCCGTGAGATATGGTCCGCGACCAGATCGAGACGCAGTTGGCGCTGGGAGGCGCCGCATTCCCACGCGACTTTCGGCATTCCGTACACGACGCTGCTGGCTTCGTCCTGGGAGAACGTTGCGGCGCCGCGTTCCCGCAGGCGGAGCAGGCCTTCGGCGCCGTCGCGGCCCATGCCGGTGAGAACGCCGGCAATCACATGGGGCGCGATCGCCGGGTCGGCGGCGGACTTGAAGAGAAGGTCGACGGCCGGGCGCTGGTGCCAGACCGCGGGGCCGGTGGTCACGCGGACGCGGTAGTGGTCGGCCTGCCATTGCACCATCAGGTGGAAGTTGCCCGGGGCCACGAGGGCGAGGCCGGGCTGGAGGCGATCGCCGTCGACGGCTTCGCGGACCTCGAATTGGCAGAGTTCATTCAGCCGGTCGGCAAACGTGCGCGAGAACACGGGCGGGATGTGCTGGACGATGGCGATGGGCGGCAGATTGCCGGGCAGATGCGTCAGCACTTCCCGCAACGCTTCCGTGCCGCCGGTCGAGGCGCCGAGCAGAATCAAATCGCGCGGGGATCCGCCGCGGCGCACCGGCGCCGGACGTTCGGCGGGTCGCGGTGCGACCGGCCGGGCCGGCGCCGCGGAGGCGGCGGCGCCGCGGGTCATGCGGGCGCCGGCGGACGCCTTGATCCGCGCGATGAGCTGCGGGCCGAGGTCGCCGAAAGAGTAGGGGCCGCCCGGTTTGGCGAGCACGTCGAACGCACCGAGCCGGAGCGCCTCGAGCGCGTAGTCGGAGCCCCGCTGCGTCAGCGAGCTCATGATGATCACGGGGAGCGGACGCTGCGCCATGAGGATTTTGAGAAACGTCAGGCCGTCCATCCGCGGCATCTCGAGGTCCAGCGTGAGCACGTCGGGATTGAGCGCCTGGATTTTGTCCTTGGCGGCATACGGGTCGACGGCGGTGCCCACGACCTCGATTTCGGGATCACCTTTGAGCGCGTCGCTCACGAGTTTCCGCACCACGGCGGAATCGTCGACGATCAGGACGCGGATGGGGCGTTTGCTCATGCTGGACAGGGGAGACGGTGGATTTCCGGCGGTCCGGCAGGCGGGACCGGGCCGGATCGCGGCTCAGGAGCCGAAGGGTTTTTGGTAGATCGCCGGCCGGATCACCCGGAGACCATGCGTGAGATGGGTGAGGCTTTCGGAGTGCCCGACGAAAAGGTAGCCGCCGGGCACGAGCCGGCGCGCGAGCCGGTTGACGAGTTCTTCCTGCGTCGGCCGGTCGAAGTAGATCATGACGTTCCGGCAAAAGATCACGTGGAACGGTTCTTTGAACGGCGGCTCGCCTTCGAGCAGGTTGAGATGGTGGAAACCCACGCGTTCGCGGAGCGCGGCCTTGACCCGGTGGTTTCCCTCCTGCGGGCCGAAGCCGCGCTGGAAATAATTGCGCACCGTGTCGGGCGGCAGGCGCCGCACCGTCTCGTCCGAGTAGATTCCGGCCGCGGCCTTCGCGAGGATGCGGTGCGAAATGTCGGTGGCTTCGATCTGCCAGGGCCACGAGGGCAGGCTGCCCGCGAGCGTCATGGCGACCGAATACGGCTCTTCGCCGGAGGAACAGGCGGCGCTCCAGACGCGGAACTTGGGCCAACGCTCGCTCCGGGAACGTTCGGCCATTTCCGGCACCGCCTTGTCGCGCAGGAAATCGAAATGCGCGATTTCGCGGAAGAAGAACGTGTGGTTCGTCGAGATCGCGTCGATCAGGTGGCCCAGTTCCTGGTCGGCTCCGGGCGCCTGCAGCAGCCGGCAATAGTCGCCCAAAGTCGGCGTATTGGTGGCGCGGAGACGTTTGCCGAGCCGGGCGGACACCAGCTGGCGCTTGTCGGGCCCCAGATTGATGCGGCTGCGCTCGTAAACCAGGTTGCGGATGAAATCGAACTCGCTGTCCCTCATGGATAAATTAACCCCTTACATCGGCCTCGGAATTTGGAAATGAAGCGCCGGCCGGTCGTTTTCTCGCGAATTCGTCCCCGGAGTTTTCCGGCCTCGGCAATTTTTGCCCCGGCCCCGCACCGGCGCCGCCCGGACTGACCGGGCCTTTTCCGGATAAACTCTATCCAATTGGAAAGGCGATGGTTGCGGAGGGCTTCGGGGTCGTGGCACCGGCTTTGCTTAAGCGGAGGCATGATCGATCCCATCTTCCAAACCGACAACTACCAGTTGGCGCGGAAGCTTCTGGACGCATCTGCCCTGCGTCACGAAGCCATCGCGACCAATATTGCGAACGCCGAGACTCCGGGCTTCCGCCGCCTCGACCTCTCCCCCGACTTCGCCGTGCAACTCAAGTCCCGGGTCGAAGCCGGCAATTTCGGCCGCATGCCCGACACCGTCCGCCCCGTGCTGTCCGAAGACCAATCGGCCCGCAGCGTCCGGCCGGACGGCAACACCGTCGAAATCGAGCGCGAGATGCTCGTCATGAACCGCAACGTCGTGGAGCACGGTTTCCTCACCGAGATCGTCTCCCGGAACATCAAACAACTGAAACTCGCGATCACCGGCCGCCAGGTCTGAGCCGGCGCCCGCGACCCGAATCTCTTTCACCGTGAACCTCATCTCCGGAATCGACGTCTCCGCCGGCGCGCTCAACGCGCAGAAAACCCGCCTCGACATCGTCGCGCAGAACATCGCGAACGCCCAGACGACGCGCACGCCCTCCGGCGCCCCGTACCAGCGCCAGGTCGTTTCCTTCGAATCCGAACTGCTCAAGCGCTCCGCCGGCGGCTCGTCCCTCCAGACCGTCCGCATCGGCTCGATCGCCGCCGACCGCACGCCCGGCCAGCAGGTGTACAATCCGCAGCATCCGGACGCCGGCCCCGACGGCACCGTCGTCATGCCGAACGTCAATCTCTCCTACGAAATGGTCGACCTCATCACCGCGTCGCGCGCCTACGAGGCCAACCTTTCCGTCGTCAAAAACGCCCGCCAGATGGCCCTCAAGGCCCTCGAGATCGGCAAGTAATCCCGCTCCGCCTTACCCGCCATGCTGCCCATCGGCTCCGTCAATCCGCTCGCCGCTTCCGCTCTCCAGCGCATCGATGCGCCGCTGCCGAAGATCGGCCTCGGCCAAGGTCTCGGATCCCCGCAGTCCATCGCCCCGAGCGAAGGCTTCGGCAGCATGCTCGACGGCCTCGTCGCCACGGTCGACGGCAAGCAAAAGGACGCCCAGGCCGCCACGCGCAAAATTCTCCTCGGTGAATCCGACCAGCTGCACCAGAGCGTCATCGCGATGCAGGAAGCTTCGGTCGCTTTCACCATGATGGTCGAGGTGCGCAACAAGCTTGTGGAATCCTACCAGGAGCTGATGCGCATGCAGGTATGAGTTCCGCCGTCTCCCGAATTTCACCCAGCTTCGCTCCTTTTTCTTTCCTTTCCGTCCGTTGCCTTGAGCACGGCGCCGCCCGCCTGTCCGTCCGATGAAGAATTTCACCCAATCCCTGCTCGATCTCTGGAAACAGCTTGGTCTCAACCAACGCGTTTCCCTCATCGTCGCCGCCCTCGCGGTCGCCGGCGGGCTCATCGGCGTGGTGCTCTGGTCCCAGCGGCCCGACTACCAGCTGCTCTACGCCCGCATGGGCGAGAAGGACGCCGCCGCCGTCATCAGCCATCTTCAGACGCAGAACATTCCGCACCAACTCACCGCCGGCGGCAGCGCCGTCATGGTCCCGAGCAAATTGGTCCACAAGCTTCGCATGGATCTCGCGGGCAAGGGCATTCCGAGCGGCGACGGCGTGGGCTTCGAGATCTTCGACAAAGGCCAGTTCGGCCTCTCGGACTTTGTGCAACGCACGAATTACCTGCGCGCCGTGCAGGGCGAACTCGCCCGCACCATCATGCAATTGCAGGGCGTCCGCGGTGCGCGCGTGATGATCGTGCAGCCCGAGAATCGTCTGCTGCTCACCGAGCAGGGCGTGAAGTCCACCGCTTCCGTCTTCGTCGATGTCGGCGGCGGCCGCCTCGAGTCCGATCAGGTCAACGCGATCCGCCATCTCGTGGCCAACGCCGTGCAGGGCCTCGCGCCCGACCAGGTCGCCGTGGTCGACAACCGCGGCCGCACGCTCTCGGAGGACCTGAAACAGGATCCGATGCTCGGTTCCGCTTCCTCGCAGATGCGCTACCGCCAGCAGATCGAGGACCACTACGCCAAGAAGGTGGAATCGATGCTCGCGGCAGTCATCGGCCCCGGCAACGCCGTCGTCCGCGTCGCCGCGGAAATCGAAACCGAGGCGATGACGCAGACTTCCGAGAAATACGATCCGGACGGGCAGGTCGTCCGTTCGCAGACCCAGACCGAGGACATCAACAACACGACGGAAGCCCGCGCCGGCGGCGGCGCCAGCGGCGTCAGCGCCAACGTGCCCGAGAAAGCGGCCGCCGCCCCCGATGCCGTGCGTCCCATTTCCACCTCCGAGCAAAACCGCAAAAACCGGACCACCACTTACGAGATCAACCGCACGACCACCAACGTCACCCGCAACCCCGGCAGCGTGAAGCAGATCACGGCCGCGGTTTTCGTGACGCCGCGTTTCGCCCCGCCCGCCGCCCCGGCGCCCGCCCAGCCCGGCCAGCCCGCGCCGGCGCCTGTGGCCCAGGTGCAAAAGCGCACGCCGCAGGAACTCGAGGCCTTGCGCCAGATCGTCGTCAACGCCCTCGGCATCAAGGCCGTCGCCGGCCAGACGCTCGAATCGATCGTCTCCGTCCAGGAAACCGAATTCCAGTCCCCGCTCGCCGGCCTGAGCCCGCTCGATCCCGCGGCCGGCGGCCAGCCCGCTTGGCAAGCCTACGCCGAGGTCGCGAGTCGCTGGGCCGCGGTCGCCGGCGCGGCCCTCGTGCTCCTCGTCTTCTGGCGGATGCTGCAGAAGCAGAAACCCGAGCCCGTTCCGATCGAAGTCCTGTCGCTCACGCCCGAAAGCGCGGCCCGCAACGCCCTCCAGACCGGCAACAACGTTACGCCCGAAATTCTCAACGAGCTGATCAAGCAGAAGTCCGCCAACGTCAGCGTCGCCCTCCGCGATTGGGTCGCCGCCGCCAACGCTCCGGCCGGCAAGAACTGATCCCGCCATGCCCGACATCGACTACGGCAAACTCGGCCGCCCGCAGAAACTGGCGGTGTTTTTGATCATCATCGGCCCCGAGGCGGCGGCCGAGGTGCTGCGTCATTTCGACGATCAGGAGATCGAGCTCATCTGCCGCGAGATGTCCACGTTCACCATTATCCCGGCCGACATCCAGCGCCTGGCGCTGGACGAATTCTCCAGCCTGATCGTGAAGAGCGCCGGCTCCTCGCTCGGCGGCCTGACCTATGCGCAACGGACGCTCGAGATCGCCAAGGGCGACTACAAGGCTTCCGCGATCATCGGCCGCGTCGGCCCGGTCGGCACCTCCGTCGAGGTCATCAAGGACATCGCCGAGATGGAAGGCCGCCAGATCTTCAATCTGGTGAAACACGAGCAGCCGCAGACGATCTCGTTTTTGCTGTCGTACCTGGACAGCGAGAAATCCGCGGAAGTGTTTTCCCTGCTCGGGCCCGATCTGCGCGAAGAAGTGATCGAGCGCCTCGGCACAATCGAAAGCACGTCGCTCGACCTGGTTTCCAAAATCGCCCGCAGCCTCGGCAAACACTACGACATGAAGGTCCGCCCGGCCTTCCACCGCTCCGGCGGCGTCCGCGCCGTCGCCGACCTGCTGAACAACCTCGACAAGGAGATGAGCAAGAACCTGCTCGCCCGCCTCGAGGAACGGAACGCCAACCTCAGCGCCGCGATCCGCAAGAAGCTCTTCAGCTTCGACGATCTCAACCGCCTGCAACCCGCGGATTTCCAGCGCGTGCTGCGCGAGGTCGATTCCTCGAACCTGGCGATCGCGATGAAATCCGCCAGCGAGACGCTGCGCGACCGCATCTACGCCTCCATTTCCAAACGCGCCGCCGAGGCCCTCAAGGAAGAGCTCGAGATGCTCGGGCCGGTCCGCCTCAAGGACGTCGAAACCGCCCAGGATGCGATCATCCAGGTCGTCCGCCGCCTCGAGGAAGAGGGCCAGATCACCCTCGAAGCCGACGGCGAACAAAGCCTCGTCGCCTGATTCCCATGGCCTACGCCAAACTCATCGCCTTCGACCGCCCGCTGCAGGGCGTCTCCGTCCCGGGACAGGGCGGCCGCTTCTGCACCGAGGCCGAACTTTCCGCCCGCGAGGACGCCGCGTATCAGCGCGGGGTGGACGCCGCCCGCGCCTTGGCCGACCAGCAGATGGTCGAGTTCCGCGCCGACATCGAGGCGCTCGGCGACGGGGTCTTCAAGAAAGTCTCCGGCCTGGAACCCCAGTTGGTCGCCCAGCTCCGCGAGGCGCTGCCCGGCCTCGCCCTCGACATCTCGCGCCGGTTGCTCGCCGGCTACGAGCCGTCCGAGGAAGTCGTTTCCCGGATCTGCGAGGAGGCCCTCGCCGAAATCTTCCCGGAGCGGGACAATCTCGAACTCGCCGTCGCCCCGCGCGACGCCGCCCTGCTCGAGAAACTCAATCCCGCCTGGCTCCGCCGCTATCCCGGCCTGCGCATCCGCGCCGAGGCGACGCTCGCGCCCGGGGATTGCCAGGTGCGCAGCCGTTTCGGTCTCACCGACGCGCGCATCGATACCAAGTTGAACGCCCTCCGGCACAGCCTTGCCCCGCAATGACCTCCGGTGTCGCTCCGCTCGTCGATGTGCTCCGCACCCAGGTGCGGCACCTCCCGGCTGTCCAGCGCATCGGCGCGGTCACCGGCGTGGCCGGTCTCATCATCGAATCCGACGGCCCGAACGTCGGGCTCGGCGAACTCTGCACCGTGCGCTCGTCGCGCGACGGCTTCTCCGTCCGCGCCGAAGTCGTCGGCTTCCGCGAACACCGCGTGCTGCTCATGCCGCTCGGCGACACCGCCGGCCTGCATGTCGGCTGCGAAGTCACCGCCAGCGACCGCCCGCCGCTGCCGCGCACCGGTCCCGAAATGCTCGGCCGCGTGCTCGACGCGCTCGGCAAACCGTTCGACGGCCTCGGCATGCTGCCGGTCGAGCGTCTCGCGGTGCACAACGCCGCGCCGCCGCACCCGCTGCGCCGCCAGCGCATCAAGCTGCCCTTTGTCACCGGCGTCCGCGCGATCGACGCGTTCATTCCCTTCGGCCGCGGCCAGCGCCTTGGTCTCTTCGCCGGTTCCGGCGTCGGCAAGTCGACCCTCATGGGCATGATTGCCCGCGCCTCCGAGGCCGACGTCGTCGTCATCGCGCTCGTCGGCGAGCGCGGCCGCGAGGTCCGCGAGTTCATCGAAAAGGATCTCGGGCCCGAAGGCATGAAGCGCGCGGTCGTCGTGGTCGCCACGTCCGACACACCCGCGCCGCTCCGCCTGCGGGCCGCCTACACCGCGACCTCGATCGCGGAAGCCTGGCGCGATGCCGGCAAGAACGTCCTCTTCATGATGGACTCGGTCACGCGTTTCGCGATGGCCCAACGCGAAATCGGCCTCGCCATCGGCGAGCCGCCGGCGACCCGCGGCTACACGCCGTCGGTGTTCGCGCTGTTGCCCCGCTTGCTGGAGCGCGCCGGTTCCGGCGAGCAGGGCGCCATCACCGCGCTCTACACCGTGCTCGTCGAGGGCGACGACATGAACGAACCCGTGGCCGACGCCGTCCGCGGCATCCTCGACGGCCACATCGTGCTTTCCCGCCAGCTGGCCCATTTCAACCACTACCCGGCGATCGATGTGCTCGAGAGCGTGAGCCGCCTGACCCGCGATGTCTGCTCGCCCGACGAGGTCGGCCTCACCGGCAAGGCCCGCGAGCACCTCGCGCTGTATCGGAAAAACGAGGACCTCATCTCGATCGGCGCCTACACCAAGGGCGCCAACGCCGCGCTGGACCACGCCGTGAATCTGCACGAGCCGCTGCGCCATTTTCTCCGCCAGGCCACGCACGAGCACACCGCCCGCGCGCAAACGTTCGCCAACCTCAAAAAGATCCTCGCATGAAAAAGTTCCGTTTTCCCCTGCGTCCGGTGGCGGTTCTGCGCGCGCATCGCGAATTGCGCGCCCGGGAGGCGTTCGCCGCCGCCGTGCACACGTACATGACGGCCGAAGAGGAACTCGCCCGCACGCGCGCCCGCGTGGCGCAGTTCGAGGCGGAACTGTTCGCCGGCCGCCGCGAGCGGTTCTCCGCCGCCGACGAGGCGCACGCCCTCGCCGCCTACCGCCGGGAATGCGGCGCCGAAGCCGAGACGGAACGCACGATGATCGCCGCCCGCGCGGCGATGGGCGAACGCCGGGCCGAGTACCTCGAAGCCCACCGCAAACTCGAAGTGGTCAACCGTCTCGAAACCAAGGCGCGCACCGCGCACCGCCTCGAGGCCAACCGCGAGGAACAATCCGAGTTCGACGATTACGCCGGGCGTCGCGCCGCGACGCGGCGTCCGCTCTTTTCCGCCGTATGAGCAAGTTGATGAATCCGATGGTGGTCGCCGCGCTCAGCATCTGCCTGAGCCTCGGCCTCGGCGTGGCCATGACCTGGCGGGTGCTCAGCACTTTGGTGAAGCCGCCGCCGGCCAAGACGCAGCTGCCCGAAATCGCCGAGCTCAAACGCAAGGGCTGGGACTTCTGGACCATCGAGATGGACAATCTCTCCAACGAGCTGAAGGAGGAACGCGCCCGCCTGCGCAAACAGTCCGAGTTGCTCGACCAACGCGCCGCGCGGATCACGCTCGAGGAAAAGGAATTCGCCAAACTCCGCGCCGAGATCGAGACCATGCGGAAGGATGTCGCGACCAAGGTCATGGAGATCGGCGCCGACGAGGCCAAGAATCTCAAGACCCTCGCGAACACCTACGCGACCCTCACGCCGAAGGCCGCCGTCGCGATTCTCAAGGAGATGGACGACGTCACGATCGTGAAGCTCCTCTCCCTGATGAAGACCGATGTCGTCGGTCCGATTTTCGAGGAGATGGGCAAGTCCGCCACGGCCGACAACAATCTCGCCAAACGCGCCGCGCTGCTCTCCGAACGCCTCCGCCTCATGAAAGTCGCGAAGGCCGGCAAAGCTCCCTGATTTCAACTTTTCCCCCGCATCAAGGATCGATGCGGTTCACGGCCATGGACGGTCCCGCTTTATGCAATTCTCTCCGTCCACCGCCTCCGCCGATCCGTCTCTTGCCTCCCTGCTGTTTCCCGCCGCCGGCGGCACCGCTGCCGCGGTTGCCGTCCCGCCGGGCACTGCCGAGACCGAGGCCTTCGAAACTCTTTTCGCCGGCCTGAATCCGGCCGCCGTCCTGCCGATGCCGACCGCGGTCGCCCCCGCGACGGCGGGTTCCGCACCGGCGGCCGCCGTGCCGCCGCCCCCCGCGGCGCCGTTGCACGGTTCCGCCGTCTGGACGGCTCCGGCCGCCGCGCCGCTCCCGCAACCACTCCGGCCCGAGGCCGCCGTTGTGGCCGCCCCGCTGGCTCCCGCGATACCCAAGGTTGGCGCCAAACCCGTTCCGGCCGGAGTCGGCCCCGGGATCGAAACCGCTCCCGCCGACGAGGCGATCGCGGAGCCAACCGCCAAAACGATTCCGGCGGTCGATCCCAAAATCGCCGCCGAGGCGATGGCGCTTTTTCTGCCGCTGCCGTTGGTCGCGGATGTCACCGTCGAGGAGATCCCCGAAGCCATCGAGACCGACGAGAACGCCCCGGAGTCCGACGACGAAGAGTCCGTCGCCGCTCGCGAGGAAGACGACTCGTCCGAGCCCGCCGGCGAGATCCCGACCGCAGGTACGCGGTCCGGCCGCGCGGCGTGGGAGACCGGGGCAGGGGAGCGCCGTCCGCCGGCGTACACCGCCTTCGAAACCGAACCCGCCGCCGGGGTTGCGGCTACGGACTCCGCCACCGCCACCGCCGCCCCGGCTTCCCGTCCCCGTGCCGTCCGCGACGCGGCGCCGACCCCCGAGGTTCCCGTATTGGCGAATTCGGATACGTTCACTCGGGCGCTGCCCAACGCGCGCGCGGCCGATTTTCTGCCCGTGCGCGACATCGTTCGCACTTCGATGCCGCTTTCGTCCGGCGGCCACACCGCGGCCAACTCGGCCCAGGCCGTAGCCGCCGCGGGCGAGGGGATCGACCTCGCCGCGTGGACCGCCGTCGCCAGTCCCGCAACCCCGGTCGCTTTGTTTCCGCGTTCCGCGCCCGTTGCGGCGCCGGGTTCGGCGCCCGATTCGTCGCTGCCCGAAGCGTCGTCCGACGTCCCTGCGGCCAGTCCGGGTTTCGCCGTCCGTCTCTCGGTCGAGCCGGCAACGATCCGCCCGGAATCGGGATCGGTCCAGCCGCCGTTGGAGAATGGAAAAACGGATACCTTGTCGCTGTCCCGCGACCCGCGGGCGGACCGCCCGGCCGCGGTCGAGTCCGCGGCGGTCGCCCTTGCGGTTCCGGCTCCGCGGCGCGAGCCCGGCCGCGCGTCCCGGAGCGAGCCGACCCTCCCGTTCGCCGCCTCCGACGTCCGCCCGGCAATTCTTGCCGCGCCGCGCGAATTTCGTGCCGAGGCTCCGGCAATGGCCGAATCGACCGCCGATAAAAACTTTCTAACAGCTGATGGTATGCCGGTTGCGAAAGGTAAGGAAGCGCTTGGCACCGCCGTTGCTATTCGTGAACTCGCCATGTATTCCCGTTCCACACCGCCGCTGCCGACGCATCCTGCGTCCGGATACGAAGCCGCGGCCGTGAACGTCGGTCTCGATTCGGCATCCGTAGCGGAAGCCGCGCTGCCGGCGCCGGCCCCGCAGGTGGTGGCCAGCCCGCACCGCGCGGTGGAAGCCGTGCTCACCGCGGTCGACCGCGCCGCGGGCCAGACCCAATCCGCGGTGAAACTCGATTTCGCCATCGGGCAAGAGTCCCTGGCCGTGCGCGTGGAACTGCAGGACGGCGAGGTCCGCGCCACCTTCCGCACGGATTCCCCCGAGTTGCGCGCCGCGCTCGCCCAGGAATGGCAGCAAGTCTCGGGCTCCGGCGACCGCACCGTCAAGTTGGCCCCGGCCGTTTTCACCTCCGCCGACTCCGACTCTCCGGCCGGCAATTCCGGCGACGGCGCCTCGCGCCAGCAGGAGCGCCAAGTTTGGCGCGAAGAAGCGCAGCAACAGCAGCAGGTCCGCACGTTGCTTTCCCGGCTTGGGTCCGGCGCCGAGAGCGAAGCTCCGCGCGTCGCGCTCCGGTCGATGTCCTCCGGCTCCTCCTCCCGTCTCAACCTTTTCGCCTGATCCCGCCATGGCCTCCGTCTCCGCCGTCAACTCCTCCAGCGCCTTTTCCTTTGCGGCGTCGTCCGCCGAAACCGCCGCGGCCCGCACGCCCCAGAAGGCGCTCGGCCAAAACGATTTTCTCAAACTCCTCGCCGTGCAGTTCCAGGTGCAGGATCCGATGAAGCCGATGGAAGACACCGCGTTCATCGCGCAGATGGCCCAGTTCTCCTCGCTCGAACAGTCGAGCACGATGGCCAAGGAACTCGCGATCGTCCGCGCCGACCAGCAGCGCGAAGTCGCGAACTCCTACCTCGGCCACCGCGTTACCGTCGACGACGGCAAAGGCGGCGTCGTCTCCGGCGATGTCACTTCCATCGACGTCTCCGGCGCCGCGCCGCTCCTCAAGGTCGGCGACAAATCCTTCTCCCTTTCCGCCGTGCTCCGCGTGGAGCCCGGCCGTCTCAACACTCCCGCCGCTCTGCCGGTCACGGCCGGCGGGGCTTAATCCTCCAAACCAGAAAACACTATGTCACTCATCGGCACAATGGGCAGCGGCGTCAGCGCGCTGCGGACCTTCATGAAAGGCCTCGAAGTCATCGGCAACAACATCGCCAATGTGAACACGACGAGCTACAAGGCGTCGCAAGCGAAGTACACCGACAGCTTCTCGAACATCCTGCAGCGCTCCGCGCCGTCCTCGGCCACGGCATCGAACACGCCTTCCGCCGGCATCGGCACGGGCGTCAAACTTTCGGGCGTCGCGACCAACTTCTCCCAGGGCTCGCTCGCGAGCACCGGTCGCGAGACCGACCTCGGCATCTCCGGCAACGGCTTTTTCCACGTGAAGAACATCGTCGACGGCATGGAATACGCCACCCGCGCCGGCGACTTCCGCTGGGACGACCAGGGCTTCCTCGTCAATCCCGCCGGCCTCCGCGTCCAGGGTGCCGGCGGCACCGGCCTGACCACGGTCGGCGACGTCCAACTCGGCACCGCCCCGACCGGCACGCAGCGCCAGTCCGTGACGATCGACCGCGCCGGCAACGTCGTGGAGTTCTACTCCGACGGCACGTCCGCCACGACCAATCGCCTGTTGCTCCAGCAGTTCAACGATCCGTCCGCGCTCGTGAACGAAGGCGGCAACCTTTACTCCAGCCTGCTTGCCGCCGGCCCCGTCGGCTCCGCCGCCGGCACCGCCGATCTCGATGCCACCGGCACGAACGACCCGGGCACCAACGGCCTCGGCAACATCCAGTCCGGCACGCTCGAACTCTCCAACGTCGATCTGACGGACCAGTTCTCCAATCTCATCACCACGCAGCGCAGTTTCCAGGCGGGCTCCCGCCTCGTGACCGTCTCCGACACGGTCCTCGAAGACATCGTCAACCTGAAGTCGCGTTGATCCGCCTTGGTCCGGCGGCGACCGCGGCTCCGGCCGCGGTCGCCCCGGATCCGGTTTCCGCCCTTTCCCAACTCCGAAACGAACATGTCCGCTCCCGCCAAACCCGATGCTGCCGCCAAGCCTGCCGGAAAACCGGAAGGCGACGCCGCCCCGGCCGCTGCCGCACCCGCCCCGGCGGGCGGCGGTGGCGCCAAGGCCTGGATCCCCGCGATCGCCGCGCTCCTGCTGGCGCCGGTGGCGACCTGGGGCGTGGTCGAATTCGTGCTCGTGCCCCGGCTGCAAAAGAAGCTCGCGGCCCCGGCCGCCGAGGGCGACGCCCATGCCGAAGCCGCGCCGGCTCCGGCTGCCGCCCACGGCAGCAGTGGCGGCGGTGGGCACGGCGGCGGCAAGGGCGAGAAGGGCAAGGAATCCGGCGGCGCGGGCTACGAATTCCAGAATGTCGTCGTCAACCTCGCCGGCACCATGGGCACGCGCTACCTCAAGACCAGCTTCCTGGTCACGGGCACCGACGCCAACATCAAGGGCGTCTTCGAGGGCTCGAAACCGAAGCTGACCGATGTCACGCTCAACGTGCTTTCGTCGCTCACGCTCGCCGATCTCGAGGAACCGGGCGCGAAGAACGTGCTCCGCGAGAAACTCGTCACCGCCTACAATCAGGCCCTCGGGCGCAAGGTCGCCGAGCAGGTCTATTTCTCGGATTTCGTCATCCAATAAGTCCGAGGAAGCCGCGGCTCCCGCCGCCCCGCCACGATGGCAGACGATCCCAACAAGCCCGCGACCGACTTTCTCGACCAATCCGAGATCGACAAGATTCTCGCGCAGACCGCCGAGGCCCAGGTCAAAAAGGGCGGCGGCGTCCTCGGCGCCAGTTCCGCCTCGGCCGCCGCGCTCAAGATCGAGCCGTACGATTTCCGCAACCCGGCCTTCCTGTCCGAGGCGGAACTGCGGCGCCTGCGCCTGATCCACGAGGATTTCATCCGCTACCTCAGCGCGCGCCTCTCGCTCTACCTGCGCATGGAGTTCGGCCTCAAGATGGCCAAGCTCACCACCGTCACGTATTCGAAATTCACGGACTCGCTGCCGAGTCCCACCCACATCAGTCTCTTCAAGGTCGAGCCGCTCGTCGGCGTCGGCATCCTCGATATCAACCCGCGGCTCGCGCTCACCATCGCCGACCGCCTGCTCGGCGGCCGCGGCCACTCGGTCAAGGCCGAGCGTTACCTGACCGAAATCGAAATCGCGCTCATCGAGGACGTCATCGTCATTCTCCTCGAGGAGTGGGCCGCCCAGTGGAAGGGCGAGCAGGACCTCCGCCCCGGCATCATCGGCCACGAGAACAACGGCCGCTTCCTCCAGACTTCGCCGCGCGACGCCATCATGCTCGCGATGTCGCTCGAGTGCAATTTCGGCGACTGCTCCGAGCAGATCCAGATCGGCGTGCCGTACTACACGATCGAGCCGGTCGTGAAACGCATGCAGGCCCGGCGCCAGAAGGACACCGCCGTCACCCAGACGGTGAAGCGCGCCGAGTGGCAGCCGTCCTACGACGGCATCAAAATCCCGGTGCGCGCCGAGTGGGACGCCTTCCAGCTGACCGTGCGCGAGATCGCCAGCCTCCGGGTCGGCGACGTCATCGAGATGCCCGCCGCCATCTGTTCCGAAACCCGCGTGCTGCTCAACGGCAGCGCCAAATTCGCCGGCACGGTCGGTCTCGATACCGACCGCGTCGCCATCCAAATCACCCGCAAACTTCCCAGCGAAGACCATTTCCATGCCAAATCCGACGGACGAAAAGGCGCTTGATATCGTGCTCGACGTAAAGGTTAAGGTGACCGTGCAGCTCGGCTCGGTCATGCTGCCCATGCGCGAAGTCATCGAACTGGCCCAGGGCTCGATCGTGCAGCTCACGCAACACGCCAGCGATCCCGTGGGCCTGTTCGTGAACGACAAACTTGTCGCCTACGGCGAAGTCGTGGTCGTCGAAGACAACTTCGGCATCAAGATCACGGAACTCGTCGGCAGCGCCCGACTATGAAACGGCTCCGGCTCATCGGCTGCGTGATCCTCTGCGGCCTCGCCGCCGGGCTGCACGCGGCGGACGACAACCAGGTCATTTTCCCGGGCAAGGGCGCCGCCGCCGCCGCACCCGGCGCCCCCGCCGGCGACGGGATGGGCTCGATGTCGCTCTACCTCGGGCTCGCGCTCGCCGCCGTCGGCGGCTGGCTCGTCTGGCGCAACCGGCAGGGCACGCCCGCCGGGCGCGACCTCCGCGCGTTGGCGATCGACGAAACCCGCCCGCTCGGCAACCGGCAATTCCTCGTCGTCGCCTCTTACCAGAACCGCAAGTTTCTCCTCGGGGTTTGCCCCGGCCGGATCGAAATGCTGGCTCCGCTCGACGGCTCGGCCGCGCCGGAGAAATCCCGCGAATGAAACCGTTTCGCCCGTTCCTGATCCGCCTGCTCCTGGCGTGGACCTTCGCCGTTGCCACGGTCCCGCTCTCCGCGCAGGCCCCGGCGCCCGCCCCGGCCAACGTCACCGAGGCCGGATCGCCCGCGCTCCCTCCGCCCGCGAACGCCGCCCCCGCGGGAGCCGCCGCCGGCACGCCCTTCAAGCTGAACATCGGCCTCGAGGGCACCGGCCAGAAAGGCGAAGTCGGCATCGCGCTGCAGATCGTGATGATCATGACGCTGCTCTCGGTGGCGCCGTCGATCGTCCTCCTGATGACGAGCTTCACCCGCATCGTGATCGTCCTCGGCTTCGTGCGCACCGCGCTCGGCACCCCGAGCGCACCGTCCAACCAGATCGTCGTCGGCCTTTCGCTGTTTCTCACGTTTTTCCTCATGGGCCCGATCTTCGACCGCGTGAATGCGGAGGCCGTGCGGCCGTACCTCGAAGGCCAGATCACTTCCCTCGAAGCCATCGACCGCGGTGTCGTGCCGCTGAAGCAATTCATGCTGAAGCAGACGCGGACGCGCGACATCGAGTACTTCCTGCAACTCGGCGGTTTCGGTCCGACCGCCGTCAAGGACCTGCCCATGCGCGTGGTAATCCCGGCGTTCGTGATCAGCGAACTGCAGACCGCTTTCCAAATGGGTTTTCTGCTGTTTCTGCCGTTCCTCGTCATCGATTTCCTCGTCGCCTCGGTGCTGATGGCGCTCGGCATGATGATGATGCCGCCCGTCACCGTCGCGTTGCCGCTCAAGCTGCTCCTCTTCGTCCTCGTCGACGGCTGGCACCTCGTGGTGCGGTCGCTCGTGCAGAGTTTCGGCGCCTGAACCTCCGACCTTCGCGTATCATGAATCCGGATCTCGCCATCGACCTTTTCAAAACGACCGTCGTCTTCGCCCTCTACGTCGTGGCGCCGTTCCTCATCGCGATGCTGGTCGTGGGCCTGCTGACCAGCCTGCTGCAATCCGTCACCAGCATGCAGGAACAGACGCTCACGTTCATCCCCAAGCTCCTGACGATGGCGGGACTGCTCCTGCTCCTGACGCCGTGGCTTCTGCGTTCGCTGTCCGAGTTCACGATCACCGTCATCACCCGCATGGGTGCGCTCGGGATCTGAGCACCGGCCCGGCGTCCGTCCGCCCGCGCGCATGACGCTCGATTACATATTCGCCTGGATGATGGTCTTCATGCGGGCCATCGGCATCGTCGTGCAATGGCCGCTGATGGCCGGGCGGCCGTTTCCGGTGACGGTCCGGCTCGCGCTCTGCGCGTGCCTCGCGACGTTGCTGGCCGGCATCGTGCCGGTGGCGCCGGTGCCGGGCGTGCTTTGGGCGTTTGTGTCCGCCACCGTGATGGAGCTGATGCTCGGGCTGGCCCTCGGCTTCGTCGTCCGCGCCGCGTTTGCCGGGATCGAAATGGCCGGCCGCCTGATGGCCACGGAGATCGGTCTTTCCGCCACCCCGGGCATGGGCGCACCGGAACCGTCCAGCGAACCGATCGCGACCCTGCTGATGAGTTTCGCCGTCGTGCTGTTCTTCCTGTTCGGCGCGCACCAGTCGGTCCTGACGGCCTTTGCCCGCAGCTTCATGTTCGCCAGCGCCGGCGGCGCAGCCTTCGAAGCCGGCGCGGCGAATTCGCTGATCCTGGCCACGGCCCACTTGCTCGAACTCGGCCTGCGGATCGCCGCGCCGTTCATCGCGATGAACTTCCTGATTTCCCTGGCCTTCTCGGCCCTCGGCCGCGCGGTGCCGAAGATGAATGTGTTCATCGTGAGCTTTTCCGCCCGCGTGCTCGTCGGCTTCGCGCTGCTCAGCGGCGCCGGAGCACTGATCGCCCGGTACTTCTTCGTGGAGATGGGCGAATTGCCGCTCCGCCTGCTCGAACTGTTGCCGCCGCGCTGAAGTTTGCGCGGCCGGTGCCGATGAACGGGGCGAAACGCGAGCGCCGGCCCGCGCGCGATGACGCCGCCCCCCTCCGGCAAAAGGCTTAGGCAGAATTTGCCGCTCCTTTTACGATCCCCGGCCGCGGGGACTCAGGGAAGGAATTTCCAAAGCTTGGAAATGTTTAATCGCTTGCTGGTCATGGCTTAAAGTGGACCGCAAACCGCTTGGCACCGCCGTTGCTATTCCGGATGTCCACCCATGGCGGATACCGACCAAGACCAAAAGACAGAGGAAGCGACCGAGAAGAAGCGGTCCGATGCCATGGATCGCGGCCAGTTCGCGAAGTCGCAGGAGATGACAGTGCTGTTTCCGCTCGCGGCCGTGCTCGGGGTGTTGGCGTTGACGCTCCAGGCGGCCACCCGCGATGTCGCGGAGTACGCGGTGTCGATGTTCAGCCGCTTCCCGCTGACGACGCTCGAGGCGAATGCCGTCACGCTGCAGTTCACCGAATTTCTGCTCCTCGTCGGCCGCGTCCTCGGGCCCTTTCTCGTCGCGGTGGTGGTCGCGGTGCTGCTCGCGAACGGCGTGCAGAGCGGCTTCCGGCTTTCGCCCAAGGCCGTCGCCTTCAAGCCCGAGTCCCTGGATCCCGTCGCCGGTTTCGGCCGCCTCTTCTCCAAAGCGGTGCTCGTCCGCTCCGGCATCGATCTGCTGAAGCTCCTCGCGATCGGCGGCACCCTCTGGCTCGGCGCCCGCAGCCTGATGTACGACCCGCTGTTCTCGGCGCCGGTCGAAGCCGCGTACCTCGGCCAATTTCTCAACACGGCCACGATGCTGTTTCTGACCCGCCTCCTGCTCGCCCTCGCGATCGTCGCGGCGATCAGCCTGAGCTACGAAAAATTCAAACTCTCCCGCGATCTCATGATGACGCGCGCGGAAGTGAAAGAGGAGTCGAAGCAGGCGCAGGGCGACATGCAGACCAAGGCCGCGATGCGCCGCATGGCCCGCCGCCTGATGCAGAAACAGATGCTCACCGCCGTGCCGACCGCGGACGTCGTCGTCACCAATCCGACCCACTTCGCCGTCGCCCTGAAGTACGAACGCGGCAAGGACAAGGCCCCCGTCGTGCTCGCCAAGGGCGAAAACCGTTTCGCGCTCCGCATCAAGGAACTCGCCAAAGAACACGGCGTCCCGACGGTCGAGAACCGCCCGGTCGCGCGCCTGCTCTTCGCCCTCGGCAAGGTCGGCGAGACCATCCCGGCCGAACTCTACCAGGCCGTCGCCGAAATCCTCGCGGTCGTCTACCGCACCCATCGCTACTATTTCCACCGGCTCAAGACGCGGCGGATGGAAGGAGCGGTCTAAGCCATGGCCGCCCCCGACACTTCCGCCGCCTCCGCGCCGCTCGCGCAGGTCCTCAAGCGCGCCGATCTCATCTTCACCGGCGGACTGTTCCTGACCGTCCTCCTGCTGATTTTGCCGATCCCGTCGGTGCTGCTGGATACGTTCCTCGCGCTGAACATCGGCCTCTCGCTGCTCGTCCTCCTCGCCATCATCTACGTCAAGGACCCGCCGGAGTTCTCGAGCTTCCCGACGCTCCTGCTCGCCCTCACGCTCTTCCGCCTCGCCCTCAATATCAGCACCACGCGCCAGGTGCTCGTGCACGGCTACGGCGGCGAGGTCATCGAGGCCTTCGGCCACTTCGTCATCCAGGGCAACTACATCGTCGGCGCGGTGGTCTTCCTGATCCTCGTTGTCATCAACTTCGTCGTCATCACCAAGGGTGCCGGCCGTATCGCCGAAGTCAGCGCCCGCTTCACCCTCGACGCGCTCCCCGGCAAACAGATGGCCATCGATGCCGAACTGAACGCCGGCATCATCGACGAAGTCACCGCCACCGCCCGCCGCCTCAAGGTCCAGAAAGAAGCCGACTTCTACGGCGCGATGGACGGCGCCTCCAAATTCGTGCGCGGCGACGCCATCGCCGGCATCATCATCACGCTCGTCAACGTCGTCGGCGGTTTCGCCATCGGCGTCCTCCAGATGGGCATGTCCCTCGGCGAGTCGCTCCAGAAGTTCACGCTCCTCTCGATCGGTGACGGCCTCGTTTCCCAGATCCCCGCCCTCATTCTCTCCGTCGGCGCCGGTCTCCTCGTCACCCGCGCTTCCGAAAACTCCAACCTCGGCACGCAACTCGCCGGCCAGCTCCTCCGCTATCCGCAGGCCATGCGGATCACCGCCGGCATGATGGTCGCGTTCGGGCTGATGCCCGGCATGCCGATGCTCCCGTTCTTCACCCTGGCCGGCATCGCGGGCTTCCTCGGCAAACTCCTGCTCGAGCAGGAAGCCAAGACCGGCCATCCGCTCGGCGCCGAGGCCGCGACCGCCGCCCGCACCGGCGCGTCCAATCTCACTTCGAAGTCCGCCCGCGCCGGCGAAGCCGCCGCCGCCTCCGCCTCGTCGCCCGCGCCCGTCGCCTCCGGCGCCCCCGAGGATGTCCGCAAACTCATCGACATCGATGTCTTCGCGATCGAGATCGGCTACGGCCTCCTCGGTCTCGCGGATTCGAAACACGGCGGCGAACTGCTCGCCCGCGTCACCGGCGTGCGCAAATCCCTCGCCCGCGAAAAGGGCATCGTCGTCCCGCCCGTTTCCGTCCGCGACAACCTCGAGCTCGAGCCCAACGACTACCGCTTCCTCCTCCGCGGCAAGGCCGTCGCCCGCGGCCAACTCATGCCCGGCCGCTGGCTCGCCATGAACGTCTCCGGCAGCAAGGTCCGCCTCAAGGGCGTGCCGACCCGCGAGCCCGTCTTCAATCTCGACGCCACCTGGATCGACGAGACCGAGAAGAAGACCGCCGAACTCAACGGCTTCACCGTCGTCGATCCGGCCTCCGTCCTCATCACGCATCTTTCCGAGACCCTCAAGGGCAGCGCCCACCACCTGCTCGGCCGCCAGGAGGTCCAGTCCCTCGTCGACCATCTCAAGCAGAGCCAGCCCGCGCTCATCTCCGAACTGCTGCCCGACCTCGTCACGATCGGCATCATCCAGCGCGTCCTCCAGAATCTCCTGCGCGAGAACGTCGCGATCCTCAACCAGCCGCTCATCCTCGAGGGCATCGCCGACTTCGCCTCGCTGTCCAAGAACCCGGACGATCTCAGCGAGCTGGTCCGCCGCCGCCTCGGTTTGTACTTTGTTCCCGAATACGAGTGCCGCCCCGGCGTCGTCCGCGCCGTCACCCTCGATCCGCGCCTCGAGCAATGGCTTTCCGCCAAGGTCCACCGCTCGCCGACCGAGGTCGGCCTCGCCCTGGATCCCGCCACCGGCCGCCACCTGATCGAGCAGATCACGAAGCACACCACCGAACTCATCCAGCAGGGCCAGCCCGCCGTCATCGTCGTCTCCGCCGAGATCCGCCTCCCGCTCAAGCGCTTCTTCGAGTCCTCGTTCCCGCGCGTCGCCGTCCTCGCGTACCAGGAATTGCCCCCGGCCACCGAAATCGAAAACGCCGGCATCATCACCGCCCCCGTGCACGTCGCCCGCGCCGAGGTGCCGCTCAAGGCCGCCGCCTGATTCCGCCGATGTCCTCCTCCGGTCCCTACGCCGCCCCCGGCACCTACCGCTTCACGGTGAAAAACACCGAACAGGCCGTCGCGCTCATCCGCGAGAAACTCGGCCCCACCGCCCGCGTCATTTCGGTCCGCGCCCTCGAGCCCACCGGCCTGACGAAGATGTTCCGCGCGCCGCAGCTCGAGGTCGTCGCCCAGGTCGACCCCGCGCCTGCCGCCGGGGCCGCGCCCGCCGAACCCGCTTTCGTTTCCCGTTCTTCCGAACCGGCCTTGCCGGACACCGAAACGCCGGCGCGGTCCTCCGCCCCGGCCGACGCCGTCCGCCAAGCCCGCGGTCAATCCGATGCCTTGCTCAAGCACGGGCTCACCGGCCTGCTGCGCCGCTCCGGCATCACCGAGACCGCGCTCAACCGGCTCCAGGCGGGACCGAACTGGCAGGAACTCAACGCCCTCCCGCTGCATCGCGCGCTGGCGGAGACTTCCCGCCTGCTTCGGTCCCAGGCCGAGGCCCGGCCCAGCCGTCCGCCGCTCTCCCGCGCCGCTTTCCTCGGCGGCCCGGGCGTCGGCCGCACCACCGCGCTCTGCAAATGGCTCGCGCAGGAAGTCTTCCGCCGCGCCCGGCTCGGCCACGTCGTCAGCGTCGAGTTCGACCGCCCGAATCCGCTCGGCCCGCTGCCTGTCTTCAGCGAGGCGCTGGGCGTGCCGCTCGCGCACTTCCCCTGCGAAACGCGTCCGGCCGTCGCCGGCGGCTTCGTCTATCTCGATCTCCCGGGCATGTCCGCCCGCCGGCCTTCCGACAACGCCCCGCTCGCCGCGTTTCTCGACCGCGAACAGATCGCCGAACGCGTGCTCGTTCTCAATGCCGCCTACGACCGCGCCTCGCTCCGCGAAGCCTACGCCGCCGGCCGCGATCTCGGCGCCACGCACCTGGTTTTCACGCACCTCGATGAAGTGCCCCAGTGGGGCAAACTCTGGGACTATCTCTTCGACGAAGCCCTCGAGCCGCTCTTCCTCGCCACCGGTCCCTCGCTGACCGGCGACTGCGAGGAGGACGTCCCCGGCGCCATCGTCCGCCGCACGCTGCCCGACGAAACCTGACGTGCCATGAAATTCATCTTCCTCGCCGGCGGTGCCGCCGGCTTCTTCCTCTCGGCCGCCGCCAGTTTCTGGGCCGGCCATGAACCCGACCGGATTCTCCTCGACGGAGCCGTCGGCTGTCTCGCGGGAGCTCTGCTCTTCCGCTGGTTCTGGACCGTGCTCGTGCACGGGATCCGGGAAACAATTGTCGCTCGCAATGCCGCCGCCTCCGCGGCGGCCAAGTCTAAGTAACCTGTCCGTTATCGTTCCATGAATACCGCCACCGCAACTGTCCCTGGCATGGATGCAACTCCCGCCGCCGCTTGGCGGGCGTATCAGGGCGTTTCGCCGGCCGCCGTCGATGAAAAGGATTTGATCGAACGGTATCTGCCCCTCGTCCGCAATGTCGTGGACCGCATCAAGCTCAACGTCCCCGCCCATGTCGACGCGGACGATCTCTACAGCGTCGGGATCACCGGCCTCATCGCCGCGGTCCGCAAATTCGACCCCAACCAGGGGAGCACGTTTGCCAGCTACGCCGCCATGCGCATCCGCGGCGCCATCCTCGACGAACTCCGTCGCATGGACTGGTGCCCGCGCCGCGCCCGCGCCCGCTCCCGCAAGCTCAAGAGCGCCATCAACGACGTCGAACAGAAGGTCGGCCGCGCCGCCACCGACGCCGAAGTCCGCGCCGCCCTCGGCCTCAACGAGACCGAATACGCCAAGTGGGTCGAGGAGGCCAAACCCGTCACCTTCATCGCGATCGACCAGACCGCCGACGGCGAGGAAGGGGAGGGCGGTTCCCTCCATGAACTCCTGGCCGACGAATCCGACAAAACCGGCCGCGACAACCTCGAAAAGGCCGAACTCCTGCAACTTCTCACTCAACGAATCGCCGAGTTGCCCGATATACCGAAGAAGATCCTCGCCATGTACTATTTCGAAAACATGCGCCTGGCCGAAATCGCCGCCGTTTTCGGCCTGACGGAGTCCCGCATCTGCCAAATCCACGCCCAGACCATCATCGGTCTGCGGGCCTGGCTGCAGCGCGTCCGCGAGAAATAATCCCTTCATGATCCCGATTCCGACCGCCTCCGCTTCGCCGCCTGCCTGCCCGCTCCCGGGCCGGCTCGGTTCCCTGCGGAGGTTCGCGGCCGGTGCGGTTCGGCAGGAGCGGTTGCCGCTATGCTGATTCTCATCGGTGCGGCCATCGTCATGGCCTCCACGCTCGGCGGTTTCATGATCGCCGGAGGCAACCCGATGGTGCTCCTGCACGTGTCGGAATTCGTCGTCATTCTCGGCGTCGCCGCCGGCGTGCTCGTCATCGCCAGCCCCGCGCACGTGATGAAGGAGATAATCCACAAGACGCAGGTCGCCATCGCCGGAAAATCCGCGGGCGCGAAGGAGTTTTCCGATCTGCTCAAGCTGCTCTACGAGATCTTCATGATCGGCCGGCGCAACGGCCTCATCGCCCTCGAGGAACACGTGATGGACCCGAAGAAGAGTTCGGTTTTCCAACGCTATCCCTCGGTGCTCAACCACCACGAGCGGCTCGAATTTCTGTGCAACGGCCTCAAGCCCGTCATCGACGGCAAGATCAAGCCCGACCAACTCGAGGATCTCATGAACGCCGAGCTCGAGGCCAAAGCCACCGAGGCCGAACACCCGGTGCACATTCTGCATCTCGTCGGCGATTCGCTCCCCGGCATCGGCATCGTCGCGGCCGTGCTCGGCATCATCAACACGATGTCCGCCATCTCCGAAGGCCCCGAAAAGGTCGGCGAAAAAGTCGCGGCCGCCCTCACCGGCACGCTCCTCGGCATCTTCGTCGCCTACGGTTTCGTCAACCCGCTCGCCAATCGCGTGCAATTCAACAACGCCTCCGACGAACAGTTTCTCAAATGCATCAAGGCGGCCGTCGCCGGATTTGCCAAAGGCCTCGCCCCGCTCACCGCGGTCGAAGTCGCGCGCCGTTCCCTGGACAGCAGCGTCCAGCCCGGCAGCGCCGCCCTCGAGACCGAGTTGAAATCGCTCGGGCCCGCCAAGTGAGGCGCGCGTTCTCCGCCTGCCTTCCGCCCGCCCGGGCGGACGGCGCGATTTTCCAATCCTAAATCCTCGACCCTAACCACACATGTCAGGCGGTGCATGGAAGGTAGCTTACGCGGACTTTGTGACCGCGATGATGGCGCTGTTTATGGTGCTCTGGATTTCCGCGCAGGATAAGGAAATCCTCATCGCGACGTCCCAGTATTTCCAGAATCCGTTCCGGTCGCCGATGGACGCCACCTCCGGCGTGCTGCCTTTCAACAGCAACAAGACGACGAACAGTTCCGGCAGCGGCCAGGGCCCGGAAAAAGAGCAGGATCGCAACAAGCAGATCCAGATGACGTTTCTCAATTCCGTCGCCGCCGATTTCTACCGGCTCCTCCACCTCGACCAGAATCTCGAGGGCAAACCCATCGACATCCAGGTCACGACCGACGGCCTCCGCGTCACGCTCTTCGACCGCGCCAAACGTCCGCTCTTCAAGAACGATTCCACCGCGCTCACGGAGTGGGGGAACTTCGTCCTGCAGAACATGGCGTGGACCATCGATCGCCACCAGTTCACCGTCACGATCGACGGCCATGCCCGCGCCAGCGCGACACTGCAGGGTTCCCGCAAAGACTACTCCAGCTGGGAACTCTCCTCCGACCGCGCCAACACCGCCCGCCGCCTGCTGGTGTACTACGCCGTGCCGCCGCAGCTCATCGAACGCGTGACCGGCTACGCCGACACCAAACCGCTGCCCGGCGAACCGGCCGACGCGGAGGTCAACCAGCGCGTCACTCTCAATCTCACCCTCACGCCGAAGAGCCGGCCCAAAGAAAACAAGCTCGTCGACAAACCGGCCGGATCCGGCCCGCCTGCGTCGACCGAGCCAAGCCCCGCGTCACCCGCCGCGCCCGCGCTTCCCGCCCCGCACCCATGAAGTCCTTTCTCCAAGGCAAAAAATCCCTCGCCCTCGAGGGCCTGCGTTTGCCGCCCGGAGCCGCACCCGCCCTTTCGCCGCGCTGCGATTCGTCCCGCCATCCCGGCGGCGTCGCCACGCCCGGCGGCTCCAGCGCCCATGTCGAAGTGGTGAAGGAGGGCGACAAGATCGTCCGCCTCATCGTCAACTGCGTCTGCGGCGAACGCGTCGAGATCGATTGCCTGTATCCGGCCGGCCGCTGAGCGGCTCCCGAAGCCGGCGTTTGCGGTTGCAAGTCGGGAATTGGGCAGTCGGTCCGTCGCGGCCCGGAAACATCGCCGCCGGACGCAGCGTGAGGCCCGGTATTGGACTTTGGGAAACAGACTCTTCCGGCCACGGGTTTCACGGCATCTCACGAACAACAAATGCCTCATCCGTGCCCATCCGTGAAATCTGTGGTTAGGGTCTGAAAGCTTGGGCCGATTGGTCTGATCATGCCGTTGAGAGTTCGAAGTTGAGGGTCGAGAGATCGATCCGCCGAGCCACGGAAAACGTAGCCGAAGCCAACAACCTGACGAACCGAACGGGTTTGCTCTCAACTCTCAGCCAAGCTCTCTCAACCGCATGAGTTCGGCTGAGTTCCGGCTCAGCGGCATGGCCTTGCGCGGTCCCGCCCCGCCTGATCCAGGCCCCCGGCAAATCCTGCCGCGCCGACCGCCCCCGACCGGCCGGAGCTTCGGAAAAGTTTTCCCGAGAGTTTTGAGAAAACTTTAAAACGCTGAAGCCTAGCGTCTTGAGGTGATGTCATACGGCCCGGCACGCCGTTGGCTTAAGGGACCTGCCCATGAATATCGGTCTCTACCAAAGTGCAGCCGCGCTCTCCGCGCTGGAGCGTTGGCAGGACACTGTCTCCCAGAACATCACGTCGAGCCAGACGACGGGCTACCGGAAGCGCACGATCAATTTCTCCACCCAGGCCGCCGGCGAGATCCACACCGATCCCCGCGCCCGCGTCGGCAACGATGCCGCCGTGCCGATGCTTTTCCCGAAGACCAATCTCGGCATCAACTTCGTCACCGGCGAAACCCAGCCGACGCGCCGCGAGATGGACGCCGCGATCCAGGGCGAAGGCTTCTTCGAGATCCAGATGGAAGACGGCGCCATGGCCTACACCCGCAGCGGCGAATTCCGCATGCGCCCGGACCGCACGCTCGTCACGTCCACCGGCCACGAGGTCATGAGCACCGCCGGCGCCCCGATCGTCCTCCTGCCCGGCGGCGGCAATTTCACGATCAATCAGGACGGCTCCATTTTCCAAGGGGCCACCCCGCTCGGCAAATTGTCGGTGAAGAGCTTCGAGAATCCCGGCCAGCTCGTCCCGATCGCCGGCGGCTTCTTCACCGCCCCCGCGGGCGTCGAGCCCCAGGCCGTCGACGAACCCGAGCTGCTCCAGGGCTACCTCGAAGGCAGCAACGTCACGCCGCTCCGCGAGATGGTCGACCTCGTCCTCATCTCCCGCGCCTACGAGGCCAACCAGAAGATCATCAACACGGTCGACCAGCAGATGCAGAAGACCCTCGAAGCCCTCGGCTGATGTCCACCTTCCCCATGTTTTCCCCTGACAGAGTACCGCAATCACGACTGACCGGCCGCGCCCGCTTTGGAGGCGGGCCGGCCCCTGTCGCGGCGGTCTCCGCTTTTCAACCCGCCCGACTCCCCGCCGTATGAACCTTTCCCTTTACTCGGCCGCCACCGGCATGGAGGCGCAGCAGCTCAACCTTAACACGATCGCGAACAACCTCGCGAACGTGAACACCCCCGGCTTCAAGCGCAGCAAGATCGAGTTCCAGGATCTGCTCTACCAGAAGCCCCGCGCGGCCGGCGCCGATGCCGGCGGCGGCAATCTCGTCCCCACCGGCGTCGAAGTCGGCAACGGCTCCCGCGTCGCCGCCACCGCCAAAGTCTTCACCCAGGGCCAACTCACCAACACCGGCGAGAAACTCGATATCGCGATCCAGGGCGACGGCTTCTTCGAAGTGCAACGCCCCGACGGCACCATCGGTTTCACCCGCGCCGGTTCCTTCAAGCTCAACGCCCAGGGCCAGGTCGTGACCATCGACGGCATGCCCGTCCTCAGCGGCTTCCAGCCGATTCCGCCCGGCGCCACCTCGGTCGCGCTTTCCGAAGACGGCCAGGTCACCGTCCAAAGCGCCACCGGCAACCAGACCTTCTCGATCACGCTCGCGCGCTTCGCCAACCCGGCCGGCCTCCGCAGCCTCGGCGGCAATCTCTACGAAGAGACCGCCGCCAGCGGCACCTCCGAAGTCGGCAAGCCCGGCGAACAGGGTTTCGGCCGCACCATCCAAGGCTACATCGAGGCCTCCAACGTGAACATCGTCGAGGAGATGGTTAACCTCATCGTCGCCCAGCGCGCCTACGAGATCAATTCCAAGTCCATCCAGACTTCGGACGAGATGCTCCAGAACGTCGCCAACATGAAGCGCTGATGAAAACCCCGCGCCTCCTTTTCCTTCGCCTCGCGCTGGCCCTGCTGGCCGCCGCTCCCGCCGCCGCGGCCCCGGTTGCCTCCGAGCAACTCGATCCGGCCGCGGGCGCCGTGCCCTTCACCCGCGACCAACTCGTCGCCGCCCTCACGCGCAAGCTCGCCGAACAATTCACCCTCGACGGCGATCTTCAGCTCGAGCTCATCCGTCCCTGGGCCTCGCCGGCCCGCGTCGCGAAAAACTGGGACCTGCAGGTGCTCGAATTCCCCTCCGTCCCCGCCGCTTCGATGATGGTCCGCTGCCGGATCTTCGCCGACGCCGTCGCCATCGCCGAAGCCACCTTCGTCGTCCGCGCCCAACTGTGGCGCGACGCCTGGGTCTCCCGCCAGCCCCTCGTCGCCGGCACGACCTTCGACGCCGCGATGCTCGAAACCCGCCGCGTCGATCTCTTCCGCGACCGCGATGTGCTCCCGGCCGCCGTCGGCGACCGCTCCTACATCTTCGCCCGCGCCGTCGCCGCCGGCCGCCTCATGACGTGGCGCGACATCTCCCGCCGGCCCCTCGTCAAAAAGGGCGACCTCGTCGAGGTCTCCGCCGTCGACGGCCTGCTCGCCGTCACCATGAAAGCCCTCGCCATGGAAAATGGCGCCCAGGGCGACACCGTCACCGTCCGCAACCCCGAATCGCGCAAAGATTTCGCCGCGATGGTCATCGATGAAAACCGTGTTCAAGTCCGCTTTTGATTCCTCCCGGCGCGCCTCGCCGCGCATCGCCGCCTCGGTCTACGCGATCTTCTTCGCCGCCTTCGCCGCGCTCCTGTTGCTGGTCTCGAGCAGCCGCGCCGAATCCCTGTGGAACGCCGCCGGCGTGAGCGGCCGGAGCATGTTCGCCGACCGCAAGGCCGCCGGCCGCGGCGACATCCTGACCATCGTCGTCTCCGAATCCGCCGTCGCCCAGAGCTCCCAGAACAAGAAGTCGACCCGCGAGTCCACGCTCCAGGACGCGCTCACCAAGTTCATCTATCCCGGCCTCGGGACCCACAAGGGCCAGCTGCCCGGCATGGGCGCCACCGGCGCCACGTCGTATTCGGGCGGTGGAGACGTGAGCAACTCGCAGAGCCTCTCCGCCCGCGCCGCCGTCCTCGTCACCGACGTGCTGCCCAACGGCAACCTCGTCATCGAGGGCGTCCGCGTCGTCACGTTCTCCGGCGAAACCCAGTACGTCGTCCTCCGCGGCCTCGTCCGCCCCGACGACATCGCCCGCGACAACAGCGTCGTCTCCACCAACATCGCCGACGCCCGCGTCGAATTCTACGCCGAGGGCGCGCTCACCGACGCCCAGAAACGCGGCTGGCTCACCAAGGTTTACGAAAAACTGCGCCCCCTCTGAACGAATCCGGAATTCGGAAACCGGAGATCGGAATGGATTCCACCAGAACATGACGTTCACCTCTACAGCTTCCCGTCTGCTGCTCGCGGCCCTCGCCGGCGCGCTGCTCCTTGCGGGCCCCGCCCGGGCCTCCCGCCTCAAGGACCTCACTCAGATCGAAGGCGGCCGCGACAACCAGCTCGTCGGCTACGGTCTCGTCGTCGGCCTCGCCGGCGACGGCGACAGCAACGCCGTCTCGACCCTGCGCAGCGTCTCCAACGTCCTCCAGCGCTACGGCCTCGCCGTCAACGCCGCCGACCTCAAGGCCAAGAACACCGCCGCGGTCATGATCACCACGGACCTCGGCGCCTTCCTCAAACCCGGCGCGCGCATCGACGTGAACGTCGCTTCCATGGGCGACGCGAAGAGCCTGCAGGGTGGGGTGCTGCTCCAGACTCCGCTCATGGGCGCCGACGGCCGCGTCTACGCCGTGGCCCAGGGCCCGGTCGCCATCGGCGGCTTCACCGGCGGCGCGGGCGGGGCCGGCGGGGCCACCGTCACGAAGAACCACCCGACCGTCGGCAACATTTCCAGCGGCGCCATCGTGGAACGCGAAATTCCCGCCGCCTTCGTCCGCGAAAACGTCGTCCGCCTCCTCCTGCACAATCCGGATTTCACCTCCGTCTCCCGCATGGCCGAGGCGATCAACACCAAGTGGTCCGGCGCCGCCCTCGCCGTCGACGCCGCCACCATCGCCGTCACGCTCCCGGCGGCCTACCGCGGCCGCGACGTCGCCTTCATCGCCGACCTCGGCCAGATCGAGGCCTCGCCCGACACGCTTGCGCGGATCGTGATCAACGAACGCACCGGCACCATCGTCGCCACCTCCACCGTCCGGCTCTCCCAGGTCGCGATCGCCCACGGCTCCCTCACCATCACCGTCACGTCCAACGTCGGCGTCAGCCAGCCCAACGCCTTCAACAATTCCGGCCAGACCGCGGCCGTGCAGAACACGCAGACCGACGTGAACGAAACCAAGGGCGGTTTCACGATCATCAACGAGCCGCCCACCATCGAGCGGCTCGCCGCCGCCCTCAACGCCCTCGGCGTCTCCACCCGCGAGATGATGGCGATCTTCCAGACTCTCAAACGCTCCGGCGCCCTCCAGGCCGAGCTCGTCATCAACTGATGAATACGTCCGCGATCTCCGCCCTCGGCGCCTCCGGCGCCGCCCGCCCGGCCGCCGAACTGGCCGCGCCGGCCCGCGCCGCCTCCGGCCCGTTCAACGCCGCCGACCTCCGCCGCGCCTCGCCCGCCGACCAGCGCGTCGCCGTCGCCGCCCAGTTCGAAGCCGTCCTCGTCCGCCAGATGCTCGGCAAAACCGTCAACTCCATGCTCGGCGGCGCCGAAAGCGGCGTCGCGGGCAGCGTCTACGGCGACATGCTCGCCGATACCATCGCCACGCAGCTCACCTCCGGTCCCGGCCTCGGCCTCGGCCGCCTGCTCGTGCAACAACTCACGCCCCGCGGCGAAACCGCCGCGGCCGATTCGGACACTTCTTCCGCCCCGACCCCATGAGCACTCCCTGGGAATTCATCGCCGACCGCCTGCGCGAGGAACTCGCCGACTACGGCGGCCTGCTCCGCCTCTTCGAGGAACAGCAGATGGCCCTCTTCGACCGCGACCCCGACACCGTCCTCCGCCTCGCCGGCGAGATCGAGGCGCATGCCCGCGACCTCGCCGTCACCCGCACCCGCCGCGAGACCGCCGTCGCCGACTTTGCCGAATCGCACGGCCGCCCCACGACGTCCTCGCTCCGCGCCATGCTGCCGCTGATCGAGCCCGCCGCGCAGCCCCTCATCGAGGCGCTGATCAACGAAGTGAACACGCTGCTCCACCGCGTCCGCCGCACCAGCCGCCACAACCACACGCTGCTCAGCCGCGCCGTCGAGACGCACCAGGAGACCCTCCAGTACCTCCGGCCCAACGCCTTTACCAAAACGTATTCCCCCGCCGGTCGCATCTCCGTCGCGTCCAACCACGCCGCCGCGACCCTCCGCGCCGCGGGCTGATATATAAGCTCTAAGCCAAAAGCGTTAAGCTCAAAGCTCCCAACCCCTGCCATATATATATATATAGCCTAAAGCTTAGAGCTTAAAGCTTACCGCTTCCTCCCCATGTCCGGCCTCTATTCCAGTCTCAGCGCATCCGTGAAGGCGATCACCGCCCACGGCCGCGGCATCGAGATCGCCGGCAAGAATCTGGCCAACGTCAACAACCCGGCCTACGCCCGCCAGCGCGTGGTCTACGGCGATCGCGGCACGGTGGTCACGCCGGACGGCGCCGAAAGCCTCGGTCTCGAGGCCCTCGGGGTGCAGCAGGTGCGCGACTCGCTGCTCGATCGCCAGGTGGCCCGCGAAATCTCGCTGAAATCCTCCTTCGAGGCGGAGCAAAGCGGCTACCAGCGCGCCCAGGCCGGTCTCGGCCAAAGCATCGACCGCTCCAGCTCGGCCGGTGGCGTCGGCGGCATCGGCGACAAGGGCATCGCCGCCGCCCTCGACGATTTCTTCAACGCCTTCCAAAGCCTCGCCGCCCGTCCGACCGATATCGGCGAACGCCAGACGCTCGTGCAGAAAGCCGCGATTCTCTCGGACCGCTTCCAGCTCGCCGACACCCGGCTCGCGCAGACCCAGGCCGATCTCGGCGCCGAGGTCGACGAAGCCGTCGTCGAAGTGAACCAGCTCCTTTCCTCGATCGCCGATTTCAACGGCCAGATCGGCCGCTTCGAAGTCAACTCGCCCGGCTCCGCCGTCGACCTGCGCGACCAGCGCGCCGCCCGCATCGAGCAACTCGCGGCCAAGCTCGCGATCGAAGTCCTGCCCCAGTCCGGCGGCCAGGTGCAGATCGTGGCCAAGGACGGCGCCGGCGCCGATATCGTCCTCGTCGACCTCGCCAACGTGCAGGGCACGGTCGCCTTCGACGGCGTCCAGGTCACCGCCGGAGCCGCCGCCACGCCCGTCGCGCTCTCCGCCGGTTCCATCAAAGGCGCGCTCGCCGCCCGCGACGGCGGCGTCCAGACGCTGCGCAACGACCTCGACCAACTCGCCCGCCAACTCGTCACCTCCGTCAACGCCGTGTACAATCCCACCGGCGCCACGGGCGACTTCTTCGTCGCGGGCAATCTGAACGCGGCCACGCTTTCCGTCGACGGCACGGTCACGGCCAACAACCTCAAGGCCAGCGACGGCGGCCATGCCGGGGACAACGATATCGCGCTCGCCGTGGCCCAGCTTTCGACCCGCGTTTTCGAAACCGCCGCCGGCGACCATATTGACGGCACCTTTGCCGGCCACTTTAGCAAAACCGTCAGCAAGATCGGCCAGGCGCTCGCCGGCGCCAATTCCCGCGTCGAGGACCAGACCAACATCGAGCGCCTCGTCCGCGGCCAACGCGACGCCGTCAGCGGCGTCTCCCTCGACGAGGAAATGGCCGACCTCATGAAGTTCCAGCGCGCGTTCCAGGCTTCCTCCCGCGTCTTCACCGTGATCGACGAATTGCTCGACGTCGTCGTCAACCGCCTCGGCCGCTGAACCGCCTATATACGATTCCGTATCGGCCCCGGCTCCGAACCGCTCCTCAATCTCTCTACTGCCACAGCTTAAAGCTTATCGCTTATCGCTTAAAGCTTCCCGCCCATGCGCATCACCAACAACACGGTTTCCGAGAACATCGTCCGCCAAATCCAGACGCTCGGTTCCCAGCAGGCGCGCCTCCAGACCCAGGTCGCGACCGGGCAGCGGATCTTCAATCCCGAGGACGATCCGACCGCCGTCGGCCGCGTGCTCGGCCTCGAGAGCGAGCAGCGCCACATCTCCCAGTACCTGCGCAACGCCGACCGCGCCCTCGAGCTCAGCCAGGCTTCGTACTCCGGTCTCCAGCAGCTCAAACGCGTCTCCGACCGCGCCACCGAAATCGGCACCCTCGGCACCGGCGCCATCAGTCCCGAGGCCGCGCGCGCCTACGCTTCCGAACTCGACCAGCTGATCGAGCAGTCCCTGCAGCTCGCGAACACCAAGTTCCGCAACGACTACCTCTTCGCCGGTTCCGCCGTCGATGCCGCGCCCTTCGTCGCCACCCGCGACGTCGCGGGCAAGGTCGCCGCCGTCGCCTATGCCGGCAACGCCGAGCGCACCGGGATCCAGCTTTCCGAAAACGCCACGATCGCCCCCGGCACCAGCGGCGACACCAATACCGGCCTCGGCGATTTCCTGAACCAGCTGGTCGCGCTCCGCGAAGCCCTCACCGCCGGCAGCACCGCCGCGGTCACTTCCGCCCAGAGCGATCTGATCCTTTCCGAAGACAACCTCGTCGCCGCGCTCGCCGAGCACGGCGGCATCGAGGTCCGCATCGAGGCCAACCGCGCCCAGCAACTGGGCCGCGCCGACAACCTCGAGTCGCTGGTTTCCAGCGAGACCGACGCCGACCTCCCCGAGACGATCGTCCGCCTTAACCAGACGCAGACCGCCTACCAGGCGGCCCTGCAATCGGCGGCGAACATCATGCGCATTTCCCTGCTCGATTACATCAACTGACCCGCCTCCTGAACCTCCCGCGGCCGCGCCCTCCGCACCGCCCCGACCATCATGAAAGTCCTGCCCGAACTCTATCCGACCGACTTCGACACGCCGCCGGCCAACCAGCTGGAACTTCCTTACGGCCTCATCGGCTTCGCCCAATACAAGCGCGCCGAACTCCTGTACCTGCCCGACCATCTGCCCTTCCTCTGGATGAAACTCCACAGCGCGGCGGACGACCTCCACTTCATCGTCATCGAACCCGGCGGCATCGTCCCCGGCTACGAGCCCGAGATCTTCGATCTCGATGCCGAGGCCCTCGACCTGCGCGATCCGGCGGAAGCCATGATCCTCAACGTCGTCACGCTGAAACGGCAGCACCCCGTCGAGGCCACCGTCAACCTGATCGGCCCGCTCGTGGTCAACCGCCGCACGCGGATCGGCCGCCAGCTCGTCATCTCGAACTACTCGCGCTACAGCGCGAGCCACGCCCTCGTCGAAAACTCGCAGGCGCCCGTCCTCGCCCGCACAGCCTGAGCCCCTTGCCATGCTCGTCCTTTCCCGCCGGGTCAACGAGGCGATCGTCATCGGTGACTCCATCGAAATCCGCATCACGCGTATCGAAGGCGATATCGTGAAGATCGGCATCCAAGCGCCGCGCGATATCGCGATCTTCCGCAAGGAAGTCCTCGCCGACATCGCCGCCAGCAATCACGCCGCCGCCGTCCGGCCGCCTTCCCAGGGCGGTCTGCCGAGCCTGCCCAAAAAGGCCTCCGCGCCGGCTCCCTTCGTCAAATCCTGAACCGCCGCCGCAGGCCGCCACATCCTGCCCGGTCCCGTTTTCCACCCTTTCAAAACCACACTGCCATGAGCGTTATCAACACCAACATCCAGGCCCTCGCCGGCGCCCGCAACCTGAACCACAGCCAGGAAATGCTCGGCCGTTCGCTGACCCGCCTTTCCTCCGGTTCCAAGATCGTCAATCCGTCCGACGATGCCGCCGGCCTCGCCGTCTCCGAAAAACTCGACGCCCAGGGCAAGCGCGTCAAAGCCGCCACCACCAACGTCCAGAACGCGATCTCCTATGTGCAGACCGCCGACGGCTTCATGAGCGGCATGACCAAGATCCTTTCGCGCATGAGCGAGCTCGCGATCTTGGCCAAGGACGTCACGAAGAACCCCACCGATATCGACCTTTACCAGCAGGAATTCACCGCCCTGCAGGAACAGCTCCGGGCGACGATCGGCGGGCCGTCCGCCGAGATCGGCGGCACGGCCGATGTCGACACGCCCCTCGGCGCCTTCAACGGCATCACGCTCTTCGGCTCCGCCACCGTGGGTCTCACCGTCACGATCGGCCAGGCCGTCGGCCAGGAAATGACGATCGCGGAATCCAACCTCCGCACCGGCGGCATGCTCGACATCATCGAGCAGGATGCCTCCGGCGACTACCTGCTCGCGTCGACCGACAGCGACTCGATCCAGAAGATCACCGACGCCATCCAGCACGTGGCCCAGCAGCGCGCGTCCCTCGGTGCCGCCCAATCCCGCCTCGAGCTCGCGTCGACCACGCTCCAGATCGAATACGAGAATCTCTCGTCCGCCATCTCGCGCATCCGCGATGTCGATGTCGCCGAAGAGTCCACGCAGTACGCGAAGTACAGCATCCTCGTGCAGTCCGGCACCGCCATGCTCGCGCAGGCCAACCAGACGCCGCAGAGCGTGCTGAAACTGCTCCAGGGCTAAGCCAAGGCCGCCGCAACGGGCGACCCCGCCCGTTGCGGACCGCGGCGTCTTCTCCGTCCGAAGCAGGGCAGGGGAAACGACCTGCCGCGGCCCGCGCTTGCTCCGGTCCGCTCCCGCTGGCTGGCTCGGCGCCGATGCGCGCCCCCGACTTCCTGCCCCGCGGCTTTCGCGCCGCGTTCCCGTTCCTCGTTTTGCCGCTGGCCGCCGCGGCCGCGGAATTCAGTCTCACCGTGCCGCCCGCGGCGACCGACCGCGCCGTCCAGGTGGTGCGGTTCACGTTGCCGAAAGACCTCAAGCCGCCCGTCGTCCTGCGCCAGGGCGAGCGCCGCATTCCGGTCCAGGTCGCTCCCGACCGCACCGCCGTTTTCATCGTCGAACGGCAGGCCGCCGGCGCGGCCCAATCGTACCGACTCGCCCCGGCGGCCGGGGAAACGGAACCCGCGGCCGCCGGCGTGCAGGTTGCCGCCCTGCCCGGGCAAATGCGGATCACGGTCGGCGGCACCGAGGCGGTCGTGTATCGGATGGACCAAGAGGATCTGCCGCGCCCGGACATCAAACCGGAGTACAAGCGCGCCGGATACCTGCACCCGATCCGCACCGCGGCCGGCACGGTCGTCAGCGACGACTATCCCGTGCAACACGTCCACCATCACGGGATCTGGACGGCCTGGGTGCGCACCGCCTTCCAGGGCCGCGCCCCCGACTTCTGGAACATGGGCCAAAAGCGCGGCACTTCCGAATTCGTCGGCGTCGACTGGACCTGGAGCGGCCCGGTCCACGGCGGCATCGTGACGCGCCAACGCATGGTCGACCTGTCCGTGCCCGCCCCGGTGCCGGTGCTGAACGAAACCTGGGAACTGACGGCGTATGCCGTGCCGGCCGTCGCCGGCGCGCCGGCGCTCCGGATCTTCGACCTGCTCGTCACGCAGACTTCCGCGACCAGCGATCCGTTGGTGCTGCCCGTTTACCACTACGGCGGCCTCGGCTACCGCGGGCGCGGCGAATGGTTCGGCGCGGACAAAGGTTTCTTTCTGACTTCCGAGGGCGAAACGGACCGCGTGAAGGCCAACGGCAAGGCGATGCGCTGGGTGCATCACTACGGCGCCGTCGCCGGCGGCGTGGCCGGCGTCACCATCCTCGGCCATCCGGGCAATCCCCGTGCGCCCCAGCCTGTGCGCGTGCATCCGCGCGAGCCCTACGTTTCCTTCACGCCGCAGCAGAACGAGGAATTCCGTGTGGCTCCCGGCCAGCCTTTCCTCGCCCGCTACCGCTTCGTGGCCTTCGACGGCCCGCCCGACCGGGCGCTGCTCGAGGCGCTGTGGCAGGGATTTGCGGCCCCGGGAAACTTGACGATGGAAACGAAATAGGCCGCGCCGCCCGCCGGGCCGGCTCGGATTTCCAACCGTTGGGCTGGACTCGCGCGGAGTCCTCTCTCCATCTTCGACGCGCCGTCGCCCCTTGGCGGCACCCCCGCCGCGAACCGGCGCCACCGTCCGGTTCCGACTTCCCCCCGTTCGTTCCGCTTTCCGACCCATGGATCCAAAACCACCCGACAACAAGCGTCTGTTCTCCGTGCTCCTCGCCGCCTTTTTGGGCTGGATGTTCGACGGCATGGAAATGGGCCTCTTCCCGATTATCGCGCGGCCGGCGCTCCTGCAGATGCAGCAGGCCCAGGGGCTCGCGCTGAGCGACGCCTTTGTCGCGCAATGGATGGGTTACGCGACCGCTTCGTTTCTCGTCGGTGCCGCGCTCGGCGGCGTCGCCTTCGGCTGGCTCGGCGACCGGATCGGGCGCGTCAAGGCGATGGCGGTGAGCATTCTGGTCTACTCGTTGTTCACCGGCCTGATTTATTTCGCCCAGCAGCCCTGGCATTTGTGCGCGGCCCGCTTCATGGGCGCGCTCGGCATGGGCGGCGAATGGTCGCTCGGCATCGCGCTGGTCATGGAAGTCTGGCCGGAAAAGCACCGCCCGCTGATGGCCGGCGTGATCGGCGCCGCCGCCAATGTCGGCTTTGCGCTGATCTCGGTCCTGGCGATTTTCTTCAAGGTCGATGTCGATTCGTGGCGCTGGGTCGCCCTCATCGGCGCCGCGCCGGCGCTGCTGACCTTCGTGGTCCGCATCTTCGTGCCGGAATCCGAAAAATGGCACGCCGCCGTCCAAGCCGCGCCGACCAAGGTCAATCCGCTCAAGGAAATCTTCGGTCCCAAGCTCCTGAAAACGACGCTCATCGCCACCGCGCTTTCCTCGGTCGTGCTCATCGGCACCTGGGGTTCCGTGCAATGGCTGCCGCTCTGGGCCGACAAGATGGCCGGCGCCGCGGACCCGACGGCCAAGGGCTGGACCGGCATGAGCTCCGGCATCGGCGCCGTCGTCGGCTGCTTGGCCGGCGCCTATTTCGGCGGCTTCATCAGCCGCCGCCTCGGCTACTTCCTGCTGAGTCTCGGGTCGCTCATCTCGTGCGCGATTCTCTTCCGCGGATTCGATTCCTACGGCCCGATGTTCCTCGTGATGACGTTCATCGTCGGCGGCGTCACCGCGGCCTTCTACGGTTGGTTGCCGTTGTACCTGCCGGAACTGTTCCCGACGCGCGTGCGCGCCACCGGCCAAGGGCTTTCCTTCAACGCCGGCCGCATTTTCGCCGCCGTCGGTGCGCTGCAGATGGGCTCGTTGATGCAGCACACCTTCCACGGCAGCTACGCCCAGGCGGGCGCGGTCATCACGTTGGTCTACGCCTTCGGCCTCGTGCTGATCTGGTTCGCGCCCGAAACCAAGGGCAAGCCGCTGCCGGAGTAAGGCCGAACTCATGCAGTTGAGAGAGCTTGGCTGAGAGTTGAGCGCCAAACCGTCCGGTTTCGAACCTACCGTGCTGCGGTTGCGTTTCCGGGCCTCGACGGCTCGATCTCTCAACCCTCAACTTTCAACTCTCAACTGCTTCAGCTTTTGGCTCAGTCCCGCGCCGGCGGGTGCAGCGCCCGGTGCACGGCGTGGGCCAATTCGTCGGTCGTGAACGGCTTCGCCAGCAATTCGATCTGCCCGAGTTCGTCGAGCGCCTGCGGCGAAATCTTCGAGAAATACCCCGACATAATCACGATCGGGATTCCGGGACTCAGCCGTCGCAGCGCCGCCGCCAGCTCCGTGCCTTGCATCCCGGGCATCGTCTGGTCGGTGACCAGTACGGCGCAGTGCCCCGGGTTGGCTTCCAGCTCTTCCAGGCAAGCTTCCGCGGAAGCGAAGATCAGGGTGCGGTAGCCCCGGCTCTCCAGGACGAGCTTCGTGCAACTGCCGACCACTTCCTCGTCGTCGACGACGCAGACGTACTCGCCGCCGCCGCGCGGGGCCTCGGCGAGCTCCTGGTCCGAGGCCTGTTTGCCCTCGCCGGCCGTCGGCAGGTAAATGTGGAACGTCGTCCCGTTCCCCGGCGTGCTGTCGACGTCGATCGCGCCGCGGTGCGAGCGCACGATGCCATGGACCACCGCCAGGCCGAGGCCCGTGCCTTCGCGGGTGTTTTTCGTGGTGAAGAACGGATCGAAAATCCGGCGCCGGGTGGATTCGTCCATGCCGTGGCCGGTGTCGCTGACGGAGAGCCGCACGTAGTTGTTGTTGGCGGCGGCGCCGAGCGT
>NEUS01000002.1 GCA_002288455.1 Opitutia bacterium Tous-C1TDCM
CGCCAAGGAAATCGTGAAATGGTCGCCCAGCGGTTTCGTCGCCTTCAGGTCCAGCCCGATCTCGACGAACACCTCGCAGGGAATCGCCCCGATCGTCAGCCCGCCGATCCGGTGCGCCTGCAACTTCACCGGCACCTGCGCCGGATAATCGGCCATCAGCACTGTCTCCCGCGCATAGATGCCCGCGCGCTCCGTGTAGTCGCCGTCTTTGTTTTTCGGACTCTTCCCGAGCAAGTCTCTCGCCCGGTCCAGCTCCGCCGGACCCGGTTTCCGCACCGCCAACGTCACGTCGCGTTCCGCCGACGCCAACGGCGCCGCGTGCGTCCAGGCCAATTTGCCCCAGGCCCGCAGCGCCGCGTCCGCCACGCTCGCCGCCACCGTCCCGATTTGCTCGCCCGGCGCGCGGCGCGGCGGCGCGGTCTTCGCGCTATAGTCGACGTTGTTGATGTTGCCGCTCGTGCCGTTGCTCATGATCCCCACGAAGGCCGGCTTCCCCGCGTAGCGCGCATCGCCCGCGCCGAGCCGTTTGCCGACTTCGTTCGCGAAAGCCGCGAAGTAGTCCGCCGAGATTCCCGGCCACCCGCCGACATAGTGCAGACTGTAATTTGCCAGCACCGCGAGCGGCCGGCCGTCGGCCTTCGCGCGCGCCGCCAACAGGTACACATCCGGATCCACCGGCCCCGCCGGGCCCGCGATCTTGGGATTCGAGAATCCGGGATTCATCATCACGCGGTCGGTCTTGCCGCCGAAGGGATCTTCGTTCGTCGCGCCCGGCTTCAAATGCCAGCGGCGGTTGAACACCTGCGCCCGGTCCTCGTCCCGGCCCCACGCGATTTCCGCCGGCTCCAGATTCCGGTACGCCTGGATCATGCTCGCGGCGATCCGTCCGGGCAGCGTCGCGACGTACGCCGGATCGGGCTCGCTCTGGAAAACGCCCGTCATCGTCGCGCAGGTGTGCGAGTGCGTCGCGCTGATCAGCAGCCGGGCCGCGGGCACGCCCGTGGCCCGCGCCGCGATCGCCTTCGTCTGCTCGCAGATCTCCCGCGGCACCATGCACGAATCGACGACGCAGAGAATCAGCGCGTTTTTCCCGTCGTGCAGCGCGAAGCTCCGCGCGTGCATCGGGTCCGTCACGGTCGACGTCATGCGCCCCACCATGTTGCCGTTCACCGGCGCGGGCAGCACCGTCGGCGTGATGTCGCCCGCGTGCGCGCCGGCGCGGAACTCCGCCGCGGCCGCGGCGCCGGCCGAGCAAGAAACCAGGATCGCGAAAATCAAACGGACCGGGGCGAGTCGCATGCCCGATGAAAAAACCAAAGCGCCGCGGCGCGCAAGGATTGCCATCGCCGCGCGCGGTAACCACAAGGTTACCACTTCCCCGTTTCATGAATTCCCGTTCCTCCCGCCGCACGTTCCTCAAGTCCCTCGGCGCCGCCGGCCTCGCGGTCCCGTTCTTCGCCCGCAATCTCCACGCCGCCCAGCCGAGCCGCGTGCTCCGCCACGCCAGCTTCGGCGCCTCCGGCATGGCTTGGGCCGACATCCAGGCCATCTGCAGCAACCCGTTCGTGAAACTTGTCGCCGTCGCCGAACTCGACCGCAACCGGCTCAAGGCCGTCAAGGAATTCGCCCCCGACGTGAAGGTCTACGAGGACTGGCGCCAACTGCTCGACAAGGAGGCCGGCAACATCGACTCCGTCAACGTCTCGACCCCCGACCACATGCACGCGCCGATCGCGGTCTCCGCGCTCCAGCTCGGCAAACACGTCTACTGCCAAAAGCCGCTCACGCACTCGATCTACGAGACCCGCTACGTCACCGAGCTCGCCCGCGAGAAGAAGGTCGTCACGCAGATGGGCATCCAGATCCATTCGCAGAAGGTCTACCGCCAGGCCGTCGCCGTCGTGCAGAGCGGCATCATCGGCAAGGTGAAGGAGGTCCACACCTGGAGCAGCAAGAAGTGGGGCGACTCCGGCCGCCCGCCCGAGCGCACCGACAAAGTTCCCGAGGGCTTCAACTGGGACCTCTGGCTCGGCGGCTGCGCGGACCGCCCCTACGTTTCCGGCTATTACCATCCGGGCAATTGGCGCAAACGCCTCGATTTCGGCACCGGCACCTTCGGCGACATGGGCTGCCACATCTTCGACCCCGTCTTCGAAGCCCTCGCCCTCACCGCCCCGCTCTCCCTCCGTTCCGAGGGCCCGTCCCCCGACGCCTGGAACTGGGCCGTCAACGCCCACATCAAGTACATCTTCCCCGGCACCCGCTTCACCGCCGAGAAAACCGTGCCGGTAACCTGGTACGACGGCGACGCGCGTCCGCCGCGCGAGATCCTCGATCTCATCGCCGCGGCCGCCGACGCCATGGCCTCCGAGGAAGAAGCCCCCGCGAAACAGAAAACGAAAAAACGCCGCGTCGTGCTCGACCAAGGCTCCATCATCATCGGCACCGCGGGTGTTCTCCACGTGCCGCACATCGACACGCCCCGCCTCTTCCCCGTCGCCAAGTTCAAAGATTACAAGCTGCCCGACGTCGCCGGCTCCCACCATTGGTCCGACTGGGCCGACGCCTGCGTCGGCGGCAATCTGAAGCCCCTTGCGCCCTTCGATTATTCCGGTCCGCTCACCGAAGCCGTCCTCCTCGGCAGCGTCGCCGTGCGTTTCCCGCAGCAAACCCTGCAGTGGAATTCGGCCAAGGTGACCTTCGACAACGTCGCCGCCGCCAACGCCCACCTGCGCCGCCAATACCGGCCGGGCTGGCGCATCGCCGGTCTCTGAGCCGGGCGGCAACGATCGGACAGCCTGCCTTCGGGCACGCTTCCGCCGCGCCGATCCGTTCCGCTCGCTTGCCGGCGGCTTCATTGTTCCCACGGTGCGCGCGTGCCTTCGTCCGCCGCCGCCTTTCCCGCCACGCGCGCCGCCGCCCTCGCCCGCCTCGCCGCGTTCGTGCCGTCCGCCCCGGGCTACGGCGAAGCGCGAAACCGCGTCGCCCTCGGCCATCCCGCCGTCTCCCGCCTCTCCCCCGCGATCCGCCACCGCTTGATTCTCGAGGCCGAAGCCGCCGCCTCGCTCCTCGAGGCCCATGCGTTTCCCGCCGTCGAAAAATGCGCCCAGGAAATCGTCTGGCGCACCTACTGGAAGGGCTGGCTCGAACTCCGCCCGCAGGTCTGGACCGATTTCAAGACTGCCGTCGCCGGCCTGCACGCTTCGCTCCCGAAAGCCACCATGCAGCGCGCGGCCGACGTCGCCGCCGGCCGCAGCGGCGTCGCCCTGATGGACGCCTTCGCCCGCGAGCTCGCCGCCACCGGCTACCTCCACAACCACGCCCGCATGTGGTGGGCCTCGTTCTGGATCCACGTCGAGCGCCTGCCTTGGGAACTCGGCGCCGACCACTTCCGCCGCCACCTCCTCGACGCCGATCCCGCCGCCAACACGCTTTCGTGGCGCTGGGTCGCCGGCCTCCAGACCCCGGGAAAAACCTACCTCGTCCGCCGCTCCAATCTCGCCGCCTGGTGCGACCCGGCCCTGCTCGCCGATCCGGCCGGTCTCGATCGCCTCGACGACGCCGTCGTATCCGCCGTTCCGTTACCCGCCGTCCGCCCGCCGGCGCCCGCGCCGTTGGCCGAACTGCCCGCCGCCGCCCCGGCGGACTCCGCGCGCTCCGGTCTCTGGCTGCACGAGGACGATACGCTGCCCGAATTCGGCCCGCTCGCCGGCCTCCGCCCCGCGTCCATCGCCGCGTTCGCGGCGACGGGCGAACCGGACGCCGAGCTCTCCCTGCCGCGCCGCGCGCACCGCGCCGCCGTCCGCGCCGATGCCTGCGCGCGCGCCGCCGCCGCGTTCGACTGCCCGGCCGCCATCGATCCCGCGGTCTCGTTTGCCGAAGGATTCGGTGCCTGGATTGATTCCGCCGGCCTGCGCCGCGTCGTCGCGCTCGCCCCGGCCGTCGGCCCCGTCGCCGACTTGCTGCCCGCCGCCCGCGCCGTCGCGGCGGACCGCGGCGTCGAGCTCGTGCTGGTCCGCCGCGCCTGGGACCGGCTGCTTTTTCCCCTGGCCCGCGCCGGCTTCTTCCCGTTCTGGGAAAACGTCCGGCCCCGCCTTGCCGCGCGGGAGGCGGCGTTGTTTTCCTGACATGCGCGGCGTCCACAAACGCGACCTGCCGGAGAAGATCTGCGCCGTCTGCGGCCGCCCCTTCACATGGCGGAAAAAATGGGCCCGCGACTGGGAGCAAGTGCGCTACTGCAGCGACGCCTGCTGCCGCCGCCGCGGCGGCGCCACTCTCGGCCCGGAAGGTCCAACCGACGCCTCGGCTTCCGCCACCGCCGCCGGCATTTCCCGCCGCCCCTGAATTCTGGCATCAAGTTTGCACCTGACCGGGACGTTTTCCCTGACGAATGGCTTGCTCTTTTACTCTCGATGCCTGTCGCATAGGGTTTATTACCTATACCTGAACTTACCTGATGGAACTGTCCGCCCAAACTCTGCTGCTGCTGCGCGATGAAGCTTACGTCTTCCTCTGCCGCGAAGCATTGGAGCAGCAATTGGCGGAATTGGATCGGGAGAAACAGGCGATCGTCGACACCCGGCCCCCCTTCGGCGTCTTCGCCCGCAAGGAGACCCGCGAGGCTTTCACGCGCTCGCTGCAAATGGCCAACGAGACGGAGACCGCGCTGCGCGACCGCGTCGACCAACTCAAGCGCCTCGACGATTGGATCAAACCGAAACTCCACGATGCGATCGCCGCCTACCTCGAGGCCGCGAGTCCGGAGTACGGCTTCTTCGCCAGCATGCAGCAGGTTTTCGCCGGGTGGCGCACGGATTTCGCCCCTTTGCCCGAACTCGCCACCGCGTTCGCCCGCGAGGTGAAAGGCTATCGCGAGTTGGTCGCCGAAACCAAGTCCTCGGCCAAGCGCCAAGTGGAGGCCCTGGCCCATCTGCGCAACGCCGCGGTGCGGCTCGAAGCCCAGGCCGAACACCTTTGCGTCCTCGCCCGCGACCTCGCCTCCTTCACCGGCGAGGACACCGAAATCGCCCGCGACCTGCGCCTGCCCGCCCTGCCCAATTTTCACCGCGTCGCGTGGGTCAGCCGTCTGGCGCTGCTGCCCGCCGAGTCCTGCATCCGCGAAAGCACCCTTGTCGAAAACGAAGCCCGCGCCTTCGTCGCCGCCGGCAACGGCCTGATCGAAGCCCGGCTCGAGGCCAGCGAATCCGCCGCCGCCCTCCACCGCGAGCGCTTCCTCGAGAGCTACTGGACGCAGCTCCGCGCGTATGCGCAAACCAACTACGTCGAGGAACGCGACGTCGATTCCGTCCTCTCCGAACTTGCCCAGCGCTACGTCCAGGGCAACATCGCCGAACGCCAGGCCGATCTCTCGCGCGACGTCTTCGAAGGCGAGCGCTGAGCCAAATCTCGTGCGGTTGGGCGCGCCGGATTGGGAGTCGGGCGCTTGCCGCGGCATGGGTTTCCGCTGACCTCGCCGCGGTCCCGCGCCGGCTTCCGCGCCGCCGGCCGCCGGTGCGGAATTTATGCCAAGAATCGCCCCGCAATCGCGATTGCCGGGGGAAATGGCGCATGCCTTGCTCCGCCGACTGCGTCGCAACCGACATCCGCACCACCATGGCATCGACCACCTCCGCTCCGGCCTACGCCTCCACCGATTCCGACGAACAGCTGATCGCCTACCTGAACCTTAAGCTCCGGGAAATCGGCCAGCCGGAATTCCCGCGCCCGGCCGCCGCCTCCGGCCTCGCCCCGCTGGTGGACCACTTCCTCGCCCTCAGCCGCGAAAAGGACCGCGCCCTCGCCCGCCACCTCAGCCCCGTCGACCAACGGATCCAGAATTTCCTCTACGACCAGCTCGAGACCGCCGGGGCCGGCGAGGTCTCCCGCCTGCCCGCCATCACCCTCGTCCTCGACCGCCCCGGCCTCGCCCGCGTCCTCTCGCTCCCGCCCGACGCCGACCGCTACGCCAGCGACATCCTCACCTCGCACCGCGTCCAGCAAGGCGTCCTGCACAATCCGAAAAGCGACCGCCGCACCACCCAGGGCATTTTCCACATCGCCGGCCTCGGCCTACCCGTGCCCGACGACAAGAAGACCGTCCCGCCCGCCGTCTTCGCCCGCCTGCTCAAACACGCGCTGAATCCGCCCCGCGAACTCCTGCGCCTGCCCTTCACCGCCACCGCCCCCGCGCCGGCCGAGTGTTTCGTTTCCCTCCACCTCCGCCCCATCGTCTGCCCCGCCGTCCCCGGCTACACGCCGCAGCGTTCGATGGAGACGCGCTTCTTCGTGCCCGGCGCCCTCGTCGCCAACCTCGACTTCATCGAACGCATCTTCGGCAACGCCGGCGACCCCCACCTGCCGGAAAACGACGCCGGCCTCGATCCCGCGCATTGGACCGGCCACACCGGCTGCGTCATTCTCGCCACCCACCTGACCAAGCTCACCAAACGCGAGCTCGGCCTCCCGGCCTGGGACGAAGCCACCCCGCTCCAGCGCCGCGACGGCATGTGCTGGAAGCAGCCCGACGAACGCTACAACGACGGCGTCGCCTTCAAGCTCACCGCCCGCGACCGGAGCGGCGTCATCGTCACGCTCATCGCCGACAACTATTTCGGCTACTGCAAGAAGGACGTGAAGGCCCAGATCAGCTTCGCCGCCAATCTCCTCGGCCAATGCGAGGAAGAACACGCCGGCGGCGCCGTCGTCTTCCCCAGCTACGATCTCGGCGAGGATTTCCAGCTCAGCAAACATCTCGCCATCGTCGACCACGCCTTCGAGGAAGTCCTCGCCCAGCTCGGCGACCGCCTCGTGCCGCAACCCGGCGGCTGGGCCCGCGACCGCATGTATCCGAATATCGGGTATGTCCCGCAGGACGCCTACTTCGACCTCCGCGCCCAGACCATCCGCTGGCGGAACCGCGACGGCGACGGCCTCCACACCGTCAAGCTCCTGCCCGACCACACCTACGTGCTCCCGTCCGGCTACAAGGTCGAGATGGTCAAACCCGACGAAGGCCGCCGCTGGCGCCTCCGCGGCACCACCGCCGAGGGCCTGCTCTGCCACAAGCCCTGCACCGTCTCCGGCGGCGGCAAATCCGAAATCAGCAAGTCCATCGCCGACGCGATGTTCATCGGGCCCAATTTCGTCAGCGATCTCGCCGCCGACTTCGCCCTCGTCGACACCATTCTCCGCCGCGAGTACGGCCTGCGCTTCCGCGATTCCGCCCGCAACAAACCCCGCGGCCGCCCCCTCCTCAGCCCCGAACGCTCCCTCGGCTCCGTCGTCAAACTCCTCAGCCCCAGCCCCGACTACACCGACGAATTCAACACCTGGCTCGGCTCCATCCCGCGCTACATCCACGACATCGTCCTCCTCATCAAACGGTACTACAAACCCGAGTGGGGCGACGAGTGGCGCCCGCATTTCTCCGTCGACACCATCAACGGCCGCCCCGGCAACGAGGTGAAATACCACCGACAAAAGGTGCTCACCCACTACCTCCGCGTCGGCTTCACGCCCGACGGCGGCTGGCGCACCTTCAGCCTGCGCAAAGACTTTTTCCCCGCGGTCAAGATCCAGGCCGAGGACGACATCACCGCTTCCGTCGTTGTCCCGCGCCCCGGCCTCGCCGGCCTGCCCGAATGGGCCGGCTCCGCCGCCGCCCTCAAGTTTGTGCAGAATTGCGAAACCTCGCTCTTCCAGCGCCCCGACGACGCCATTTTGCGCGGCTACGACAAACACACCGAGCGCGACTTTTCCCGGAACGGGAATTTCTTCTCCAACTACGAACCCCTCGACCGCCCCGCCGCGCGCGCCATCGTCGAGGATGCGATCGGCTTCGACGCCTTCACCGAACCCGTGAAAGCGATGTTCGGGAAATTCGTCGCCGCCGGGCACCCCGACTACCTCGCCTCGCCCGCCCACCCGCGCCTCGTCGACGGCAAGCCGTCCAAGAATCCCCGATACCTCCAGTACCGGCCCGATCTCGAGGACCCCCGCGCCACCTACCTCGCGCAGGTCGGCGCCCAGCTCTACCGCCGCCTGCCCGCCGGCTCGCCCGCCCTCTTCCCCGTCGGCGCCGTGCTCGCCGGCCGCCGCCTCAATCCGCCGGAACCCGGCGTGAAGCCGATGTGCGTCTTCGGCCCCGTCCATTACCAGGAATTGCCCGAGGCCTTCATGGACTTCATCGCCAGCCTCACCGGCAAGTCGCCCTCGACCACCGGCGCCGGCTCCGAAGGCGCCCTCACCAAGGGCCCCTTCAACGCCCTGCCCCCGATCCACGATCTCAACGCCGCCCTCGTCTCCTACATTCTCACCGACCTCTCCGTCTTCTCGTCCGCCGCCGGCTGGGTCGGCCCCAAGTACCGCGTCGACCACGACATCAGCCTCCTCGTCCCCGAGCTCTGGGCCCGCATGTCCGCCGAGGAACGCACGCCCAAATACCTTATCGAGCACGGCTACCTCGAGCGCTGCTGCGACTGGCTCCACGCCGGCAAGACCGTCCTCGCCAGCCGCCTCGGTTGGCGCATCACCTCGCGCTTCGTCCAGACGTTCTGCGGCCGCGTGCTCAGCAACCCGAGCACCCTCTTCAACGACGACCAGCTCCGCCCCGAAACCCAGGACGCCGACGTCTTCGCCGAAGGCATGGACAACATCGTCCAAGCCATGCGCACCGCGGCGCTCTCCTACTTCGCCGACGGCTCCGTCGCCCAGGCCGTCCCGCCCCTGCGCGCCCTCCTCCATCTCATGCGCGACGGCACCTGGGAAGGCCTCACCGCCGAGTCCCCCGCGTTCCGCCAACTCTTCACCCGCGAAAACCTGCTCGCAAGCGACTGGTACCTCGCCCGCCTCAAGGCCCAGCAACGCCGCGACGCCGCGGTCTGGGATCTCCGCGCCAACTACCTCGAGAAAATCCTCACCCGCGACAACTACGCCGACGTCGCGCAGAAGTTGGACCTGCGTGAAAAACTCGCGCACGCGCGCCACGCCGTCGTGACCACCCGCTCGCCCGACTACGTGAAGAAACTCGTCGGCACTCTCGGCGTCGCCCCCGAACTCGCGCCCTGACCGGCCCCGCCCCTCGTCCGCCCACGCAGGGGCGCAGCTCGTCTGCGCCCTTGCCCGTCCCCGTCGCGACTCCTCCGCGCAGCGTCCGCGCAATCGGAAAACCGCGCCGCCGCCCCGCGCTCGCGAAACGCTGCATTGCCATGCGGCACGCCGCTGGTTTCGTCTCGCTCCGATGCCCTCATCCCCCCGCCCCGTTTCGCGGACCCCCGCCGCGATTGCCACCCTGATCCTTGCCGCGGCGGCCGCGCTTGCCACCGCGCAACCGGCCCAGCCCGCCAAGTCCGCCAAGTCCGCCCCTCCGGCCAAACAAGGCCCGGCCCCCGTGATCCAGCCGTCGCAACCCTTCTTGCCGCCGGACATGTTCGAGCTCCCCGACGACCTCGAGGTCAAGCTCTGGGCCCGCACCCCGCTCTTCCGCAATCCGTCCAACATGGACGTCGATTCCGCCGGCCGCATCTGGATCGCCGAGGCCTACAATTACCGCCGCCACATGGGCAAGGATCCGGCCGGCGACCGCATCGTGATCCTTGAAGATACGGACGGCGACGGCACCGCCGACAAGAGCAGCGTTTTCGTCCAGGAACCCGCCCTCCTCGCCCCCCTCGGCGTCAGCGTCATCGACAACCAGATCATCGTCGCCTGCGCGCCCGATCTCATCGTCTACACCGATGTCGACCGGAACCTGAAATTCGATCCCGCCATCGACAAACGCGAGGTGCTGCTCACCGGCTTCGACGGCCGCAACCACGACCACTCGCTCCACGCGGTCACCTTCGGGCCCGACGGCAAATATTACTTCAACCACGGCAACGCCGGCGCCCTCTTCACCGACAAATCCGGCCGCACCTTCCGCAACGGCAGCCATTACGATCCCGCCAAGAGCGGCGGCGGCATCCCCGCCAACGAACAGCGCCCGCCCGACTACTCCGGCAAACCCAGCGACGACGGCCACGTCTACGTCGGCGGCACCGCGTTCCGCATGAATTCCGACGGCACCAACGTCGAACCCATCGGCTTCAATTTCCGCAATTCCTACGAGCAAACCGTCACGTCCTTCGGCGACGTGTTCCAAAACGACAACGACGATCCGCCCGCCGCCCGCACGTCCTACCTCCAGGAATACGGCAACCTCGGTTTCAACTCCCGCAACGGCCAGCGCAGCTGGGGCGTCGATCGCCGCCCCGGCCAGACCACCCAGGTCGCCGAATGGCGCCAGGATGATCCCGGCGTCATTCCCGCCGGCGATGTCTATGGCAACGGCGCCCCCACCGGCATCGCGTACTACGAAGGCGATGCCTTCGGCGAAAAATGGCGCGGCGCCCTCCTCAGCTGCGAAACCTCCCGCAACGTCGTCTTCGGCTATTTCCCGAAAGCCGAAGGCGCCGGCTTCAAGCTCGAGCGCTTCAAGTTTTTCACCACCAACCGCGAGCAGATTCTCGGCGGCATCGACGGCATGCGCGGCGTCCTCCGCGCCGACGACCTCAAGACCTGGTTCCGCCCGTCCGACGTCACCGTCGGCACCGACGGCGCCATCTACGTCGCCGACTGGTTCGATCCCCGCACCGGCGGCCACGCCGCCCTCGACGCCACCTTCGGTGGCGCCATCTACCGCATCACCCCGAAGGGCAAGAAACTCGCCGCCCCGAAGATCGACGTGAGCACCGTCGCCGGCCAGATCGCCGCCCTCAAAAATCCGGCCGTCAACGTCCGCGCCCTCGGTTTCCTCAAACTCAAGGCCGCCGGCGCCGCGTCCGTCGCCCCCGTTTCCGCGCTCCTCAACGACCCCAATCCCTACATCCGCGGCCGCGCCGTCTTCCTCCTCGCCCAACTCGGCAAAGAAGGCATCGCGAAAACCGAGGCCCAGCTGAAGTCCTCGGACCCGATGCTCCGCGTGGCCGCCTTCCGCGCCCTCCGCCGCATCAACCACCGCGTCCTCGAACACGCCAAGACGCTCGCCTTCGACGTCTCCCCGGCCGTCCGCCGCGATGTCGCCCTCGCGCTCCGCGATGTGCCGTTTGCCCAGGCCAAAGATCTCCTCCTCGCCCTCGCCAAAGGCTACGACGGCCAGGACCGTTCCTACCTCGAGGCCTGGGGCACCGGCTGCACCAACAAGGAAGCCGACGTCTACGCCGCCCTCTCCGCCCTCGCCCCCGGCAAGGACGCCGCCCAGTGGCCCGCCAGCTATGCCAACCTGATCTGGCGCCTCACGCCCAAGGGCGCCGAGTCCGCCTTCGCCGCCCGCGCCGCCGCCCCCGCCTTGCCCGAAAAGGACCGCGTCGCCGCCGTCACCGCCCTCGGCTTCATCCCCACCCGCGAATCCGCCCAGGCCCTGCTCGACCTCGCGCAGAAAGCCACCGGCCTCGCCAAAACCCACGCCCTCTGGTGGCTGCTCAACTACAAGGAAATCCGTTTCAAGGAATTCGGCGTCGCCGCCGCCCTGAAGGAACGCGGCCTCTACGATCCGGCCACCGTCACGATCAACCCCGTCACCGTGCCGGAAGCCGCGCCCACCCAGCTGCCCGCCGTCGCCGAAATCGCCAAACTCAAGGGCGACGCCGCCAAGGGCGCCACCCTCGCGCAGTCCTGCTTCCTCTGCCACAAGGTCGGCAACCAAGGCATCGAGTACGGCCCCGCCCTCACCGGCTTCGCCAAAGCCCAGACCGCCGAGGTCGTGATCAACGCCATCGTCAACCCCTCCGCGGAAATCTCGCATGGCTTCGAGGGCTCCAGCCTCAACCTCGTCGCCGGCGGCCAGGTCCACGGCATCGTTCTGAGCAACAGCGACCCGATCATCGTCGTCTCCACCGGCGGCCAGACCCAGATGATCCCCGCCAACAAGGTCCGCGGCCGCCCGCAGCCCCTCGGCCGTTCCCTCATGCTGAGCGCCGAGCAACTCGGGCTCTCCGCCCAGGACGTCGCCGACATCGTCGCCTACCTGCGCACGCAGTAACCTGATTCAGGATACGGCACTCGCTTCCGGGCGTCCCCTTCGCGGGGGACGCCCCTTTTTTTGCCGCCGCGGAAAGCTGTCAGCGCTCGGCTCTCAGTTCTCAGCTTTCGCCGGCGCTGCCGTTCCGCCCGGTTCAAGTCGGGGCGTCGCTCGTCGGCGCCTGCTCCGGCGGGAATCTTTGACGCCGTCCCCGTCCGCGCTACGGTGCCGCCCCCGACCGCCATGAAGTACACGCCCGCCAAACCGCCGCTCACCGGCGAAACGCTCGCCTCGCTCTCCGAGCGGCTGCATGCGCAGGGCGAACCCGCCTTCCGGGCCAAGCAGATCCTCGATTGGGTCTACAAAAAACGCGTCCGCACCTGGGACGGCATGACCAACTTGTCGAAGCCGCTGCGCACCTGGCTCGACGCCACCTTCGAACTGATCCCGGCCGCCCTCGTGCTGAACAAGCAATCCGAGGATGTCACCGACAAGCTCCTGCTCGAACTCGGCGACCGCTCCCTCATCGAGACCGTCATCATCCGCGCCCCGCAGGAAGGCGTCGGCCTCGACGCTTCCCGCAAGACGATCTGCATCTCCACCCAGGTCGGCTGCGCCATGGGCTGCGTCTTCTGCGCCAGCGGCCTCGCCGGCCTCAAACGCGATCTCAACGCCGGCGAAATCGTCGCCCAGCTCCTCCACGTCTGCTACCGCGAGGACGAACGCAGCCCGCGCGCCCGGCCGGAACTCGTTTCTTTCGACAACATCGTCGTCATGGGCATGGGCGAACCGCTCGCCAACTACGACGCCCTCATCCGCGCCCTCACCATCGTCAACGCCGACTGGGGCCTCGGCTTCGGCGCCCGCCGCATCACGATCTCGACCAGCGGTCTCGTCCCGAAAATCCTGCAGTTGGCGGAAGAGCAGCTCGGTTTCCGCCTCGCGATTTCCCTGCACGGCGCGACCGACGAGGTCCGCGAAAAAATCATGCCGGTGAACAAGGCCTACCCCTTGGCCAAACTCATCCCGGCCGTCCGCACGTTTTCCGAAAAGCACGGCCGCATGGTCACGCTCGAGTTCATTCTCATCGAGGAAATCAACGACTCGCTCCCGCAGGCCGAGAAACTGCGCGACATCGCCCGCGACCTCCACGCGCACGTGAACCTGATTCCCTACAACACCGTCGAAGGCCTGCCCTGGAAGCGCCCGAGCATCACGCGGCAGGAACGGTTCGCCGACATCCTCCGCGACGCCCGCATCTCCGTCACGCTGCGCCGCGAAAAGGGCCACGACATCGACGCCGCCTGCGGCCAACTCCGCCTGAAAACCGAGAAAGACCGCGAACTTACGATCGCAGGTTGAGAAAAGGGATCTCGTCACAGAGGAGACGGAGGCAGCACGGAGGTCACGGAGGAGAAACGCGCGCAGCTTTTCCGCCTGCTTCGAGCACCGCGGATCTTGGTCCGAAGCAATTTCGAGAAATTGGATCCACGGAATTCCCCGGAACCAACGTCCCCGCCCCACTCGTTTTCCCAAGTTCTCTCTCCTCCGTGACCTCTGTGTCGTCTCCGTGGCCTTTGTGGTTCAAAACCCAAATCTCGACGCGGCTCCCCGCGACCATGAAGTCCTGTGCCCTCCGCGTTCCCTCCGTGACCTCCGTGCCCCCTCTGTGACCTCTGTGTCCCCTGCCTTGGTCCCTGTGCCGCCTGCCTTGGCCTCCATGGTGGAAAATCGAAATCACGCCTCGCCCGCTTTCCGGCTGGCGTGCCGGCCCCGTCTCGCATTCCAGAAAGCGTGCCCGACTCGCTCCGGCTGATTGCGCAAGGCGCGCTCCTTCTCGCCGGCCTGCTCGGCCCCGGCGCCGCCCTGCTGCGCGCGCTCGGTTTGCCCTTCGCCGTCGGCACGTCGTTTCTCGGCTCCGTCGCCGTGCTCTACGCGACGCTGCTCGCGTTGGTCTTTTCCGGCCTGACGATTTCCCTCGTTTCAATTTCCGCCGGCCTCGTCCTCGCCACCGCCGCCGCCCTCGCGTGGGCCCACCGGCGCAAACCCGGCCCGCCCTCCGTCCCCGATTTCAGCGCCCTTGATCGCGCCTTGCCCGCCTGGCGCCGCCGGCTCGGCCCCTTCGGCGATCTCGGGGCCTGGACTCCCCTCTATGTCCTCTTCTGGATCGGCCTGCTGGTCCGCGCCTGGCATCAGCCGCTCGCCGGCCCCGACGTCGAATTCCGCTGGAGCTACCTCGCCGAACAAATGCTGCGGCTCGGCCATCTCGATTTCTATCCGCCGCGCAACGCCGCCGACTTCCGCACTTACTTCTGGGCCGAAAGCCTCCCGCCCGGCGCCGCCGCCCTGCACGCCTGGGCCTACGCCTGCGCCGGCGGCAAACACTCCGCTTGGACCGTCCCCGCCACCGTGCTCCAACTCTGGACCCTGCACGAATTCCTCTGGCTCGCCGCGCAACGCCTCGCGCGCCCGCCCGCCGCCCGCCTCGTCGTGCTCGCCGCCGCCGCCTGCCCCTTGCTCTCGTGGTCCGTGTTGCTCGGCCAGGAAACCGGCCTCACCGCCTTGGCCGCGGCAGGCATCGTGCTCGGCCTCGCCGCCTGGCAGGCCACCTCCGCCCCCGGCTGGCTCGCCTTCGTCGGCCTGGCCGCCCTCGTCGGCGCCGCCGCGCGCGAATACGGTCTCGTTTTCCCGCTGCTCGCCGCCGGCGGTCTGTGGCTCGTGCGCGCGCCGCGGACCGGCTGGATCGCCTGCGCCGTGCCCTGCGTCTGCGCCGCCCTCTGGCCGCTGCGCACCTGGTTCCTCACCGGCAATCCGTTCCACAGCCTCGCCCTCGGCCCGCTCCCGGTAAACCCGCGCTTCATCGCCTGGATCAACCACGACGCCGCCGCCTTTGCCGCCGCGCTCACCTCCCCCGCCGGCTGGCGCGACCTCGGCCGCTACGCCTTGCAATACGCCCCGACCGCCCTGCTCGGCGCCATCGTCCTCCTCCCCGCCGCCCTGCGCCGCAACGTCTGGCGCCGCGAGGCCGTCGCCTTGCTCGTGGCCGTCGGCGTCATCGGCCTGCTCTGGGCCGCCTCCGTCCGCTACACGTCCGGCGGTCTCTTCTATTCCCTGCGTGTGCTCGCCCCGGCCCTCGCCCTGGCCGTCCTGGCCCTCGGCCTCGCCCTCGCCGCCGTCTCCCGCCTGCGCCCCGAGTTTTTCCGCGGGCTGCGCGTCGCGTTGCTCGTCCTCGTCGTCGGCTCCTTGCCGGCCTCGCTCGCCCTCCCGCTCAATCCCGCCCGCACCCCCTGGCGCGAGTGGCCCGCCTTCACCCCGATCCGGCACGCCCCGGTCGGCCTCGCCGACGAGACCGCCGCTTTGTTGCAACGCCTCGGTTCCGACGGCGCCATCCTCGCCGATGCCCCGGGTTTCCAGACCCGCTTCCTCCCGCTCGGCCGCACCGTGGTCCCGCTCTGGAGCCCCGACGCCGATTGGCTCTTCGACCCGGCCTTGCCCGACGCCGTCGTCGTCGCCCGCTGGCGCGCCAGCGGCATCCGCTGGATCATTGTCACCAAGTGGCAGACCAATCTCGATTTCCTGAATCGCCATTCCCGTTGGGCCAAGCCGCCTCTGCGTTTGCAACCGGTCGGCGAGACGACGCAGACCGCCGTGTTCGCCCTTTCGGCCGTGCCCAGTCCTTGATCCGCGCGCCTTCAGGCCGGCGGAAATTGAAATTTCCGCTTGCGCTCCGGCGCTTGCCGACATCTTACCCCACCTTCCCGGGTTGCCGCGGCGGACTTCGTTCCGCCGGCCTGGACAACCCCGCATCCCCTCCCCCGCTTCGCCAAGTTCCCATGATTGAAGTCAAAGGTCTGGTCAAAACTTACGGCGCAAAACGCGCAGTCGACGGCGTCACCTTCACGGTGAAACGCGGCGACATCCTCGGCTTCCTCGGCCCCAACGGCGCCGGCAAGTCGACCACGATGAAGATGATCACCGGCTTCCTCCGCCCCGATGCCGGCACCGCCACGGTCGACGGCATCGACGTCACGGTCGATCCCGTCCGCGTGAAACAGAAACTCGGCTACCTGCCCGAAAGCGCCCCGGCGTATCCGGAAATGACCGTCGGCGAATTCCTCGGCTTCATTGCCGAGGTCCGAGGTTTCCGCGGCGCCGCCAAAACCGCGCAGGTCGACCGCGCGATCCAGCTCACCCACCTTGCCCCCGTCCGGAAGCAGACGATCGAAACGCTCTCGAAAGGCTTCAAGCAGCGCGTCGGTTTCGCCCAGGCCCTGCTCCATGATCCCGCGGCTTTGATCCTCGACGAACCGACCGACGGCCTCGACCCGAACCAGAAAAACGAGGTCCGCGCGCTGATCAAAAACATGTCCGCCGAAAAGGCCGTGATCCTCTCGACGCACATCCTCGAGGAGGTCGATGCGATCTGCAATCGCGTCATCATCATCTCCCGCGGCCAAGTCGTCGCCGACGAAACGCCCGCCCAGCTCCGCGCCCGCCAGCCCGGCGCCCGCCTCGACGAAATCTTCCGCTCCCTGACCCACGGGGACATCTGATCCCGGCAGTAGCGAGGAGTGAGTAGCGGGTAGCGGGCATCCGCCACCCGACGCTCAGGATCGGTTTCCGCTCCTACTCGCTACCCGCTCCTCGCTACCCGCTACTTTTCCGCTTCCCCCCATGCGCCAAATCACCCCCATCTTCAAACGCGAGTTCCTCGGTTACTTCCGTTCGCCGGTGGCCTACGTTTTCCTGATCGCGTTCCTCGTGATCTCGGTGTCGCTCGCGTTCTCGCGCTACGGCGGCTTCTTCCGCGCCGGCGTCGCCGGCCTCGAGAGCTACTTCACGTTCTTCCCCTGGCTTTTCATGTTCATCGTGCCGGCCGTCGGCATGCGGCTTTGGTCCGAGGAAAAACGCTCCGGTACCGTCGAGCTGCTCTTCACTTTGCCCATCACCACCCTCGAGGCCGTCCTCGGGAAATTCCTCGCCGGCTGGGCCTTCCTCGCCCTCGCCGTGCTGCTCAGTTTCCCGATGGCCCTCACCGTCGGCTACCTCGGCGATCCCGACTGGGGCATCATCGCCACGACCTACCTCGGCGCCGTGCTCATGGCCGGCGCCTACCTCGGGGTCTGCGCCCTCACCTCCGCCCTGACCAAGAACCAGGTCATCAGCTTCGTCCTCAGTCTCGGCGCCTGCGCGATTCTCCTCTTCCTCGGTTTCAGCAGCTTTACCGAAACCCTCGAAGGCGCGCTGCCGATGGTCGTCGCCGACGCCCTCTCGAATTTCAGTTTCATCACCCACTTCGACGCCTTCACCAAGGGCATCGTCGATCCCAAGGACGTGATTTTCTTCCTCTCCCTGATGGGCTTCACGCTCTTCCTCAACGTCGTCGCCCTCGAACGCTAACCCTTTCCGCTCCCGCCTATGAAACCCGGTAGCAAGTCGCTCGCCATCGCCCTCCTCCTCCTCGGGCTCGTCCTCGTCAACTATCTCGCCTCGTCGCTGCCCGTGCGCGTCGACGCCACCGCCGAGTCGATCTACTCCCTCTCCGCCGGCACCAAGACCATGCTCGGCAAGATCGAGGAGCCCGTCTCGATCGATCTCTATTTCACCAAGGACGCCTCCGGCCTCCCCATCGCCTACAAGAACTACGCCGCCCGCGTGCAGGAGATGCTCCGCCAGTACGTGCGCGCCTCCCGCGGCAAGCTCACCCTCAACGTCGTCAACCCGCGCCCCGACACCCCCGAGGAAGAACGCGCCACCGCCTCCGGCCTCACGCCCCAGGTCGCCCAGCAGGGCGGCGAGCAATTCTTCTTCGGCCTCATCGTCACCCAAGCCGACCAGCAAAAGACGATCCCGGCCTTCACGCCGCAGCGCGAACAGTTCCTCGAATACGATCTCTCCAAGCTCATCTACTCCGTCCAGCAGATCGACAAACGGAAACTCGGCCTCATCTCCAGCCTCCCCCTCCAGGGCACCAACCCGCAGGAAATGCAGATGATGATGATGATGCGCCGCCAGCCCCAGCCGTCGCAGATGATCGTCACGGAACTCGAGCAGTCCTTCCAGATCGTCGCCGTCGAAGCCGCCGCCGCCGAACTGCCGGCCGGCCTCGATATTTTGGTCGTCGCGCACCCGCAGAACGTGTCTCCGAAACTTCAATACGCCATCGACCAGTTCCTCCTCGCCGGCAAACCCGTCATCGTCGCCGTCGACCCCGCCTCCCAGCACTTCAAGCGCCAGAGCAACCCGCAGCAGCAGATGATGGGCGGCGGACCCCAGAACGTTTCCTCCGATCTGCCCGCGCTCTTCCAGGCCTACGGCATCCAGTACGACCCGCAGCAGGTCGTCGGCGACTTGGAAAACGCCACCCAGGTCCAGACCGGCGCCGGCGGCGTCGCCCGTTACCCGATCTGGCTCAGCCTCCGCGGCAAGGACGCCTTCAACGCCAAGTCCATGCCCACGGCCCAGCTGAAATCGGCCATGTTCATCGAGTCCGGCAGCCTCGCGAAACGCGAAGGCGCCGACGTCACCTTCACGCCTCTCGTCGAAACTTCGGACCAGGCCGGCACCGTCGCCAGCATGCTGCTGCAATTCGCCCAGCCCGACGACGTCGCCAAGCAGATCACCCCCAGCGGCAAGAAAACCATCGCCGCCCTCGTCACCGGCAAATTCAAGTCCGCCTTCCCCGCCGGCGCCCCCCAAGACGAACCCAAGCCCGACGCCCCCGCGCCCGCGGCCCCCGCCGCCAAGGCCGACCACCTCGCCGAATCGAAGACCACGTCCACGCTCTTCGTCATCGCCGACACCGATTGGCTCTTCGACGACTACAGCGTCCGCAAGTTCAACTTCTTCGGCCAAACCGCCGCCGAGCCCTTCAACGACAACCTCGCCTTCGCCGCCAACACGGTCGAATTCCTCGGCGGTTCCCAAGACCTGATCTCCATCCGCAGCAAGGGCACTTCGCTCCGCCCCTTCGAGGTCGTCCGCAAGATGGAAGCCACCGCCCAGAAACAGTATCAGGACAAACTCACCGAACTCGACGGCCGCCTCCAGCAGGTGCAGACGAAACTCACCGAGCTCCAGGGCAAGAAGGGCGAGGGCAACCGCCTCGTCGCCACGCCCGAACTCGCCAAGGCCATCGAGGATTTCCAGAAACAGCAGGCCGTCATGCGCGGCGAACGCCGCGAGATCCGTCGCGCCCTCCGCGAGGACATCGACCGCCTCGAAAACCGGCTGCTCGTCCTCAATCTTCTCTCCACCCCGGTCGCCGTCCTCCTCTTCGGCCTCTGGTTCCGCAGCAACCGCCGGAAGTAATCCGTCGCGGCCTCCCCTTTCGGCAACCTCCCGTTTCCCCCGATGAAACTCCCGACCCTTGTCGTTTCCGTGCTGGTCCTCGCCGCCCTCTCCGTGGCGGTGTTCTTCGCGCGCCGACCCGCCCCGCCGCCCTCGGCCGATCCGCGGCTCAACCAGCCGCTCGTCGCCCGCGACGCCCTCGAAAAAGCCGTCACCCTTCGCCTCGCCGACGCCGGCAAGACCGTCGAACTCGCGCGCCAGGCCGACGGCTCCTGGAAGGTCCCGTCCTATCACGATTTCCCCGCCGACTTCACCAAGCTCAGCGGCTTCGTCGGCAATCTCACCGAAGCCAAACTCCAGCGCCTCGTCACCAGCAGCCCCGACCGCATCGCGCGTCTCGAATTCAAGGATACGAAAATCGAACTGCTCGACGCCGCCGGCAAAACCCTCTTCGCCGTCACCCTCGGCAAGAACGCCGACGCCGGCGGCCGCTACGTCCGCTTCGGCGACGAACCCAAGGCCTTCCTCGCCAACCTCAACGCCTGGCTCGACGCCGACGCCAAGAACTGGGCCAACGCCGAATTGCTCAACCTCAAGGCCGACGACATTGCCAAAATCGAAATTCCGTTTCCCGAAGGCGGCAGCGTCACCGTCTCCCGCGCCAAGAAAGAAGACCCCTGGACCGCCGAAAACGCGCCCGGCAACCAGAAGATCAAAGCCGACAAAATCGGCCAGATCCTGAACGCCGTCGGCAATCTGCGTTTCACGGAAACCACCGCCCTCGACGACGCCAACGCCAAGTCCGCCTTCGCCCACCAGCGTCTCTTCAAACTCGAGACCTTCGACAAAAAGATCGTCCAGGTCGGCCTCGGCCGTAAGCCCGAGGAAAAGAAACTGAAAGCGCCCGCTCCCGCCGCCGACGGCAAATCCGGCCCCGCCGCCCTCGGCAACCTCGCCGACCTCGCGAAAAAGGAAGAATCGAAATCCGGCGAAGCCAAGCCGGACGACAAGCCCCTCGCCCCCGAATTCGAAACCCTGCCCGCCGGCCCCGTCTTCGCCTCCGTCTCCCACGGCGACGCCGCCGCTCCCGTCAACGCCCTCATGGCCAAGCGCGCCTTCCAAATCGCCGATTACGCCTTCACGAGCCTCCCGCAAAAAGCCGAAGAACTCTTCGAACCCGCCCCGCCCCCCGCTCCCCCGGCCCCCGCCGCGCCCGCCGCCCCCGAGGAAAAAAAGCCGGAAACCAAGAAGTAAACTCCGGCCCATTCCCGTACTTCTCCCAAGGCGCGCCCTCCCCGGCGCGCCTTTTTTGTTCCACGTTCATCCTGTTCATCCGCTCTCCGTCGTCCTGTCCCTCCTGTCCTAGTCCGTGTTCGAGTCGGAGCCCTGCCCCGAGTCCGCCCTTTACACGCATCATCACTTCCGCATGCATTGATTCGTTATGTCCCCCGACCGGCCAATCTCCGAACTCTTCGCGCAAAACCGCCCGCTGCGCTCCCTTGAATTCTTCCCGCCCAAGGACGACGCCGGCGTCGAGGCCCTCCGCGCCACCGCCGCCACGCTCAAGCGCATGGCCCCCGATTTCGTCTCCGTCACCTACGGCGCCGGCGGCACCACCCGCGACCGCACCGCGCAGGTCAGCGCCTTGTTGAAACAGGAATTCGGCTTCACGGTGATGCCCCACCTCACCTGCGTCGGCCACTCCGGCGCCGAACTCAGCGACGTCGCCGACCGCATCCATGGCGGCGGTTTCCGCAACATCATGACCCTCCGCGGCGATCCGCCCAAGGGCGCCACCGAGTTCAAGGTCGCCACCGACGGTCTGCGCAACGCCCACGAACTCGTCGCGCTGCTCAAATCCCGCCACTCCGACTTCTGCCTCGGCGTCGCCGGGTACCCCGAGAAACACCCGGAAGCCCCTTCCCTCGACGTCGATCTCACGCACCTCAAACGCAAGGTCGACGCCGGCGCCGACTTCATCACCACCCAGCTCTTCTTCGACAACACGGTCTACTACCGCTTCGTCGAACGTTGCCGCGCCGCCGGCATCACCGTGCCCATCGTCCCCGGCATCATGCCCGTGCTCACGTTGAAGCAGATCCAGCGCTTCACCTCGATGTGCGGCGCCACCTTGCCGAAACAGCTGATCACGCGCCTCGAGGTCGCCGCCGAAAACGCCGATGTCACCGAAACCATCGGCATCGACTGGGCTCTCACGCAGATCCGCGGCCTCCTCGCCAACGGCGCCCCCGGTTACCACCTCTACATCTTGAACCGCGCCAAGGGCGCCCTCGCCCTCACCGCCGGCCTCGCTGCCTGACCCGGGCCGGCGGCCCGGTTTCGGGTCGCGGGTTCAGGTCGCCCCGCGTCCGCGCCGAAGGCGGGCGGATCAATCTCTCAACCCTCAACCCACGGCTGTCTGATTAGAAGCCATTGATTCTTAGCTGGCTGGGAGAGTCGGTTCCGAAGGCGGTGGCCTCGGGTTTTGCCAGCAGTTCAGGGAGAGGGGATTCCTCCCAGATGCAGACGCTGACGGGTTGGAGGATTTGATCCAAGGAGCCGGGCAGGGCGAAGCGTTGCTGGGCTATGGCCACCAGAAGGTGCGCGCAGAGCGCGCTCCGGACTTGGATGCGGACGCCGTTGGGCGAAGTGGCGAAGAAGGTCCCCAGGCTCAGATGCGGTTTGATCCCGCGGAAAAAGAGTTCGACCTGCCAGCGGCGGCGGTAGAGTTCGGCGATGACCGCGGGGGCGAGCGCGACCTGATGGGTGAGGAAGACGAAGGTGTGGCCGTGTTCCGGGTCGACATAGCGGATGCGGCGCAGCGGCTCCGGATACGCGCGGGCGGACGGGGCGCGACGCAGGACGATGACTTGGTCGCAGCGCAGCCCGCCGGCTTTGTCGACCGGGTGGAGCGCACGGCGCGGAAGCGCAGGCCGGAGCGGGTGCAGCCGCCGGAAGTCGAGGTAGCCCCGGTCCATGATGTAGTACGAGCCCGGATACACGGGGACTTCGTCCGGCCCCGCCACCTCGTGCCGGTCGCCGGCCGTCACGCTGGCGAAACGCGGCAATTCCAGCGCGACATCCAGCAGGACGTTGAGCCGGACCGCCGTCTGGGACTGCTGGCGGTGGGCCCACGGGCACAGCGCCAGGCTCACGTCGATCAGACTCGCGTCGAAGGCCAGGATGTCGGCGGCCACCGGCGCGGGCGTTGTGCCCCGCCCCCGCCGGACCCGCCGCAGCAGCACCTCCGTCGCCCGCGCGACGACCCGCCAGTCGCGGTGCTCGTTCGCGTCCGCGAGATTGCAGCGGGACACCCGGCCGCGGATCCCCGCGTGGTACAGCCGGTCCGGCCGGGCGTTCAGACACGCCTCCAGAACCCGCAAGCTCCGCCGACGGTTCAGCCGGGCAAACACCATGCACGCGAAGTGATCGTACGCGGAGAACCGGCGCGGCCTCCGCACCATCGGAGGCTGCGCCGCACAGCGCTCAAACTCCGCTGGCCGGATCCCTTCCAGCACCTGCGCAAATACACTTCGGGTGAGGTTCATCCCCCCACGCTCTGCGCCTCACGCGGCCAAATCGACCCCACCTTCGAAACACCGCGGCCCATCCATTCCGGCTCCTTACACCGTTCCAATCTCTCCTGAGTCAGACAGCCGTCCCTTCAACGCTCGACTGCGCGATTCCGGCTCAGACCTCGGATTCCACGCCGGCGTCGATCGGGTCGCCGGCGTCGCGGTATTCCTGCAATTTGTTGCGCAGGGTCCGGATGCTGATGCCCAGCGCCGCGGCGGCCTGCGTGCGGTTCCCCGACGTTTGCCGCAGCGCCGCGCGAATCGCCTGCTTTTCCAATTCCTCGAGGCGCAGAACCTGGCCGTTGCCGTCGGTCAGCCCGGAAGGCCCGCCCGCGGCCGACGCGACGCCGTCGTTGACGATCCCGACCGGCTCGGTCTCGCCCCACGGGGCCATGGAATCGGTGTCGGTCGCCGTCAGATCGCCCGGCAACCCGAGCGCCGCCGCGGAAACCGGCCGGCCGGATTCGGAAAGGATGACGGCGCGCTCGACCGTGTTTTGCAGCTCGCGGACGTTGCCCGGCCAACGGTAGCCGAGCAGGGCCGCGCGCGCGGAATCGGAAAAACCGGTGACGCGGACGCCGTGCTTGCGGGTGAACCGCATGAGAAAATGATCGGCCAGCAACCCGATATCCTCGGTGCGTTCGCGCAACGCCGGCACGTGGACGGGGAACACGTTGAGCCGGTAATAGAGATCCTGGCGGAATTCGCCCTTGGTCACGTTGCTCATCAGGTCGCGGTTCGAAGTCGCGATGATGCGGACGTTGACCTTGATCGTGCGGCTGCCGCCGACGCGCTCGAATTCCCGTTCCTGCAGGACGCGCAGCAGCTTGGCCTGGAGACTCGGGGGGATTTCGCTGACTTCGTCGAGCAGCAGGGTGCCGTTGTTCGCGAGTTCGAAGCGGCCTTCGCGCCGCTCCGTCGCGCCGGTGAAGGCGCCGCGTTCATGGCCGAAAAATTCGCTTTCGATCAGGGTTTGGGAAACGGCGGCGCAGTTGACCTTGATGAACGGGTGGCCGCGCCGGGGGCTGCGCCGGTAGAATTCGCGCGAGATCATTTCCTTGCCCGTGCCGCTTTCGCCGGTGACGAGCACGGTGGCGTCGGTCGGCGCCACACGGTCGATCAACTGCCGCAGCCGCGTCATCGCCGGACTCCGGCCCACGAGGAGCGCGTCTTCGTCGTCGGGATTGTCGCTGAGGAGGTTGTTGACCTTGACCAGCTGCCGGTAGGTCTGCGCCTTCCGCAAAATGACATCGATCTGCGAAGGCGAAAACGGCTTGAGCACGTAGTCGAACGCCCCGGCGCGCATGCAGGCGACGGCGGACTCGATCGACCCGAAACCGGTCACCATCACCACCAGCGGCCGTTCGGGAATCGTGGCGACCTGTTCGAGAAACTTGAGCCCGTCGCCGTCCGGCAACCGCAAATCGAGCATCATCAGATCGAACTGCTCGCGGGCCAGATGCGCCTGCGCTTCCGCCAGACTGCCGGCCACGCTCACCGGCAATTTATGCCGCATGAAAATGCTCTGGAGGAGATTGCGGACGACCAAATCGTCTTCGACGATCAGGATTTTCTCGAATGACATGAGCGGGCGTCGATAGGGGCGAAAAGCGGAGTTGAGCGCGCCACTCAAGTGAGCCGACCCGGCCGATTCAAACAAATGTTCACCCCGGTGCCCCGGGGATTTCCGCCTCAGTAGCTTCCGCCGAGCAAAAGACCGACCGCCTGCTCCACTTCCGCCGGGTTGAAGGGTTTCGGCAGATAGCCGCAGCGGGCATCGGCGCCCCATCCCGCAAAGTGCGAACGGTCCTTGCCGCTGGTGATCAGGACCCGCAGGTCGGGGGCGAGTTCGCGCAGCCGGCGGCCGACGGCGATCCCGTCGCCGTCGGGCAATCCGGCATCGATGATGGCCAACTCCAGCCGCGCCCCGTCGGCGCGAAAACACTTCAGCGCCTCGAGACAGGAACGCGCCCGGATCACGGTCCGGCCAAGGCGCCGCAAGATCATCGTGATCAGCCCCGCGACGGCGTCGTCGTCCTCGAGCAACAGAATAGCGCGCGGCGGCGGGGGTTCGACCGCGGTCGCGGCCGGCACCGGGGCAAAACCCCAGGGATTGGGCAGCGCTGGAGCGGGCATGGCGCAGGCAACGACACAGTCCGGGAATTCTTGAGCGAAAAGTCCTCAAGTTCGCCCCGGGGCGACCGATTCCTGATTAGCCATGCGTCTCCTCTCCTTTCTCTCCGATGTCGAAAAATCGCTCATCGCCGAATCGCCTGTCGTCGACGGCGGGGCCTGGGACTCGATCCGGATGGTGAACTTCAGCCACGGACTGGCACGCCTGACGCTGACCCCGCGGCCCGCGGCCGACCTCCCCTATCCGGGCGGCTCCATTTTCCTCCAGGCGTTCGTATTGGCGGACGGCTCGCTTTGCCTCAAAGCCAACCTGAGTTGGAAGGGCAGCGAAGCGTTTCCGGTGATCGCGGTCTATTCGACCCCGAACACCAATTGGAAACTGGAATCCTCCCGGGTCGCGTCCGCGTGGCTCGAAGGTCCGCCGGCTATGGCCACGATCACGCCCGCCGAAACGGACGCCGGGCTTCGGCCCTTGGCGATGGCGACGGGTTGATCCCGCCGCACCGCTCCGATCGCTCTGCAAACTCCGGCCGCTGCCGGAGTTTTTTTGTGTTCCTCGGGATCGGGTCCGACCTCGAAGCGAGGCGATCGTGGCGCGAATTGATTCCAACGATTTCCCGGCGGGCCGACCGGAACGGACGTTGGCCCCGTGGATTGGAAAAAGACCGCTTGGTCCCGCATCTCTCGAGGCGCGGGCATGCCGTCCTCGCCTCGGCGGCCGGAGCACTCAACCCACCTTTCAGCGTGCGCCGGCCGGAGGCCGGATCAGCCGACCGCGCTGAGCTGCCGCCGCGGGGCCGCGTTCGCGTGGCCGTAGGCCGGGGCAATCTGGTTCAGCCGGCGGCGCGAACTCTGCATGGTGCCGAGTTCGGTGCGGGCGGCCTCGATCCGGGCCTCGAGCTGGGCCGAGCTTTCGTTGCGTTGGGCGCGGATCTGCCGGAGTTGCCCGGTCAGCTCCGCTCGGCCGCGAATCGATTCCGCGTGGACGGAAAGAAATTCCAGCAACGGCGCGCAGCGCCCCTGGATTTCGGCGGCCCCCGCATAGTCGCCGGCCCGCAGCGCGGCGCTCTCCTGGTCGGCCAGGTCGGCGAGCGCGGTCACCATCCGCGCGCAGTCTTGCGCGGTTGCGGTCATGGCCAGGCGACGCCCCGGATATGCTCCACGGAACCGCCGTCCTGCTGGGACAGCATCTGGGCCCAGGCATCGCGCAACTCGCGCACGAGCCGCTCGACCTCGATCACGGGTTCGACCTGTTTCCGGATATTCGCCTCGAGCAGGCGCCGGTTGTGATAGTCGTACAGCCGGTGCATCGTGCGGGCGAATTCTCCGCCCACCTCCAGATTGAGGCCGTTCTGCAGTTCGCTGATGATGGCCTGCGCCTTGAGCAACTGCGTGTTGATGGTCTCGATCCGTTTCGGATCGTCGGTCCGCTCGAAGGCGTCCCGCGCCAGTGCGAGGGACTTGAGCGCACCGTCGTAGAGCATCAGGACGAGCTGCCCCGGGCTCGCGGTGAGAATAGCATTGGCGCGGTAGGTCCGCGCGTAGCCGGTGGCGACCATGGGGTCGGGCTCAGCTCTGGTCTTCGCTCAGGTCCGGCGCCTGGAGAATCTGCTGCGCCACGGAGCGCAACGTCTCGAACGACGGATAGGAAGAGTCCGCGGCCAACTCGCGGCCGCGGGCGACAACCTCGGGACGGATCTCGGGCTGGCGCGCCAATTCGGCGCGGAGGAAAGCGGCGCTCTCCGTCGAAATCCGGTCCGGACGCGGCGCCAAGGGGCGCGCTGCGGTCTGTCCCGCCGGGGCGACCATTTCGGGCCGGACCGGACGGTCGGTGGAAGAAGTAGAGGTAATCATTGGCTAGTTCGGAGGACGTTACGGTCAGCCGCTGATGGTCGGATACAGGGGAACGCCGTTGAGGATTTTGAGAAGATATCGGACAAAAAGGGCCGGACTTTAGCGATTTGCGGCGGCCCGCGCCAATTCGGGATCGGCCGCGGCGCTCAGCACCGGCGGCAAGGTGGCGAACATCGCCGCGGCGGCGTAAGCCGAGAACCGCGCCGGCGACTGGAGGACCGTATGGGTCAGGTCGGCCGGCACTCCGCGCTGGTTGGAATCGAGAAAATGGCGCCGGGCGGCATTGGCGACCGCGACTTCGTCGGAGGAGAAGACATTGTCGAAGGTCCAGACCAGCCGCTGGCCGTCGATCGAAGCCAGTTTCGCGCGGAAGCCGATCGCGATCGGCCGGTACGCGCGGTAGACGGTCACGTCGACAAAGAGCACGCCGTCGGCGGCGTACTCGCGCTGGAGGCGGGTGAAGAGATCGGGCGGCAGGGCCGAAGCCGAGGAAAACGCCTCGACCCGGAAACGGCGCAGGCTGTCCTCCCGGGAAACATTCACCACCTCGAAGCGGTGCGTGCGCTGGAGGGCGTTGGCGATTTCGACGTCGAGTTCCGCGGCCGTCTCGGCCGGCGCGACCTGGCCGCTCCACACCGGCAGCACCACCACCCGGCGCAGGCCGCCGAGGTTGGGCTCGCTCATGAGATTCTTCGGCTCGTAAAACGGCCCCAGCCGCGCCGCATCCCGGGGGCCGGGATGCATGCAACCGGCGAATCCCGAAACCAGGGCGGCCGCCGCCCCGCACGTCATCCAATACCGGATACCGGTCGTTTTCATCAGCGGGAAAGTTGGCCGATCATGCCGTCGAGCGCGGTCTGCTGCTGCTTGATCTTGGATTGGGCGCTTTCCATCGCGATGAACGCCGACTCCAGCAGGGAACGCTGCTGCGTCAACCGGCGGTCGATCGCGGCGATCTGTTCGTCGAGGCCGGAGTTCGTCTTCGTCAGGCGCTCTTTCTGGTCGTCGTTCTGCTCGAGGATCTTGTCGAGAAACGTGTCGAACTTCGCCGCAAAGCCCGTGGTCGCGGTGCTGAAGAATTCGCCGACGTCCGTGGTCGAATTCTGGAGCGCGTCCGTCAGCAGGGTCGCGTTTTCCACCTCGAGTTCGTTGGTGCCCGCCTTGAAGTCGATGCCGAGGTCGTTGAGCCGCGTGATCGACCCCGCCAGGCCGCCGATCGAGGCGAAGGCCATCGTGCGCAGCGACCGCGACCAATCCTGGATCTCGCGGTTGCCCGCGAGCGCGGCGGTCGTGACCTTGCCCTTGCCGTCGGACGAGACCCGCGTGTTCGTGTCGATGAACTGCTGGACCGAATTGAAGCTTTCGATGAAGGCGTCGATCTTGCCCCGCATCGCGGTCGCGTCCGCCGCCACCGCGATCGTCTCCGTCGTTTCCGACTTCACCTCGACGACGAGGCCCGCGATCCCGTGCGCCGAGACATCGAGCGAGTTGCTCGCGGAGGAGAGCGTGTCGCCGCCGTTGATCGTGAACTCGGCGTTGTCCCCGCGCGCGAACGTCGTGCCCGACGTCAACCCGAGCGCCCCGAGCAGCCCGCCCGCGGATTCGCTGACGGAAATCCCGAGGTCACCCGTGCTCTCGTTGGCGAGTTGCACGCGGTCGTTGACCGCGTCGTAGACGGCGCTGACGCCGGCGGCGGAATTGTTGATCCGCTGCAGCACGGCGGAGAGGGAGTCGGTGTTGACGTTGTAGGCGATGCTCGTGCCGTTGATCGCGAAGGTGCCGTTGCCGGAACCGTCGACCGCCGTCACCGCCGTCGCGAGATTGGCGTTGGCCAAGGTCGCCGAGGGCTTGAGCACCCCGAGTTTTCCGGAACTCTCGACCGTGGCCGTGCCGTTGTTGCCGAGCTTGAGCGCGCGGAGAAAATTGGAGGTGTCGTTGGCGGCGCCCAGCAGCACCGTGCCGCTGCCGCTGGTCAGACTGACTTTGTCGTTCGTGGCGTCGTACGCGGCCGTCACGTCGCCGCCCGTCGCCGTGGCGATCGCGGTGAACACCGTCTCCAGGGAATCGGTCAGGGCGACCGCGACCTGCTGGCCGTTGACCGTGAACGTGCCGGCGGTCACCGCCTGGCTGATCGGCAGATTCGCCACCGTCAGCGCCGAAACGTCCGCGCTGGCCGCCAGGGGGCTGCCGCGGTCGCTCGCGCCGGTGAGGGTCGCGCTGGTGGCCAGCTGGGAAACCGCGATGCGGTAGGAGCCGGGCGCCGTGTCGGAGGCCGCCGTGGCGCCCCAGGTGGAGCCGGCCGTGCCCGAGGTCGCCGTCCGCTGTCCGAAGAGACTGCCGGCTTTCAAGGCGGCCGCGGCGTCGTTCAACGTCGTGAGCCGCGTGCCCAGCGTGCCCAGCAGCGAGTTCTTCGAGACGTTCTCGATCCGCTCGGCCTCCAGCCGGGCCGCCGGGGCGCGCTCGAGCTCCATGATCTGGTCGGTGAAGGTCTTCCAATCGAAGTTGGAAGCGAGACCGGCGACTTGGAGACTGGTGGAAGGCATGGCGGAAGGAGAAAAGGGCGGGACTGCCCGCTCCCTATATCGGCACGCGCGCAGTCGGCTTGAGGCCGCCGGGGTTTAGAAAAAACTTCGGATCAAACGCAGATAAATCTTGCACAATCGCGTAAAGGTTTACCCGCCCCGCGACGATAGCTGGTCCTGTCGGGAAAAATGTCCTGACCGGCGCGATCCGGAGCCGCTCCCCCGGATACGAATGTGACACGGACGTCACGCTTAGCATCAAGGAAGATCATCATGTCAGTTGTCATCAACACGAACTTCGCTGCCACCGTGGCGGCGAACAACCTCGCCGCCTCCAACGCTTCGTTGCAGAAGAGCCTCAACCGGCTCTCCAGCGGCTCCAAGATTGTCACCCCGGCGGACGACGCCGGCGGCCTGGCCGTCTCCATGAAATTGTCCGCCGCCGCCCGCCGCCAGGGCGCGGTCACGACCAACATCGGCAACGCCGTCTCCTTCCTGCAGACGCAGGACGGTGTGCTCAAAGTCGCCGGCAAGGTGCTCGACCGCATGGGCGAGCTGAAGACCCTCTACGCCGATCCGACCAAGAGCTCGAGCGATCTCGCCAACTACGACTCGGAGTTCACCGAACTCCAGACGCAGCTGAGCGACCTCGCCACCGAGGAGTTCAACTCCGTGTCGCTCTTCGGCAGCGGCGACCTCAGTGTCAGCGTGACCGAAGACGGCGCCACCTCGGTGTCGATCCTCGGCCGCGACCTGTCCGGCACCGCCGCAGGCATCGGAGCCCTGACGGACACGGGCGTCGCCTCCCTCGGCGACATCGACCTCTCCGACATCACCACGGCCATCCAGCATGTCGCCACGTTCCGCGCCGAGAACGGTGCGGAACAGAGCCGCTTCGGCTTCGCCGCCGAATTGCTCACGGTCAACAAAGCCAACCTCGAGGCCGCCTCGAGCCGGATCACGGATGTGGATGTGGCCTCGGAATCGACCCAGCTCGCCCGCTGGAATATTCTGGTCCAGTCCGGCACCGCGATGCTCTCGCAGGCCAACCAGAGCACGCAGATCGCCCTCCGCCTCATCGGCGGCTAAGCGGGCCCGCCCTGAACCGCGGCGCGGCGGGAGCAGTTTCCCGCCGCCCGCCCGGGCCCCGGCTTCCCGCCGGGTCCGCCCAGGGGCCGTAGTCAGCCACTTTGCAGTGTCAGTCGTAAGTCCGCTCCGCCGGTCCGGTTCGCCGGGTCGCCGACGGGGCCGAGCCAGTGTTCGTCAGTTCATTGAAAGTTAATCCGACGGCTTGGGGAGCGTTTCCTGAACACACCCTGAGGTGGCGCGCTGCATTGCGGCAGCTCGTCCTGAAACTTTGCGGCCCTTGCCGCAGACGGCGCGATCCGGCGCCGACCAAACCGGATACGTGGCGACGACGGACAGTCGCACCCATCAAGGAAACGATACCATGTCAGTCGTGATTAATACCAACTACGCAGCTACGGTTGCCTCCAACAACCTGGCTGCTTCGAATGCCTCCCTGCAACGGAGCCTCAACCGGCTCTCGAGCGGCTCGAAAATCGTGAACCCGTCGGATGACGCCGGCGGTCTCGCGGTCTCGATGAAGTTGTCCGCCGCGGCGCGCCGTCAAGGTGCGACCGAGACGAACATCGGCAATTCCGTATCCTACCTGCAGACGCAGGACGGTGCCCTCAAGGTGGCGGCGAAGGTCCTCGATCGTATGAGCGAGCTGAAGACCCTCTACGCCGATCCCACCAAGAGCTCCAGCGATCTCGCGAACTACGACTCGGAGTTCACCGAACTCCAGACGCAGCTCACGGACATCTCCGGGGAAACGTTCAACAGCGTCGCTCTCTTCGGCAGCGCCGGCCTCTCGGTCGACGTGACCGAGGACGCGGCCACGAGCGTCACCGTCAAGGGCCGCGACCTCTCCGGGTCCGCGGACGGCGTCGGCACTCTGACCGACACCGGCGTCAGCTCTCTCGGGGACATCGACCTGAGCGACATCACCGATGCGATCGAGAATGTGGCCACGTTCCGCGCCGAAAACGGCGCCGAGCAGAGCCATCTTGGCTTCGCTTCGGAATTGCTGTCGGTCAACAAGGCCAACCTGGAGGCCGCCTCGAGCCGCATCACGGATGTGGACGTCGCATCGGAATCGACCCAGCTCGCACGCTGGAACATTCTGGTGCAGTCCGGCACCGCGATGCTGTCGCAGGCCAACCAGAGCGCGCAGAGCGCTCTCCGCCTCATCGGCTAATCCATCCACTCAGGGATAGTCCTGATTCGCCCAATCCTGGCCACCGTTCACCCGGTGGCCAGGCTACGGGAAAATCGGCGACCGCCCCTGCGGAGGCCCCGGTGAGTGCGGGGCTGGTCGGCGCAAGTCCATTCCCACGGACGCAACGCCTGCCGGTCACAGCACCTGAAAGAGGCAAACGATTCGAAAGAAACGTAGTTCAAGGCCCCGGCTCACAACCGGGGCCTTCGCGTTTTCAGGAGTCGGCGACCGCGGCCCGCGTTTCCGCCCGCCTCCTTCCCATTGACTCAACGCCTCCCCTCGCCCTCCTCTCCTCCGCCGCAATGTCCGACCCCGCCGCGCTCTTCGCCACCGCCGTCGCCCGCCATCGCGCCGGCCGCCCGGCCGAAGCCGCGCCGCTCTACGAACAAGTCCTCGCCGTTGCGCCGGACCACGCCGATTCGCTCCATCATCTCGGCCTGATTTCGCTCGACCGCGGCGAGGCCGCCCGCGCCGTCGCCCTCCTGGAGCGCGCCGCCGCGCTGCTGCCGGCGAATCCCCTCGTCCACCACCGGCACGCCCTCGCCTTGCGCGCCCTTCGGCGGTCCGACGACGCTCTCGCCGCCTTCCGCCGCGCCCTCGCCCTCGATCCGCGGCTCGCCGAAACCCAGCACCAACTCGGCAATCTGCTCAAAGCCCTCGGCCGCTATCCCGAAGCCCTCGCCGTCCTTCGGCTCGCCGCTTCCCTCGCCCCCGACCGCGCCGCCGTGTGGCTCAACCTGGGCGTCGCCGCCCTTGAAACCGAGGCCCGCGCCGAAGCTCTCGCCGCCTTCAAACACGCCGTCGCCCTCGAACCCGATCGGCCCGAATCCCGGAATATTCTCGGCCACACCCTCGCCGCCGCCGCCCGCGGCACCGAAGCCCGCGCGGAATTCCTCGCCGCCCTGCAACTCCGCCCCGGCTACGCCCCGGCCCTCAACAATCTCGGCCGCCTCGCCCGCGCCTCCGGGCTGCTTCCCGAAGCCGTCGCGCATTTCCGCGCCGCCCTCGCCGCCGCCCCGTCCGCCGAAACCCACAGCAATCTGCTGCTCGCGCTCAACTACCTGCCCGATTTTCCGCCCGCCGAGGTCTTCGCCGAACACCGCCGCTGGGCCGAACGCTACGCCGACCCGCTCGCCCCGGCCTCGCCCCCGCCCGCCGCGGGCCCTGCCGCCACGTCGGCCCGCCTGCGGATCGGCTATCTGTCCCCCGACTTCAATCACCACGCCGTCGCCTACTTCATCGAGCCCGTGCTCGCCGCCCACGATCGCACCCGGTTCGAAGTTTTCTGCTACGCCAACGTCAAGGCGCCCGACCGCTTCACCGCCCGCCTGCAACAGCACGCGGAACACTGGCGCGATCTCGCCCGCCTCGACGACGAGGCCGCCGCCGCCCTGATCCGCGCCGACCGCCTCGATCTGCTCGTCGATCTCGCCGGCCACACCGCGCACCACCGCCTGCCCGTCCTCGCCCGCCGCCCCGCCCCCGCCCAGGCCACTTGGATCGGCTACCCGAACACCACCGGCCTGTCCGCGATCGATTTCCGTTTCACCGACGCAGTCAGCGATCCGCCCGGCACCACCGAGCATCTTTACGCCGAGAAACTCGTCCGCCTGCCCGGTCCGTTTTCCTGCTATCGGCCCGACGACGACGCGCCCGCCGTCGGGCCGCTGCCCGCGACGGCCCGCGGCTTCGTTACCTTCGGCTGCTTCAATCATCTCGCGAAACTCACTCCCGCGGTACTCGCCCTCTGGGCCGAACTGCTCCGCGAACTCCCGTCGTCACGGCTCTTGCTGAAGTCGCGCGGCCTCGGCGATCCGGCCGTATCCGATCGCCTGCGCGCGACCTTTGCCGCGGCCGGCATCGCCGCCGAACGCATCCGCTGCCATGGCGAAGAACTTTCCGTCGCCGACCATCTTTCGCTTTATCACGAAGTCGACATCGCCCTCGATCCGTTCCCGTACAACGGCACCACCACCACCTGCGAAGCCCTATGGATGGGCGTGCCCGTCGTCGCCCTCGCCGGTGAAGTGCACGCCGCCCGCGTCGGAGTGAGCCTGCTCACCCACACCGGGCTCGCCGACTGGATCGCCGCCACGCCCGCCGACTATGGGCGCATCGCGCTCGGCGCCGCCCGCGATCTGCCGCGCTTGGCCGCTTTGCGCGCCGGACTTCGCGAGCAGCTGCGCCGCAGTCCGCTGTGCGCGGCCCACGAATTCACCCGCGGTCTCGAAGACGTTTACGTCGGCCTCGTCCGCCCGCCGGCCGCGCCGTTGGCCTGATCCATCGCGGGCCTCTTCACCGCGCCGCCGCCAACGCTTCCGCCAGCACGTGACCGACAGTCTCGTGCGCGTTGAAGTGATCGTAGATTCGGCGCCGGGCCTCGTTCGGCAACGCCAAGGCCCGCTCGCACGCCTCTGCCAACGCCTCCAGATCGCCGTGCGCATAGCGCACGATCAGCCCCGCGCGATGCAGTTCCTCCAACCGGCCGCCGGTTTTCGAATCCTCGCTCACCGGAACCATCCCGAGACAGCCGCACCAAAACGGACGATCCGTATGCGTCGCCGCCATTCCCGACGTCGCGAACATCCGACCCTCCGGACAAAACCCCACCTTGAAACGGGCCAACTGCCCGCGCCCGTTCACCGGCGTCGTGTGGTCGCAACTCGCAACCAAACGGTCTTTGAAGCGCGCGGCCAAGAACTCGATCTGCCGCCGTCGGTGCGGCGAAAGCCCAAGCTGCGAACCGAGAAAGTAGATCTTCTCCTCCGGCGCTTCCGCCATGGCCGTCGCGGTCGGCAGCAGATTCGCCACCCAGCTCCGGTGCCGTTGCACGAGGCCCGGTTTCAACCGCGCCGCGCCGGCCTCCGCCAACGGCGCTTCGTCGTGGATCAGCACATCCAGGTACGGCGCAATCGCCGCAAAGCACGGCATGTTGCGGCTCGCCTCGTCGAACGCGTAATAGGCCAGACGCACCCCCGTCTTCGCCAGCAGGCCGAAGACCTTCGGCGCCAACTCGCCCAGCCCCTGCGGCTGGTGCGCCATCGTGACGAGCCAACGCTCCTCGCCCGGCTCGCGCGGCGCCTTCGCCACGTCCAGCAAACCCGCGCGCCCCGCGATCCACGCGGGCAGGAATTCGATTTCCGGATGCGCCATCGCCGCGAAGCACCGCGCATTCTCCCCGTACCAGTCGCAGTCCAGCCGCGCCTTGCGCATGAGTTCGGGATCGCCCGCGTTGCTCACGAGCGGCCGCAGATCGAGGCCGGGCAACCGCGCGAGGTAGTCCGCGACAGTCTGCAACGGGCCGGCCCACGTGTTGAAATAGCAAATACGGACCCGCCGTGCCGGCCGGCCCGGGTCCCCGGGTGTCATTGGAGCACGAGTTCGGGCCGGCACGCCGCCGGCAGGACCGGGGCTTTTTCGCCGCGCACCAGCGTTTCGAGCAATCGGCCGAGATGTCCGGCGTAGGCAGCCGGATTCACAAAGGTCGGCCGCCGCGCCATGCCCGCTGCGATGCGCTCGCCCAGTCCGCGGCGATAGGCCGGCTCATTCGCCAGCCGCACCGCCAGCGCGATGTACGCCGCTTCGTCCGGCACGATCAGTTCCGGAATTTCCAATTCGCGCAGCAGCGCCGCCGCCATGCGCCCGCGGTGCGTCGGACTTTCCTGCACCACCGGCGGCAGGCCCAGTTCGAGGGGATCGATCACGGAAATGCTGCCCGAAAATGGCGCCGTATCGAGGTACACGTCGGCGAGCCGCTCGAGCGCCTTCACGTCCGCGCGCGACGGCAGCGAATCGGCCAACACCAATCGGTCGCGGGCCACGCCGTGGCGGGCGCAAATCGCGGTCAGGGAGCGCTCGAATTGCTGCACCGGAAACGCGCTCGACCAGTTCGGATTGAAGGGCAGCAGCACCAACTTGGACTTCGGCACCGCCCGCAGGATCTTCGCCCAGGTCTCCTGCTGCTCCGGCAAGATCTTGAAACAGGCCGCGGCGTTGAGAAACACGACGTCGTCGTCCGCCAGCCCCAGGCTCGCCCGGTCGAAGGTACGGCCCAAACCCGCGGCTTCCACGGTGTAATCCAGGCAACCCGGCGGGCCCGGGCAAAAACGGAGTCGCTCGCTGAAATGCTCCTGCAGGCCCGGCAGATCGTTCAGCGTCCCGGTCAGGAAGCCGTCGATGTGGCGCATGCCGGTGCTGGCCGGCGAGCAGTACGAGGTGAGCTGCACCGGCGCGAGCCGATGCAGCGCGATCAGCGCCACGGCATTCGCCACCGCGGTGACGTTCGTGCCGACGATCAGCACGTCGAGCTCGGCCGCGCGGATCGTCTGCACCTGCCGGTGCAGATTCGCCGGCAGCGGCGTGAACGTATCCGCGAAAGAGCGACAGCGGTCCTCCACCGGCCCCGGGTTCCGCGCCACCGGAAACAGGCAGATCTCGAAACGAGCACGGTCGAGCTGCAGCGCGGGCAACGTGACGTGCGTCTCCGTCTGCGCGCCGAAATGCGCGCTGAGGAACCCGACTTTGATCTTGGTCCGCCCCTTCGGCCGCTTCGGCAGCTTCGCGTCGATCGCCGCCCCTTTGCGCCGCAGCACGAATTCCATGATCGCCGCCCGCCGTTCCGCGGTTTCCCGCGTGTTGCGCCGGCTGAAATAGAGGGGAATGCCGCTTGCCCGGAGGGCGAAGTATTCGGCGACCCGGAGCGTCAGCGACTCGGCCGCCCGCGTGCGCGTGCGTTCCTCGACGGCCCGCGCCGTTTGCAAAAGCTGGTCGTGGTACTGCTCCGCTTCGCCCGCGAGCACGAAAACCTGCGGCGCATGCAGCACATAGCCGAGGTAATCCTCCAGCAGCCAGGCCGGGATCTGCTCGAACGGTACCGCGACGCCGCCGCGGTGCGCCGGCGCCAGGAGCATGCGCGCCAGCAACGGCCGCACGTCGGGCGAATCCGCGCCCGCCGCCGCCAGGGCCGTATCCAGAATTCCGATTTGCTCGGCGAGGGCCGCGGTCGGCGGTTCGCTGTTCAGGCCGCTCTTGAGCAGGGCCCGGTAAACCTGCCCCAGGCTGCCGCGGAAATGCCCTTCCAGTTTCGCCGGCTCCGCCCCGACGACAAAGTTCATCAGCCCCTGCTGGAGTTCCGCGAGTTGGCTCCGGACCGACGGCTCGGCGGGATTCCCCGCGTAGGCCGCGACGATCTGCCGGATGGCTTCGACTTCGTCGGCGCCGAACACCTCGTCCGCGCTGAACGTTTCGCCGGCGGCCGCGGCCGGCGCCGGTTTCATTTCCGCCTGCAAGAGGCCGATGATTTCCCGCGCCCGCGCGGCGCATTCCTCCGACGGCGCCTGCCGCAAAGCCGCTTCGAGCATCGCCAGAGCCTCGGCCGGTTGGCCCGCGCGCACCTTGGCCTCGGCCTCCGCGATCAGGGTTTGGAAATCCGCCAAAGTCGTCCGCGGCGGGAGCCATTCCACGCCCGCCGAGGTCGGTTTCGGCGGCGGCAATTGCGCCGCATCGAATTTCTGCTGCGCCAACTTCACGGCCTCGGGACCGTAGAGTTTCGGATGATTCAGAATGATCCGGGCAAACATCGCCGGCAGGTGCGGCTGCAGCGTGTGGATCATGCTGCCCTCCTTCGCGCGGTAGAAGAACAACGGCTCCGGGATGCGTTTGCCGACAAACCCTTGTTCGCCGCAGCCGATCCAGAAATCCCAATCCTCAACGCCGCGGGTCATGTTGGGGTTGTAGCCGCCGGCCGCCTCCCACGCCTTCCGGCGGAACAACGACGTGCAGGTGAACAGATTCTCTTTCTTGCAGAGCCGGGCGAAGTCGTAGTCCAGCGCGGGGCGCCGGGTGTTGTGCCCGCCGAAGTAGACCCAGTCGGTGTAGGCGATCGCGATTTCCGGATGCCGCTCGAGCAGCGCCACGGTCTTGGCCAAAAAGGTCGGATCGATGCGGTCGTCCGCATCCAACGGCAGGATACACTCGCCCCGGGCGAGCCGGATGCCGGCGTTGCGCGCGTCGGCGAGACCGCCGTTGGCCTTTTCCACCAGCCGGATTTTCCGCGCCGGGTGCCGCAGGATCAGGCCCTGCGCGACCTCGGAGGTACGGTCGGGACTGCCGTCGTTGACGATGACGATTTCCCAATGCGGATAGGTCTGGGCCAGCACGCTGTCGACGGCCTCGGCCAAGTATTGCGCCTGATTGTAGCAGGGGATGACGACCGAAACGAAGGTCGGCGCTTGCGGCGCTTGCGGCGCCGCGGCCGCCGCCAGCACCGCCCGCGCTTTTTCGAGTTGGGCGGCCGGATAGGCGGCCGGGTTGTTCAAGATCACCTGCGCCGTGCGGGTCCGGTGGTGCGCCACCGTCTGCGAATACACGCCGCTGTCCTTCTCGTTGTAGAGCAGACCGACGCGCGGCACGTAGGCCGCCTTCGCCCCGGCCACCGCCGCCGCCAGCCAGAAATCCCAATCCTCGTAGCCGCGCACGTTGTCGCGGTAGCCGCCCACCTTGGCCCAGATTGCCCGCCGGTAAAGGCAGCAGTAAACCAGTTGGTTGGCCGCGGCCAGGGCCTTGACGTCGAAGCGGCCCGGAATCTTCCGCACCCGCGTCTTGCCGTTGTCGAAAAGCGAATCCGTATAGACCAGGTCCACCGTCGCGTCGGCCTCGATCGCCCGGAAGGCATGCTCGAGGTAGCGCGGATCGATCTGGTCGTCGGCGTCGATCGGCAGAATGAATTCGCCCTGCGCCTGCCGGATGCCGGCATTGCGCGCCAGCGCGGGCTGCCCCGAATTGGGCTGGTCGACCACGGTGATGCGCCGATCGGCAAACTCCTCCGCGCACGCCTTCGCCACTGCGAGCGAATCGTCCGTGCTGCCGTCGTTGACGATGAGCAATTCCCAATTCTCGAACGTCTGGTGCACCACGCTGCGCACACACTCGCGCAGGAATTTGCCGTAGTTGTAGCACGTGATGACGACGCTGACGCGCACCGGCCGAGCCGCCGGCGCGACGATCCGGCCGGCCACGGCGGCCAACCCTGACCGCACCGCGGCCAACTCGAGCCCCGCCGCGTCCTTCGCCACCGGCGCCGTCGCCTGCGGAATCGAAGGCCGAACCCCGAGCACGATCTCGGCGCAGCGATCCAGGCAGGCATGCCGACCCGGTTTCAGATCCTCGAGCGTCTTCGCCGTGAGTTCGCCGTGATGCACGTCGGGCATGTGCACGAGCGGAAAGTCGATATTCCAACGGAACATGTACGCGTACGCAAAGCGGTACGCCGCCCGCGCGATTTCCTCGGCCGCGGCGGTGCTCCGCGGCCGAGCCGCGCGATCCGCCAGAAGGCCGGCGTAGTCGTCCGCCGCCGTGACGAAACGGATTCCCTCGCAGGGCATCCAGGGCGAGCGGGCCGCGAGAAAAACAGGCAGGCCGCGGCACGCCATTTCCAGCGCGATGGTGCTGCCGTACACAAACCCGACGTCCGTGCGGTCGACCAACGCGTAGCTGCTCACCTGGTCGTCGGGCATCACCACGGCGACGTTGTCCGGGACGCGGCCGCGCAAGTCCTCGAAGTGCCGCAGTTCGTCGAGATTTCTTCCCGTGGACTTCTTGCCGCCGGAATTCGGATGCACGCGCACGATCAGGGCGAGGCCGGGCTGGTCGCGCACGAACCGGATCGTTTCGTCGATCCAGCGGTTCTGGGTGCCGAAGGCCGAAGTCCGGTCGTCGTCCGCCACGATTTCGTCCGTGCTGCTGGTGAAGAGACTCCAGATTTGCCGGTCAGCGTGGCGTTCCAGAAACGGCGCGAGCGGCCCGAGCGAGCTTTGGACGCTGAAGGTCTTCCAGTTGAGATTGGCGCCGCGCGCCCGGTCGAGCAACCAGCCGGTCACCCGCGCGGCCTCCGCGGCGGCCAGCGGCACGCCGCCCCACTCCGCCCACAGCTTCGGATACGGCCGGAGCGAAAGGCAGCCCTCGTTCTCCCACAGGAGCAATTGTTCCTTGGCCAGACCCCGCTCATGGCAAACCACGCGGATGCCGCGTTCTTTCGCCAGTTCGAGCGCGATCCGGGTCACCGCCATGCGGCCGTTGAACATGAGCAGCACGTCGGGGCGCTCCGCCTCGAGCATTTGCGCGATGCACAGCAAGGCGACGCCGCCGCTGTAGAGGTAGCTGCGCAGCGTCGCGCAGTGTTTCGGATTCGCGAGGTCGATCGCGTTGATCCGCAGATGGGTGTGCACCGAGGACTTCACCCACGACCCGAGCGGGTAGCCCTGGAATTCCGCCCGAAGCAATTCCGCGTCCGGCAACGCATCGACGAAAGCGCGGACGGCCGGCACGACTTCGGCCGACTTGTAGGCGCCGAGCCACGTGTGCGGCACGCGGTTGTTTTCGAGCAGGCCCTTCACCTGCACCTGGCAGACGGCACAGGCATTCGCCGGACGGCGACCCACGGTCGACTCCCAGAACAAATCGCAATCCGTGAAGAGACCGTCGCAGCTGACGTAGCGGTAACTGTGCCCGCGCCACTGCAGGTTGTGGCAGATCGCGATCTCGTAGAGCGCATGCAGCTGCCAATAGGCGTACGGCGAGAAGCTGAGAATTTTGGCAGGAGTGGTCATGCGGGGAAAGCGACGGCCGACGGGACAACCCGGAACAGTTCAACCCGGACATGGTGCTGAGAAACCGAACCCGGGCTCGCCTCGGAGGCATGCCCACCGCGGCCCCAAGGGGCCGGGTGGCTTCGCACGGAAAGCAGGTCTCGGTTGATTCGCCGGGGCATGGCTTCCACTTAAGCAGAAATCCCGCCAAGTACCCTTCTCCCTGTCCCGCTTATACTTGCGATTCCCCGGCAAGACATCGCCGACTTCGCCGCAGGCAACCGGCAGTTTTTTCCTGTCCGGCAACGACCGCCGGGCCGCGTGGATTCAGCCCTTGCGCAAGAGGGTTGTCATCCCGTCTTAGCGCCAATTGCCGTTCCGCGGATAGCGGCTCCGCAACCGGTCGAAGATCTCGGGATCCATGCCCGGCTCTTACTTCGTCGCGAGTTCCTTGAAGTCGTAGCCCTTGACGAAGAGCGAGCGGAACGGGCTCTCGCGGATGATCGTTTCGTAATCCTCGAAGAACAGGCGGTTCTGGCCGTCGGAAGGAGCAGTCGTTCAGAGCGGAATCAGTTCGCGGCAGACCATGAAGCCCTCGGCCCAGGCCACGCCGCATTCGCGGCCCCGGACCACGCGGCGGGCGAGGAACGCCTCGACGGAACGGCTGTGCGGATCGGCGCGCACCTCCTGCGCGTAGGCTCCGTAGGCCCGGACCGCGGTCTCGACGTCAGCCTCCGTCAATTCGACGTATGCGGTCGGGCGATACGCGGCGCCCGGGCTGCCCCACTCCGTCGCGCTGGCCACCTCGAAGGCCCGCACCGCCCGGCAGGTTTCGCCCGGCTGGGGCCGGAACGCCGTGAGCGCGGCCTCGCAGACGCGACGATGGTCGATGTTGAGGTCGCCCCAGAAATGCGTGTAGACCGCCTCCGGCTGCACCTTCCGTTTCACGCGCTCGACGGTCTGCGCGAGCTTCAGCAACGGGACGCGGTCGAGTTGGTTGTCGGGAAAATTTCCGTACCCCGCGATCGAGCAGCCGAGAATTTTCGCCGCCGCCTGCGCGGCCCGCCGACGGACCTTGGCCGCGGCGGAATTGCGGCCGCGGGAACCGACGCCGTCGGTGAAAAAGAGCACATGGACCCGGTGGCCTTCGCGGACCCAGCGCGCGATGGCGCCGCCGCAACCCAGCGTTTCGTCATCCGCATGCGCGGCCAAAATCAGGATATTCATGGCGGTTCAGGCTCCGAGCAGGGGCCAGTCCAGCGGCGTGCCGCGCGCGATGTCGCGACTGGCGCGCCGGCCGACGACCTGATCCCAATGCTTCGGCGGCAAGCCGGAGCCGGGGCGGATCGAACGGACGTTGTGTTCGCCGAACACCTCGCCGGCTTTGACGTCGGCGGTGACGAAGAGCGAGCGGCGGAAAACGCGGCTCGATTGCTCCTTCGCGGTCATCTCGTAGCTGACGCGGCCAAGCGCCTGTTCGGCGACCCGGATCGCGTCGACCATCGCCTTGAACTCCGCGGGTTCGAGGGAGAACGAGCTGTCCGGGCCCGGCTGCGCGCGCGACAGCGTGAAGTGTTTTTCGACGATGCAGGCGCCGAGCGCGACGGCGGCGACCGGCACGGCCACGCCCATCGTGTGGTCCGACAAGCCGGCCACCGTGCCGAAGGTCTCGCCCAGGTGCGGGATGGTGCGGAGATTCATCTCGTCGGGCGCCGACGGATACGCACTCGTGCATTTGAGCAGGGCCAGTTCCCGGCCGCCCGCCTGCCGGAACGCCCGCACCGCGTCGTCGATCTCGGCCATCGACGCCATGCCGGTGGAGATGATCGTGGGCTTGCCGGTGCGCGCCACCCGCCGGATCAGCGGCAGGTCGACGATTTCGAACGACGCAATCTTGTGCGCGGGCACGTCCAGGCCCTCGAGGAAATCGACCGCCGTGAAGTCGAAGGGCGTCGAGAAGCAGTGCAGGCCGAGGCTTTCGGCCAAGGTCTTGAGCCGCGGAGTCCAATCCCACGGAGTGCACGCCTCGCCGTAGAGTTCGTGCAGGTTGCGTCCGGCCCAGATCGTGCCGGCGCCGATCTGGAACTCCGGCGTGCGCAGGTTCAGCGTCATCGTGTCCGGCGTGTAGGTTTGCAGCTTGAGCGCATCGGCGCCCGCCGCCTTCGCGGCCCGCACGATCTCCGCGGCCTGGGCGAAATCCTGGTTATGGTTGGCCGACATCTCGGCGATCACGTAGACCGGATGCCCGGGACCGATGGCACGGCCTTGGATATTGAAGCGAGGAGTCATGGGCGTGTTTCCAGATATCAGGGGGAAGGCTCCGGCCGCGGAACCGGCGTGATTTTCACGTCCGCCACGAGCCGGCCGTCGTAGAGCGCGGGACGCTTGAACTCGAAACGGAAGCCCGCGTGTTCGAGAAACGCGGGCGGATAGCCGTCGGCGTCCAGCATCCGGATGAAATCGTGCAACGCGTCCAGCGAACCCGGCGCCGCGATCGCGCTCTCCGCCGGTTTGCGGCGCTTGAAGGCGACGACCGCGCCCCGCTGCGGCACCGGCGCCGGGGTTTCCCGCACGAGGCGGGCAACCATCGCGGCGGCGAGCCGCGTGGCGCGGATCAAAATTTCCTCGGCGCCTCCCTCGAGCGAAAGCGGCTGCTTGAGATAGACGGGGCCCGCATCGAACGCCGCCGTCATGCGCAGGGCCGTGAGCTTCGTTTCCCGGTGGCCGCGCGCGATCAGGTTCTGGAGCGGACTGCCGCCCCGGCCGTACGGCACGTCGGTCATGTGGAAGCAGACGCATTCGTGCCGCGCGATCAATGCGTCGGGCACCTTCCAGGACCAATGCAGGAAAAAAACATAGCGGGGCGCGAGTACGTCCACCGCTTCGGCGGTCAGCTGATCGCGGTCCCCGATATAGCTCCACTCGCCGGGCAAGCCGGCCAAGTGCTCGTCGAAGATGCGCCGGTTCCACGGCTTGCAGCCGACCACGAGGTAGCGCGCGGGACGGCGGGAAACGACGGAACGGCGGGGCTGGGCGCGGCGGCTTTTCATGCGGAAACAGGACGGGGCTCAGGCTCCGGCGGCGGAGCGATGCGGAGCTCGAAGCGGCGGCCGGCCAATTCGAAGAACGCCGGGTACCGCACCGGATCCGCGACCCGAAGTTGGTTGAACAGTTGCCGCAGCGTGCGATCCGGATCGAGCCGGCTGTCGGCCGGCCGCCGCCGCGGATAGTAGGAGGGTTCGCCCTGCTGCGCCCGGCCCTCGGCCGCGCTGGCGGGAAACCGGGCAACAAACCGGCGGCAAAGGGCCAGCGTCGCCCTCGCCTGCGCGGCCCGCAATTCGTCGATCGTTTCCGTTCCGAGCAACCGGATCGAATCCCGATCGTGGATTGCGCCGCTGTCCACCGCCTCCTCGGCTTCGAGCAGCGAAACCGGAATCTCGGACTTCCCTTCGAGCACCTGCCAGGTGAACGGAGACCAACCCCGTCCGTGCGGCAAAGCGCTTTCGTGCACCACCAGATTGTGCCGGTGGCGGCGCCTGATGTCCGCCGGAACCAATTGGCCGCAACCCACGAGGAAACAAAGATCGCCGGCACCGAGATCCTCCGGCCGATGCACCCAAGCGACGGAATGCCCGTCGGCCAACCACCCCGCAACGAGGCCGGCCAACGGCTCGTTCAGCCAGGACGCCGCGTCGCTCAGCAGCGAAAGCCTCAAACCGGAATCGGCCGCGGTCTCCCGCAGTCGCATCCGCCGGAGGCTCGCGTCGGCTCCGGTGCGCAAGCCCAAGGGCTCGGCGCCGCGGAGCAGCGCCACCGCGGAACCAAGGAGTTTGCCGCGCACCGTGGCGGACCGCCCGTCATCCTCCACGTCGAATTCCACGGTCGTTTCTTCTCCGTCCGTCGCGAGGCGCACGGAACCCAAGGGCAATCCCTGGGCCGCGGCGGAAAACCCGCGGACCGTCGCGCCCCCGGAACGTTCGGCGCCGGCGGGCCGCACGGCCCAAGCCGCGACCGGAGTCGGCAACATCGCTTCGGCCACGCGCTTTGCTCCGAAGCCGTCGACCACCGCCGCACCCGCGTCGCCCAGACGGGCGGCGAAATCCGGTGCGCCGATCAGGCGACGCAGGGCCGTTCGCAGCAACCCCGGATGCCACGTTGCTTTGGTGCCGGTAAAAAGAGCCAAACCCGCCGCCTCCAGCGCCACACAAGCGGGAACCTGGTTTTCCGCCACCGCGGTGACGACCGACGGCACCCCGAGGCAAAGCCGCTCCCACGTCGTCGCCCCGCCGGCGCCGATCGCGACATCGGCTCCCGCCAGCAGATCCGCAAGATGGCTCATCGGCCCGTGGATCAGGGTCTGCGGCCGGGTCGCCGCCTGCGCCACCAGGCGTTCCCGGTGCGGACTGCTTGCCCCGACCACCACATCGGCGAAGAGGCCGGAAAATTCCGGCTCCGACAACACCGCCAACGTCCGGCCGGTGAGATCCGTTTCATCGGCGCCGCCGAAGAAAACCACGACGCGGCCCGCGGCGCGTTCGCGGTTCCGGACCCGCCCCCTCCGCTCCGCAAACGCCGGATGCAGCAGCGCGTACTTCGGCCCCAACAAAGCGCGCGCGCCGGGCGGCAACGGCACGCAGGTCGCCCCGAGATTCTGGTTGAGCAACAGATCGCACGCGTGCGCGCGCTCCGGCAAATCGTCGATCGCGAGAATCCGGTGCGCTCCCGGCCGCAGAGCCGTTTCCCAATCCGAACCCAAGCCGTAGTGGTCGACGACAAGCCAATCGGCCGGCCGCCGGCCGATCGCGGCGAGGGTCTCGCCGGCATCCCGCGCCACCGGGACCCCGCGCCACTTGCCGTAGATATCCGGATCGGTCGCTTCGGCTTCCGGAGGCGGCAACACCGTCACCGGCAGGCATTCGTCCTGCAACCGGGCGACCAGATGGCCGCGGTGTTCGCGCGCGACAAACCGGACTTCGGCGCCGCGCAGGCGCAGCTCGCGGGCCAAGGTGAGGCATCGCATCAGGTGCCCCGTGCCCATCTGGTCCGAAGCATCGGCGCGGAAGACGACTTTCATGGAGACGTCCTCCGGCAGGCCGCACGCCGGGCGAATCCCGTTCGGACACACCCGCGGCGCTCCTTGCGCAGAGCTGTCGTCGCGAGATCGGCGGCTGCCGTTTCGGCCAACGTCCCGCCGCCGCCGCGGGCGGCACGGCCGGGGTCGCGAAGGAAGTTGGACATCCGTGGGTTCACGCTGGCTGGCGAACGATGCTGTCGAACATCAGCTCCGCCCGGGTCCAATCTTCGGGGTTGTCGATATCCTGCACCCGCCAGCGCGGAATCATGACCGGAAACGAATGCGGCTCGAAGAAACGGCGGCCCGTCAGCCACGCTTCCGGCCGGCCCCAATAGAACTGGCCGGCATCGTGGTAAGCCCGCGGCAAATCCTGCGACCGGCTGTGAAACTTGTCCGGGAAAAACATTTCGACGCCGCCTTCCGGATGCATCCGGAACGAACGGAAAATCGGCGCGGCGAACTCGACCGCGGAAAACGCATACTGCCAAGGTCCGGACCTCAGAGCATCCCGTCCGCGGAGCAGGTCGTCCGGTTGGACAAACGGAGCCGTGGCGTAGAGGCAGCAAACGGCGGCGGGAGTCTCCCCGTTTTCCTGCAGCCAACGGGTGGCATGGGCAATCACCTCGATGGTACCCGCATGGTCGCCCGCCAATTCGGGTGGACGACGGAACGGCACTTCGGCGCCGCAATCCCGCGCCAACGCCGCGATCTCCTCGTCGTCGGTGGAAACAAGCACGCGCCCGAACAGGCCGGAGTCGCGCGCCGCGGCGATCGAGTGGGCGATCATCGGGCGACCGGCGAACGGCCGGATGTTTTTCCGCGGGATCCGCTTGCTGCCCCCGCGCGCGGGAATGACGCAGTGGTCTTGGGTCATGCGGCAACCCCGACCGTTCCGGCCGCTTCGCGGCCCAGTTTTCTCACCGTCGCGATCACGTGCCGCACATCGCTGTCTTCCATGGCCGGGAAGAGCGGAAGACTCATCGCCTGGGCGTAGAAGTTCTCGGCCGCCGGGCACTTGCCGGGACGGTACCCGTAGACCTTGCGGTACCAAGGCTGGAGATGAACCGGGATGTAGAGCACGTGGGCGATCACGCCTTCGGCCGCGAGTGCCTTGAAGACTTCGACGCGCGTTTTGCCGAGCGCCGCAAAATCGACCTGCAGCGTGTAAAGATGCCACGAAGCCGTCCCGACGTCCTCGGTATGGCGCAACCGCGGCACGTGCACCCAATCCAAATCCGCAAAACCCGCGTTGTACGCCGCCACGATATCCCGCCGGCGGGCCAGGAAACCGTCGAGCCGGCGGAGCTGGGAAAGCCCGAGCGCGGCCTGAAACTCCGTCATCCGGAAATTCCAGCCCAACTCCTGCATCTCGTAATACCAGGGACCCTTTTCGCCGAGCACCGGATCATCGGCCGGCAATTGGAATCGGCCGGCGTCCCGGACCATCCCGTGGGTCCGCAGCAGGCGGGCCTGTTCCGCCCAGTCGTCGCGGTCGGTGACCAGCATGCCGCCTTCGCCGGTCGTCATGGTCTTCACGGGGTGAAAGCTGAACACGGTCATGTCCGCCCAGGGATTGCCGCCGAGCCGCCACGATCGTCCCGGCGCCGTCTCGGTATGGAATGCCCCGCCCACCGCATGGCAGGCGTCGCCGATCACGACGGCGCCGCGCGCATGCGCGACCCGCGCGATCGCAGGCAGATCGCAGGCTTGACCGGCATAGTCGACCGCCACCACCGCCCGCGTATCCGGTTTCCAGTCACGGGCCAGCGCCGCCGGATCAAGCGTGTAGGTCGCGGCATCGATATCCGCGAAATCCGGCGTTGCCCCGAGATAAACCGCCGCGTTGGCCGAGGCGAGAAAGGTGATCGGCGACGTCACGACCCTGTCCCCGGGACCGATGCCCGCGACGCGCATGGCCAGTTGCAGCGCGCAAGTCGCGTTGTTCACCGCCACGGCGTGCTTGGCGCCGACGTGCTCCGCGAACTGACGTTCGAAGGCTTCGACCACCGGACCCTGGGTGATGAGGTTGCCGCGCAACGCAGCGGCAACCGCGGCAATGTCTTCCTCGGAAATGGATTGGCGACCGTAGGGGATCATAGGTGTTGGCGGTTGGTTAATCGGGGATCGCGGTGGTCATCGCAGGGAGCTCAGCCGACCGTTCGGCCGGCAGTCGGATTCGCGCCGCCGCCCGGCGATCGGCACCCGGCGCCTGCACGTGGAAATTCCGCCGTGCGCGCGGCGCGGTGGCGGCCGCGTCGAAGACGAAACTGGCGAGGGCTGAGCTCATGGGGGCGGAAACGGAGGGTTCACCGAACCGCAGCGACCCCGCTGCGCGGCGGCCGCGCGCGGTGGCGGCGGGCGGCCGGTTTCGGCGCGGCGGGCGCTCCGAAAATCAGATCGCGCAGTTCGCCGACCGACAGGAAATGTTCGTTCGTGCCGCTGATGTAGCAGAAGCCGGCCGGCACCGGCCGCGCCCTGGTCTTCGCGCAGTAGTCCTTGGGCGAATACGCGCCGCCGCTCGGCAGAATCGCGTAGTAGCGTCCGACATCGACGGTGTTGTAGCTGTCGCTCGTCGTGATCATCTCCTCGTGGATCTTCTCGCCCGGACGGACGCCGATCACGGGATGCGCGCACTCCGGCCCGATCGCCTCGGCCACATCGGTGATCCGGTACGACGGGATCTTCGGCACCAGAATCTCGCCGCCCCAGGCCTGCTCCAGACCCCAGAGCACCATCTCGATGCCTTCCTGCAGGCTGATGTTGAACCGCGTCATCGTCGGATCCGTGATCGGCAGCACGCCGGTCTTCTTCTTTTCGAGAAAGAAGGGAATGACCGAACCGCGGCTGCCCATGACGTTGCCGTAGCGCACGACACTGAAACGCAGGTCGCGCGCGCCCGCGATGTTGTTGGCCGCGACGAACAGTTTGTCCGAACAAAGCTTGGTCGCGCCGTAAAGATTGCACGGCGCCGCCGCCTTGTCCGTCGAGAGCGCGACCACCCGGCGGATGCCGCTGTCGAGACAGGCCTCGATCAGGTTCTGCGCGCCGAGCACGTTGGTCTTGATGCACTCGAAGGGATTGTACTCCGCCGTGGGCACCTGTTTGAGCGCGGCGGCGTGCACCACGGTGTCGATGCCCTCGAGCGCGCGGCGCAGGCGCTGCTCGTCGCGGATGTCGCCGATGAAGTATCGGAGCGCCGGATACTCCGACGTCGGGAACTGCTGCGCCATCTCGAATTGCTTCAGTTCGTCGCGCGAGAACACCACCAGGCGCTTGAGCCGCGGGTAACGGGCGAGTACGGTTTGCACGAACGTCTTGCCGAACGAGCCGGTCCCTCCGGTCAGGAGGATACTGGCGTTTTCCAGGGCGTAGGGAGCGGATCGGGTGGAACTCATGGCGCGAAAGAAAGCGAGGCGGCGGATCAGTTGGCGGGGGCGGGAAAAAAGCAGGCGGGCGGCGGCAAACCTCCGCGGCCTCCGTCCGGTCGCAGACTGGAAGCGCGGCAGTCCGGCTCCGTGCGGGCGAAACCGCGGCGCCCGCCGCGCGCGGGCGGGGCGATCCGCGGCCCGTCGGCGAAGCTCGCCGCACCGGCGTACGAAAATCCGAAACCGCCCGCGGCCGTGCCGCCGGCCGGAGCCGATGTCCACGCAGGTGAATCCGAGGAGTCTGCAAAGCGATAACCCATGTCGGGCCATCTCTTGCACATTCCACGCCCGGCGTGTCCGAGCTTTCGCAACTAACTTAACGTCAGTTTTTAACTGACGATAATTCCGGGACGGAAACGACCGGAACGCACGTCTTGCGATCCAGCTCCGATCAGGCGGCAGATTTTGCCGTACCGCGCTTTCTCGCCGATTCCCGCGGATCCGCCCGCCGACGGTACCGGCACAAATCCCGGCGCCACACCCCAACCTCCCGACCAACGGCAGATCGCCCGGTTAAATCTCTGCGCCACCCTCAAGCCGCCGCCGCCGCTTGCCGGCACCATGTCTGCCAGCAGGACCGCAGCGCGTCCGCCCAGCGGCGGGACTGCCCCGCGTGATCCAGCAGGATACTCCGCGCCAGATCCGCGCGCAGGCCCGCGCGAATTTCCCCCAGCCGCGTCGCATCGCGGGCCAGTTCGCACGCGCGGCGCACATAGTCGTCTTCCGAAGCCGCGATCCATTCCGGATGCCCGACCGCGTGCAACAGGCTGTCCCCCACCCGCGCGACATGCCGGTCGCCCCGCAGCGTCACCACCGGCACACCCATCCAGAGCGCTTCGCAGGTCGTGGTCGTCCCGTGATACGGAAACGTATCCAGCGAAACATCCATGCGTCCGTACAATGCGAGGTGGCTCGCCGTATCCGCCGTGCGCTCGACCATTTCGACCCGGTCCGGCGCGATGCCCGCGGCGGCCAGCCGGGCCGCAAAACGCGCCCGCGCCTCGGCTTCGCCCAGGCCCTCGCCTTTGAGGAGCAGCGCGGCGTCCGGCACCTGCACGAGAATCCGCGCCCACACCGCGAGCATGCGGTCGGTCACCTTCCCGAGATTGTTGAAGCAACCGAATGTCGTCCGCCCGCGGGCCAACTCCGGCGCAGGCGCCACCGGCGGCGCGTCCGCACTCGGCTGAAAGGTCCACGCGCATTCCGAGAATCGCACCAGCCGTTCCGTCGCCCACGCCTCCGCCTCCGGCGCCGGATCCGCCCGGCCGTCCGTAAACCGATAGTCCATCGCTTTCAGTCCGGTCGTATCGGGGTAGCCCAGATAATTGATCTGCACCGGCGCCAGCCGCCGCGCGAAGAGCGGCAGCCGGCAATTGATCCCGGTGTGCCCCGCCAGATCGACGAGCAGATCGGGCGCGTCCGTCCGGATCGTCGCTTCCACCGCCGCCGCCGGCTGGCCGATGAAGTTGCGCCACACTTTCGCATACCCTTTCAGCCGGGCCGACACGGCGTCTTCGCGGAAGTGATCGTGGTAGAGATAGAGTTCGAACTGCGCCGGATCGAGCTGGCTGATCAGCGGCTCGAGGAAAAACGCGCACGAATGCGCCCGCAGGTCCGGGGAAAGGATCGCCAGCCGCAACCGCCGCCCGGGCTCCGGCCGGTTGGGAAACGCCGCCGTCGCCGCCACCCCGGCCGCCGCCGCCCGCCCGAAAGCCGCATGCTCGGCAAAAAGTTCCTCCCGGCTCACGTCGGCCAGATTGTGCAACGCGAGCAGCAGGTGGGAACGCGCCTCCAGATTGCCGGGCTGCAGGCCGAGAAACTGCCGGTAGTCCGCCACCGCCTCCGCCATGCGGTGCGTCTTGTGCAGCACTTGCGCCCGGCCGAGCCGGCCCTGCGCATAGGTCGGGTCCGCCTGCAGCGCCCGCTCGTGGCAGGCCAGCGCCTCCGTGTTGCGCCCCATCAGCCCGAGTGTAAGCCCGAAATTGAACCAGCCGACCGCGTAGTCGGGCCGCAGGCCCGTGCACCGGCGATGGCATTCGACCGCCTCGGCGAGGCGGTCCTGGGTTTTCAGGCCGTAGGCGAGATTGTCCCAGCCTTCGTGGAAATCCGGTTTCAGTTCCACCGCCAGCCGCAGGCTCGCTTCGGCCGCCGCCGTCTGCCGCATCGCGAGCAGCGCCAACCCATAGCGCATCGCGCAGACCGCATGCTTCCGGTCCAGCCGATGCGCCCGGCCCAACAGGTCGACCGCCTCCGGCAAACGGGCCAACTGGTAAGCGACCAAGCCCGAAAGGTGCAGGACGTCGAAGTGTTTCGGCGCCGCGACGCGGACTTGGCGGTAGTGCTGTTCCGCCTCCGCCAACCGTCCGGCGCGGTGGTGCGCGATGCCCGCCTGAAGCAGAGATTGAAGTTTCGCCGGAGACACGGGTTGGCCGGAGCTTCGGCACGACCGCCGCGCAACTTGAGTAGAAACCGCCTCAAGCGCATCCGGGTTGCGCCGATACTTTCCCCGGCCCCGGGCGCAACTGCCCGCACCGCCGCCCAACTTTCCACCGTATCCGTATGCTGACGACGAACCTCGCAACGCCGCCGCGCACGACTCCCTTTTCCGAGGAGGAACTGCGCCGCCGGATCGACGCCTGCCCCAAGCTCGCTTCCCTCCAGAGCATCAACCGCGCGCTGAGCGATCTGGTCCGGTCCGAGCAGAGCCTGAGTTCGCAGATCGCCGAGGTCATCCGGCGCGATCCCTCGCTCTCGGCCCGGCTGCTGCGCATGGTCAACTCGGTCTATTTCGGGCTTTCGACCCGCGTGAACAATATCGAGGAAGCCGTGTTCTTCCTCGGCCTCCGCCAAATCCGCGAACTCTCGATGGCGACTCCCATCATCGAGGAACTCGAGACGCTCCAGCCCGTCACCACGGCCTCGCTGCCCTGGAAGGAACTGTGGACGCACAGCATCGCCACCGCGATCCTCACCCGGGAAATCCTCGCGTCGACGCAGCTGCACATCGACGACGACACCGACTACCTAATCGGCCTGCTCCACAACGTCGGCAAGGTCGTCATGGCCTATTCCTTCCCCGACGAACTGCGCACGCTGATGGCGATGCCCGCCGCCGATCCGGCCGAGTTCTGCAAATTCGAACTCGACGTCATCGGCTGGGATCACGGCCAGATCGGTGCGCACTACGCCGCCCGCCACAGTCTGTCCGAGGAAATCGTCTTCGCCCTGCGCTACCACAACGACCCGGATCGCGCGCCGCGGCACCGGCTCTTCGCCGCCGCCGTGCAAATCGCGGATCACGTGGTCCGCCACGCCGGCATCGGCGGCGGTTTCGAGCAGGTCGCGCCGGTCGCGGCCGACGCCTGGCTCCAGCTCAGCGGCTGGCGCATTCTCTACGGGGCCGACGGCCCCGAATCCAAACTCGCCCGCGCCTCCCTCGCCAATTCCATCCAACGGCTGCCCTCCATGCTGCAGGGCCTGATCTGATTCCCGGATTCTCCGCGCCGGACCGAACCGGCTCCGCCTCCAACTTTCCTCCATGTCTGTCCTGATGACCGAAGCGATCGACCGTGCCGGACCCAAGTCCCCCTCCGGTGCCTGGCTCGGGGCCTGGGACAACAGCGCCGACGTCGCCTATTGCCGGGACCTCCAGGGCCGGCTCCTCGTCGCGAACCAGACCTTTGCGCGCAAATTCGGCCGGACCAGCGAGACCCTCAACCACTGCCGCCTCGCGGAGTTCATCCACCCCGACGACCGCAGCTCCCTGCTGGCGGGTGTCGGCGACCTCGCGCGGCCGCCGCACCGGGCCGTCGCGGAGCATCGCTGGCTCACGCCGCAGGGCGTGCGCTGGTTCTCGTGGGAGGAATCGGCAATCCAGGACGACGACGGCAGCATCGTCGCCATCCGCGCCATCGGCCGCGACATCACGCGCCAGCGCCTCGCGGAGGAACAATTCTACCGGCTCTCGCGCGCCGTCGAACAGTCCCCGGTCTCGATCGTGATCACGGACCTCGACGGCCGGGCCCAGTACGTGAACTACAAGTACACGGAGGTCAGCGGCCACACGCTCGAGGACCTGCTCGACGGCGACATCGAGGTGCTGCGCGACGGCCATCCGGACCAGCTTTCCTTCGACAACTTCTGGACCACCGTGCGCGCCGGCGGCGAATGGCGCGGCGAACTGACGACCACGCGCCGCGACGGCAGTATGGTCTGGGAATCCGTGAAAGTTTCCTGCCTGCGCAGCCCGGCCGGCGACATCACCAACTACCTTTGCCTCCGCGAGGACATCACCGAGCGCAAGAAACTGGAACACGAGCTGCGCCAGGCGCAGAAAATGGAGAGCCTCGGCACCTTGGCCGGCGGCATCGCCCACGATTTCAACAACCTGCTCGCCATCATCAACGGCTACGCGGAGTTCTGCCAGCAGGGCACGCCGGAGCCGGCGATGTTGCAAAAGAGCCTGCGGGAAATCCACCGCGCCGCCCAGCGGGCGAGCGGCTTGGTCCGCCAGATCCTCACCTTCAGCCGCAAGACCGAGGTCCGTTTCTCCCCCGTCGATCTCAACCAGCTGGCCCGCGATCTCGTCCACCTTATGGCCGAGACGTTTCCCCGCACCGTCACGATCCAGTTGGCGCTCCGCGACCGGCTGCCGAACCTGCTCGCCGACCAGAACCAGCTCCAGCAGATCGTCCTGAATCTCTGCGTGAACGCCCGCGACGCCATGCCGTCCGGCGGGGCCATCACGCTTTCCACCTCGACCCGGCCCGGCGCCGCGCTGCGCCACCTCGGGGCCGAGGGCGGACGCGACTTCGCCTGTCTGGAGGTTTCGGATACGGGCACCGGCATGACCCCGGAGGTCCGGCAGCGGATCTTCGAACCGTTTTTCACCACGAAGCAGGGCAACCAAGGCACGGGCCTCGGCCTCGCCGTGGTCTACGGCATCGTCGTCGCCCACCACGGTTTCATCGAAGTCGACAGCACGCTCGGCACGGGCAGCACCTTCCGGGTCTTCCTGCCGCTGGCGGTTTCGCAGGAAGCGATCGCCGCGGTGCAGGCGCCGACCGAGTTCCCCGGCGGTTCGGAAAACGTGCTCATTGTCGACGATGAGGAATCGCTGCGCACCCTGCTTTCCTCGGCGCTCAGCCGCAAAGGCTACGTCACCAGCACCGCCGCTTCCGGCCTTGAAGCCATCGAGGCGATCAGCGATCCCTCGCGCCGCTTCGAAGCCATGCTGCTCGATCTCAACATGCCGGGCGCCAGCGGTGTCGATGTGCTGAAAGTGAGCCGGATCTGCCGGCCCAAGCTCAGGGTGGTGATCATCAGCGGCCATCTGACCGCCGACATCCGCCAGGAATTCGAGCAACTCGGCCAACGCAGCTTCATCCAGAAGCCCTACAAATTGGACGACCTCGGCCGGCAACTCCGCGGCGTGCTGGACGCCGTTTAGCCGCCGCCGCCCGGGCCGTCGGCCCGGCCGGTGCAATTTCGTTTCAGATCCGGGGCCGGTGTGCCGAAGAGGACACCGGGCACAATCAGGACCATCCACCACCATGGACCGTCTTATACGAAATGAATCACCGCGAACCTCCGCAATTGTCGGCGGGGTTGCGACGGACACTCCACTGTCTGTCGCTTTTTCTCCTCCCGGCATTTGCGCCCGATGGCGTCCAGGCGCTGCCACGCACGCGTCCGGCCCGCATCGGTTCCGACCTCGGCACGATGGAAGGAATTCCATACTTGCCGGTTGTGGGCCCTCCGCCCCTGCGCTTCCAGGAAGCGGCTCCGCCGCCCGACCTGGTCACGCGTCCGGCTGCCGCCGCGCCCCCCTTGCCCGCCCTTTCACCCGCGGAAACCTCCGTGGCTCTGGCGAATGCCGCCGCCTCGTCGGCCTCCGCCGCGCTCCTGGCGGAAGCCGAGCTCGCCGAGGAAGAGGCAAAATCCAAGACCAAGGCCGCCGCGGCCAAACCGGCAGCCCCGCCCGTCAAGGCGCCGCCGCCGATCTTGCCCGACAGCGGGCGGCCGACCGTCCGACCTGAGGATTTCCTGCCGTACTTCCAGGTGCCGATCTCCGGTCGCGCACCGGCCAACGTGACGATCGTCGCTCCGGTTCCTCCGGCCGCGCCGACTCCCGGCACGCTTCCGGCCAGTTCGGCCACCTACAAACAAACACCCTAAATGACCCGCCGCCGATTCCTGTCTTCCCGTCGCGCCTTTGCCTGCGCCTGGCTGGCTTTCGCGCTCTTCACGAGCGCGCAGGCCGGACTGAAGGGAGCGGAATCCCATCCGCCTTCGGCTCCCGCAACTCCCGCGACGGCTTCCCCGGCCAAACCGCCGGCGCATGCCGCCGACCACGGACCAACTCCGGCCCCCGAGGCCAAGGCCCCGGCCCCGGCAGCCGCGGCCCATCCGGAACCCGCCGCCGCCAAGTCCGAAGCCAAGCCCGACGCCCATGCCGCCGAAGCCGCGGCCGAAGCCCAGGCGGCCAAATCGGCCAAACGGAAACGGACCACGGACGAAATCGGCGGCCTCCTCGCGCTCGGCGCCAATCTCGCGGAACGCGGCGACTACTCCGCCGCCGAAATCGCCTACCATCAGGTGCTCGATTCCCTGAAGGTCTCGCAGACGGACGTGAAATCGGCGCTGCTCGGCCTCGCCCGGATGTTCCGCCGCCAAGGCGCCTCCACCAAGGCCGCCGCGATCTACGAGCGTTACATCAAGGAGTACCCGACCGACGAACGCACGCCCGACGCCCTCCTCGAATTGGGCCGTACCCTGCGCGAACTCGGCGTTTACAAAACGGCCGTGGCGCGCTTCTACAGTGTCATCAACTCGACGCTCAAATTGCCCGGCGATGGCTTCGACCGTTACCAGCTCCTGGCCCGCACCGCCCAGTTCGAGATTGCGGAAACCTATTTCCAAGCCGGCGACTTCGCCGAGGCCAACAAGTTCTTCACCCGGCTCCGCCTCCTCGATCTCGCTCCGGTCGACCGCGCCCGCGCCCACTTCAAAGCCGGCTACGCGCTCAAATTGCAGGGCGATCTCGACGGCGCGATCAACACGCTCCGCGCCTATGTCGAACAGTGGCCGGAAGACGAAAACATCCCGGAAGCGCGCTACCTGATGGCGATCTCGCTGCGGGAACTGAAACGTCCGCAGGAAGCTTTCGCCCAAACCTTGGAGCTGCTGCGCACGGAAAAAGCCCGCATCGACGCCGACCCCAAACGCTGGGCCTACTGGCAGCGCCGCACCGGCAACCAGCTGGCCAACGACTTCTTCGAAACCGGCGACACGCTCAACGCCCGCGCCATCTACGCCGGTCTCCTCGCGATCTCGACCGAGAACGCCTGGCGCCTCCCGATCACCTACCAACTCGGCCTCTGCGACGAACGTCTCGGCCATCCGGACCGCGCCCGCGTCTCCTATCAGGCCATCATCGATGCCGCCGGCAAGAATCCCGGTTCCGATGTCACCGAGCTCGCCACCATGGCCCAGTGGCGCCTCGACCATATCGACTGGCGCGAGCGGACCTCCGGCCAGATCTCTTCTTATTTCGGCAGCGTCCCCACGCCGCCCGAACCTGCGGCGCCCGCTCCCGCCGCCTCGCCCGCCTCGCTCGATGCCATCAAGCCCGGTCCGGTTTCCGCCGCTCCCCGGCCCGCTCCCACACCCGCGCCCGGCGGCGCCATGAAGACCGCCGCCACCCCATGACCCAGCTCGAAACCATCCAGGAACATCAGCGCCTGTGCGACGAGATCCACCAGTGCGTGCTCGATGAAAACCGATTCCTGCGCCAGCAGCAGCGCGCTCCCGACGCCGCGTTGCTCGAACGCAAACGCGACCTGCTCGCCCGCCTCGACACCACGCTCGCCGCCCTCCGCGCCGTGCCGGCGGCCTCCGCCCGCGAGCCGCAGACACGCGACCAACTCGAAAAGACGCGCGCGCGCATTTTGCAGATTCTCCAACTCGACAAGGAAAATGAACAGCTGCTCCTCCGCTGCAGTCTCGCCCCGACTCGCCCCGCCGGCACTGCGGCGCCGGCAGCCTCGGTCTCGATGCTGCAGAAAATCTACGCGCGTTGTTCGTAAGCCGCCGTTGCCGTTTCTGGCCGCCGCCTGATCCGGCAGTTCCGAACTACTCCGGCCGCCCCGGCTCCCGCTCTTCGCCCGCCAACCGCCGCAACACGCGGCCCGCCGCGGCGACGATTTCCCGTCCCGCCTCGTCCGTCCCCGCCCCGACATCCGTCATTTCGTAGCCGCCCTGGCGCTTGCCGCCGGGCAATCCGAAATAACCGACGCCACGGCCGTTCGCATAACCGAGCACCAAGGTGTTGAAAAACGGCGACGCCGTCTGGATCGCCGTCGCGATTTCCTGCAACGGTTCGCCCGGCAAAAAGACCAGAGTCAGCTCCCCGCTGCGCACCGCGCTGATTTCCGCGGCCAAGGTTTCCGTGCGCATCCCGGCCTTGACCTCGGGGTTTACCGATAAAGCCAGCGTCTCGCTCGCCACCCGCAGCCGGCCCGGCCGCAGCGTCACTGCTTTCGCCGCCGCCGCCGCCGCCCGCTCCGCGACCGCCGCCCCCATCTCGCCCGCCACCTTCAAGCCGCGGCGCGCGGGCACGATGTCGCCGGCGCAACCTTGCAGAAACAGCGCTTCGCCCCCGAGCCGTTCCCGCAGCGCCGCCGTCGCCGCCCCCGGCCAATCCGCCGATAGGCCCTTGTATCCGCCGTAAACGACGACCGCGTGGATCGGCACGTGGAACAAGGTCGCCACCGCGCCGCCCCCGGCCCCGCGCAAACCGACCACCGTCAGCGTCGGATCCACGATCCCGAACCGCAGCCCGCCCGGCAGCACCGCGGGATTCTCCGGTATCAACATACTCTGGACGGTACCGTCCGGCCGCACCGGCCGCCGGTTGAACATCCATTCCCCCACCGTCGCCCGGCCCAAGTGCAACGTCACCGGCACCTGCGCCGCTTCCGCGCGCCGCACCGTTTCCACCGTCTTGCGGACCAACATGTCCGCCCACGTCCGGTAAGCCGGGTACTTTTGCGCCGCCGCGGACAAGCCTTGCTCCCGCGGCATCAGCGGCTCCGGCCCCATCTCCGATTTCGGCCCCGCGTGGTTGTGCGTCGCCTGGATCATGATCCGCTCCGCCGGAATGCCCGTCCCCGCCGCGACTTCGCGCCGCACACGGGCCACCGCAAACTCCCGCGCATCCAGCAAATCCCAACCGACCAAAGCGACCTTGGTCTCGCCGTCGCCCAGGACCACCGCCCGCACGTACAGCGGATCGTGCACTTCGCCGTAGGGCCGCGGCACGGTCCAGTTGGGCAGGCCCGGATCCGGCGTGATGTCCGCGGTGGCCGCTCCCGCCGTCAAACGGATCTCCGCCGCTCCCGCCGCTCCGGCCGTCAGCGTCAGGACGAAAAGGAATCCCGCCCATCGCGCCCGCCCCGTCGCCCGCGTTTCGCGCCCCGCGCGTTCCGCCCCGCTCATTTCATTTCCTCCCACATCGCCAGCAGCCGCGCCGTCAGCTTCACGGAGGCCTCCGGCTCGACGCGGTTGGTGCCGAGCCAACTCTCGTATCCACCCAACTGATGCTGCGCCGGGGTCGGCATGTAGCCGTAAGCCCCGTTGGCGATCGAAATGGTAAACGCCTTCTTCAACGGAGCCTTCGCCTTCAGCTCCAACCCGATTTCGGCGAAGGTCTCGATCGGCAGCGCCGCCACACCGACCTCGCCGACGCGGATGGCCTGCACCGGCACGTTCACCTCCGCCGGCCCCGCCGCCGCCCGCAGCACATGCCGTGAGTACAGTTTTTCATTCGGATGCCATGCCTTGCCCGCCGTCGGCGCCAGCCGCGCCTCCGCGTAGGCGATCTGCTCCGCGCTCGGCCGCCGCGTCGCCAACCGCACTTCCTCGAGCCGCGCCTCGAGTTTGACCCACGGCACGTGCACGACGCCCTGGTAGGCCCGGTAGACCTCCGCGGCGACCGCGTTGCCGACGCGCCGCATTTTCTCGTACGGCGCCGCCGGCGTGCCGCGGCCGCGAAAATCGATGTTGTTCACGTCGCCGCTCGTGCCGTTCGACATGATGCCCACGAAAGGCGCCGCAGCGGCGTCGCCGCCCAGCAATTCGCGCAGCCGTTCCGCGAAAACGCCGAAATAGTCGGCCGATATCGCCCCGGCCATCGTGCCGCCGACATAGTGCAGCGAATAGTTGGCCAGGACCGCGAGCGGCCGGCCGTTCAGCGCCTGCACCGAGAGAAACACGATCTCCGGATCCGTCGGTCCCGCCGGCTTGACCAACTCGTCCTTGTTCGCCGTCGGCGGATTCATCCGCACCGCGTCCGTGCCGCCGAACGGATTCCGCCGCAGTTCCTCCGATTTCACGTGCCAGCGGCGGTTGAACACCTGGGTCGGCTCGCTCCCGGCGCCCCACCCGATTTTCGCCGGTTCCAATCGCTGGATCGCGTTGCGCACGCTGTCCGCGATCCGCGTCGCGAGAAATTGCTGGTACGGGCCGAGCACCGGAGCGCCTCCTTCGAAACCGTCGCGGATCTCGTCGGTCCCCCCGCCGACGCGGTCGCGGGCCGAACCCGCGCTGTGCGTGTGCGTCGAGGCGATGAGCACCTGCGCCGGCCCGAGTCCGGTTTTCTCCCGGATAAGCTGTTTGGCCGCATCGCACACGAACCGCGGCAGCCCCACGTTGTCGACCAGCACGAACGCCACCCGCGTCGTGCCGTCGTCGAGGACCAAGGTGCGCGCATACAACGGGTCATGGACATGCGTCGACGCCGGCGTCACGAAATTGCCCACGATCACCACGCCGAGTTCCGGCGTCACATCGGTGCGGTCGGCTCCCGCGCGGAACACCGGCCCGGCCGGCGCCGCCGCCAACCAAGCCGTTGCAACCAGCGCGAGCCAGCAACCTCGGATGACATTTCGACCGGTCAATCGGTTGAGCGTGAGGTTCGGCATGGAAAAGAGATCGGTAGGTTCAGTCGTTGCTCTTGAGGTAGGCGATCAACCCCGCGAGCTCCGCCCGCGTCATGGTCTGCTCCAGCCCGTCCGGCATCAGCGACAGTCCCGTCGCCGTCAGGGTCGCGATCTCGTCGCGGCGGATGGATTCCCCGGCCCCGGCCGCCGTGCGCAGCACCAAACCGAATTCCGATTCCGCCGCCAGCCAGCCGCTCACCGTCCGGCCATCGCGCGTCGTCACCGCCAAGGTCTGGTAACTCGGCATCACTTCGTAGTTCGGCACCAGCACGTGCAGCAGAATCGCGTCGGCGGGTTGGTTTTTGAGTCCCGTCAGATCCGGCCCGACGCCGCCGCCGGCACCGCGGTAGGTATGGCACGCGGAACAGCTTCGCGCAAAAGCCGCCCGGCCCGCCTCGGCATCCGCCGGTCCGGCCACGGCGTCACGGAAACTCCGATACACCGCCATCCGGTCGCCGCCTTCGAGGGACTTGAAGGCCGCCGCCGCCCGCGCCCGCAGCGCCGGCTGCGCGTGCTTGAGCAATTGGCCGCGGCGCACGGAGGAAATCTCCGTCGGCGCGATCGCGCCCGCCTCGACCGCATCGAACAGCACCGGCACCAGCGCCGGCTTGCCGGTCACGGCCGCCAGCACCGCCTCGCGCACCTGCGGCGTGTAGCCCCGCCACCGCTCCGCCGCCACCAAGCCGCGCGCCGCCCCGGCATCGCCGAGCCGCTCCAGCGCCTTGACCGCCTGCAATTGCACCTCGGCCGGCTGGCGGGCATCGAGCAATCCCGTCAGCACCTCCCCCGCCGGCTTCGCCTCCGCATGCCCGAGCAACGCCACCGCCGGCAACCGCGCCGCGAGCGGTGCCGCGGAGTCTTTGGCCAAAGCCGCCGCCCGCGCCGTCAGCGCCGGCCATTGCTCCGCGACCCCGGCCGTACTGCCGGCAGTCTTGCCCAACGCGCGGCCCCGCGATCCTTCGATCACCCCGAGCGCCGCCGGCAAAAGCCATGCTTCGCCGCTCCGATCCGCGAGGATCTCCGCCAGAAATTCCCGGCCTCGTTCCTCCGTGCCGCCCGCTCCGATCATCCGGCCGAGCTGCTCCATCACCGCCGCAAACGCCGGCGTCCCGCGCTCCCGCCCGGCCAGCATCTCGCGCCGGAATTCGTCCTCCCGGCCGCCAATCCCGGACAGCACCGCCGCCCGCGCCCAACGGTCGGCTCCGTCCACGCGGGCAATCGCCGCCAGCGCCGGGACCACGGCTACCCCCGGCACTTTCGCCAGCACGAGCGCCGCCGCCATCCGCACGTGCGGATCCGCGTCGCCCGCGGCGCCGATCGCGAGTTCCGCTCCCGCCGCGGAAACCTCCGCCGACTCCGCCAGCAGCCGCTGCACTTGCTCCCGCACCCCGGCGTGCGGATCCCGCGCCGCATCGCGCAGGCGCTCGTCGCTCAGCGCGCCCCGATTCCGCAGCACCCACAGCGCCGCGGCCCGCGACTCCGGCAAAGCGGCGCGTAGTGCAACCGCCACTACGTCCGTCCCCGACGGCGTTTTCACCTCCGCCAGCAGGCGCGCCGATCGGTCCCGCCACCAGCGGCCCGGGGCCGCCAAACCGGCCACGAGGTTCGCCGGCGTTTCTTCCACGGCCGCCTTGGCCTTGGGCGCGCGCCGGGCCGGACCTTCGCGCACAATCCGGTAAATGCGCCCGCGATCCTTGCCGCTTTCGAAATCCAATCCGCCCCGCGACTCCTCCGGCACATACCTCGGGTGGTCGATTTCCCTCCGATACATATCCGCAATATACAAGGCGCCGTCCGGCCCCTCGCCGAGAAACACGGGCCGGAACCACACGTCCGTCGTCGCCAGAAATTCCCGCCCCGCCGGCACCGCCTCGCTCCGCCAAGACGCTCCCTCCGGCCGGAAAACCTGGCGCTGGATCAAGTTCTGGGCCGGTTCGCAGATGAACGCGTTCCCCACGAAGCCCGCGCCGAGCGCATCGCCGCCAAAGACGAGCAATCCGCAGGCCGACGTGAACGTCCCCGCATGCGGCGTGCCCATGAGCGACGGAATGTAGTCCGCCGAAATCGCCGCATCGCTCAACCGGTAGACCTTCGCCTGCGCTTCCACTTTCGAGACTTCCTGCGTCGTCTCGCTGAAGCCCAACTGCGGATTCCGCGCCAGGTGCCACGGCTCCAGCATGATTTGCAGCACCGGATGCCGGTTCGTCGTCACGAAACGCCGGCCGAACGCATCGAAAGCCAGGCCGAACTGCCCGCGGCCCCCGGTGTTCTCGAAGACCAGCGTCTCCGGATCGAAGCGCCCGTCGCGCGCGGAAAACACCGTCGCCGGCCGCTCCGGATGCGCCGGCGAGCTCACCTTCCCGCCGTTCAATCCACTCGTCACATAGATGCGGCCGTCGGGCCCGAGCGTCGGATGGCTGACCCGCAACTGCGCCGTCTTGCTCGCCTCGAAGCCGGTCAGGACCGTCCGCCGTTCGTCCGCCCGGCCATCGCCGTCCCCGTCTTTCAAATACAGGATATCCGGCGCCGCCGTGACGAACCATCCGCCCCGCCACGCGGCGAGGCCGTTGATGTAGCCGAGGCCGTCGGCAAAAACGGTGCGGTGCTCGAACCGGCCGTCGCCGTCCCGGTCCTCCAGCCGGATGATCCGGCCCAGATCGGTCTTGCCGCCGCCCTCGACGGGATCGGGATAGCCGCGCCCCTCGGCCACGAAGAGGCGGCCCTGTTCGTCGAACGCGAACGCCACGGGATCGACCACGTCCGGCTCCGCCGCCACCAACTCGATCCGCAACCCGGGCTCCAGCCGAAAGGCGGCCAGGGCCGCGGCGGGTTCCAGCGGCGCCCGGTCCGGCGCTTTCGGCGCCGCGGCACCGGCGAACGGCGCCGGCCAAAGCACCGCGAGGGCGACCGCGTGAACCAACCGGTTACTTGCGCGCATACGAAGAGCCTTGAGCAGGCCCCGCGCGCGGCGCAACTTCTTCCGCGTGCCGGCCCGTGTCGGGCCGCTTTTGCCCTTCCCCATGTCCTCCCCGCTGCCGCGGCTCTGCGGTTTCCTGCTGCTCGTTTTTCCCTTTCTGCCGGCGACCGCCGCCGAAACCGCCGTGACTCCGTCCCAGGTCATCGCGCTTTTCGACGGCACGACCCGCAAGGACTTGTCCGCCTTCTATACCTGGCTGCCGAAATTCGGCCGCGAAGATCCGGACCGGGTGTTCAGCGTCGTCGACCGGATCGACGGTGCGCCCGCGATCCGCATCAGCGGCCGCCACTGGGGCGGCATCGTCACGAAAGAAAACTACACCAATTACCGGCTCGTCGCGGAATTCCGCTGGGGGCCTGGAACCTGGATTCCCCGCGCCGACCGCGCCCGCGATTCCGGCATTTTGCTGCACGGCCAAGGCGAGGACGGCGGCTACGCCAAGGATTTCAAGTCCCCGTGGATGCGCTCCCTCGAATACCAAATCATCGAGGGCGGCACCGGCGATCTTCTCGTGCTCAACGGCTACGTGCGCGGTTCCGACCAACCGCTCGCCGACCGCGTGGTCGCCCGCGTCGCCGCCAACGGCAAGAATTGGGATCCCGCCGGCACGCCGAAGGAGTTTACCAAAGGCCGGATCGATTGGCAGCACCGCGATCTCGGTTGGAAAGACGTGCTCGACTTCCGCGGGCCCAAGGAGGTCGAGCGTCCGGTCGGCGAATGGAACCGCATCGAAGCCGTCTGCGATGGCGGCAACCTCGTCTACTTTCTCAACGGCGTGAAAGTCCTCGAAGCCTCCGAAAGCTCGCTGACCTCGGGCCGGCTGCTCTTCCAATCCGAAGGCGCGGAAATCTATTTCCGCCGGATCGAACTCCACCCGCTCAAACGCTGATCCCCTCGCCCCATGCCGCTCCGCCTTTTCACCCGTCTCGTTGTTTTGGCTGCGTTGCTGTCCGCCGGCCGCGCCGCTCCGGCGACCCCGGGCTGGAAGGCCGGACTCGCCACCGCCGACATCACGCCGCAAGCCGCGCAGTGGATGTCCGGATACGGCAGCCGCAACCGGCCCGCGGAGGGCACGCTGCATCCGCTCTTCATCAAGGTGCTCGCGCTCGAGGACGCCGCCGGCCACCGCGCTGTCGTCGTCACCAGCGACCTGCTCGGCATCCCGCAGACGATCTACGACCGCGTGTGCGCCGAATTGAAACAGCGCCACAATCTCGGCCGCGACCAGATCATGCTGCACGCGTCCCACTCGCACTGCACGCCCGTGCTCCGCGGCGCCCTCTACGACGCCTACCCTTTGCCCGAAACGCAGAAACCCGTCATCGAAACCTATTCCAACGAGCTCGAGGCCGCCCTGGTCGCCACGGTCGGCCGCGCTTTTGCCGCCTTGGCGCCGGCGCAACTTGCCGCCGGGCAGGGCGAAACCGGCTTCGCCGTCAACCGCCGCAACAATCCCGAGGCCAAGGTACCCGAACTTCGCCGCGACCGCGCGCTGGCCGGCCCCGTCGATCACTCGGTGCCGGTCCTCGCGGTTTCCTCCCCCGACGGCGCGCTCAAAGCCGTCGTCTTCGGCTACGCCTGCCACAACACCACGCTCAGCTTCTACCAATGGGCGGGCGACTATGCGGGTTTCGCGCAGATCGCCCTGCAACGCAGCCATCCGGGCGTCACCGCGATGTTCTATTCCGGCTGCGGCGCCGACCAAAACCCCCTGCCCCGCCGCGAGGTCCATCAAGCGGAACGCTACGGCAATATGCTCGCCGCCGCCGTCGAGGAAGTGCTCCTCCGCGCCCCGGCGCCCCTCCCGCCGCGGCTGCGCACGGCACACACGTTCGCCACCTTGAAGTTCGGCCCCACGCCCACGCCGGACGAACTGGCCAAGCTGGCCCAAGGCCCGCCGACGACCCTCACCCGCTGGGCCGGGCGCCTGAAGGCGGAACTGCAGGCCGGGAAAACCCTGCCGCGGTCTTACCAATACCCGGTGCAAGTCTGGCGGCTCGGCGAAGACCGGCTCTGGATCGCCCTCGGCGGCGAAGTCGTCGTCGACTACGCGCTCCGTTTCAAAAAAGAATTTGGTCCGTCGACCTGGGTCGCCGGCTACGCCAACGACGTCATGGCCTACATTCCGTCCGCCCGCGTGCTCGCCGAGGATCGCCCGCCCCGCACGAACGGCCGCCCCGGTTACGAGGGCAACACCTCCATGTACGTCTACGGCCAACCCGCCCACACGTGGGCCGACGATGTCGAGGATACGATCGCCGCCAGCGTCCACCGCTTGGTCGGCGAAGTCCGCGCCCGCTGACCACACCGGGCCCGGTCTCTAAACCCTTAAGAAATCTCTCATCTCCCAACTCCTATCTCCCGGCTCAGTGCATCTCGATTTCGCAGGTGCCGAGCCCCGGGCGGTAATAGTTGAACTGCACGTTCGGGTGGTCGGCCAACAGCGACATCGGCACCGCCGTGTCGACGAGGCGTTCCGAAATCATGAAGGCGCTCAGCCGCTGGCCGAACGGGTTGTCGTGGAAACCCGCCTGCCAGATCGAGACTTTCTCGGCCCGCCACGTCTCGCGCGGCCCCACCGTCAGCGCCTCCGTCGGCACCAACGCGATGTTGCCGCCGCCGGAGGTGCGCGCGTTCTGCGCCAGCGTGATCGGGTGCAAATCCACCCGGCGTGTGCCGAGGGCGCGGTACTCGGCCGGCGTCGGCGGCGCGTCCCGGTGCGCGCCCGTGCGGCGCGGCGGATCGTTGAAGGCCCAGTGCTTGGTCTCGCCCTGCCCGCCCTGCATCACGGCGCAGCGGACGCCGTCCCAGCTCTTTTGATACGCCGCCGTGTCCGCCTTCGGGAAATGCAGGTTCGCCTCCGGCATCGCCAGCTCCGGCCGGATCCGGGAAAAACAAAGTTCGCGGTCCGCCCGTTCGAACGAGAGCGGGTGCGTCGCCGGCACTTCGCGCCCGTCCTGGTACCACTCGTCCATGCCCCAGAAATGGGCGTGCCGCAGCCCGAGGCCCAGTTCGTTCACCAGCCGCGCCACCAGCGGCAGCTGCTCCGTCGGTCCGATCGGGCCGCAGATGCCGACGGGGTTGTCCGCCGTCGCTTGCCGCCAGGCGGTGATGTATTCCAGCGCTTCGGCGAGATAGAAATCCTCCAGCGTGTCGTACATCACGACCCGGAATCCGGGCCGTGAAAGTTGCGCGATCCGGGCCGGCGTCAGCGCCGCGGCCGCCCGGATGATTTCGGCGTCAAGGGTCGTGTAATCCCACCAGTCGGGAGCAATGGAGCTGATTTTGCGGGGCATAGATTTTTTGGGGCCGACCTTCAGCGGTAGCTCGGGTTGCGGCGCCAGTATTTTCCGAGCGCATCGCGCAAGGGATCGGCCGTCTCGGCGCAGAAACCAAGGGGATTGTGCCGGCGCCAACCTTCCGCGAGCCGGAACTTGCCCGAACTGCGGCCCACCGCGCGCGCCGTCTCCTCCATCGCCTCGAGGTAGGAACTCATGCCCTGCGTTTCGTCGAGCCAGGCATGCTGGCTGGCGTGCGCCGCGAGGGCCGCGCGCTTCGTCGGCTGCACTTCGGTCACATCGACAAACGCCTCCGCCGCCACCGCCCGGCCCAATCCGTCCTTCAGTCCGTGGGGCTGCGCATGATACACGGTGGCGTCGCCGCCCGCCGCCGGCCGGCGCGGCTCGGTCCTGAAGTTCGGCATCCCGCGGGCAAACGTCGCCGTCACCGCGAGCCGGGCCGTGGCCATGTGGTCTTCCATGTAGTCCTCCGGCGAATGCGTCAGGACGATCGTCGGCCGCACGTTGCGGACCAGCGCGGCCACGCGCCGCAGCAATTTCGTTTCGTAAACAATCTCCAGGTCGTCGCCGAAGCCGGGATGCCACACCGCGCCGAGCCGGCGCGCCGCCTCCTGCGCTTCCCGGCGCCGCACGCGCCGCGCCTGCGCGGCCGTCAGCGTCATGCTGCCGCAGGATCCGCTTGCGACGTTGCAGCAATGGATGGCCCAGCCCGCCGCCTTCAGTCGCAGCAGCGTGCCCGCCATCATGAACTCGATGTCGTCGGGATGCGCCGCGATCGCCAGTGCCGCCGGGGCCGTCATGCGAGCTCGGCGAGCTTCACTTCGCGCCCGAGTTCGGCCGAGCGGTCCGCCGCCAGCACGACGCGGTGCGAACGCAGGCTTTCTTCCAGATTGGTCAACGGCATCTCTTCCCCGCGCTGCAGCGCCGCGAAGAACGCCTCGAACTGCGTCTGGTACGGGTGGTCCGACACATCGCCGGAATCCAGCAACTTCATCGCCAGGCCGCTCCACGCGTGCTTGTTCGTCGCGAGTTTCTGGGAGTGGAATTTGTTGTCGAGGAGCGAGCCCTCGCTGCCCACCAGATGGGTGTGGAAATAGTAGGGCTGCAGGCAGTCGATCACGGAGGCGACCTTGCCCACGCGGCCGTCGGCGAAACGCAAAATCGTGACCGACGTCGTCGCGTACTCGTACTGCTTGAACACCGTGTTTTGCGAACGCGTCGCGTAGCTCGTCACGGCCTCCACGTTGCCTCCCATGCACAGCAGCAAGGCATCGAGCGCATGGCAGCCCGCCGACAGCAGGCTGCTGCCGCCGTCCTTCTTGCCCGTGTTCCAACGGAACTGGCCGTACCAAGGACCGATGCCGTGGTAATAGTCGACTTCGCCGTAGTGGATCGCGCCGAGCAGTCCCGCGTCGATGACGGCCTTGGTCGCCTGGAATTGGCTCGAGAACCGGCATTCGAAGCAGACGCAGGTCTTCACGCCCGCCGCTTTCACGGCCGCCGCCACGCGGGTCGCGTCTTCGGCCGTCAAGGTGATCGGCTTCTCGATGATCAGGTGTTTGCCGGCCTGCGCCGCCGCGATGATATGGTCCGCGTGCTGGTGCGGATAGCTGCAGATCGCCACCGCGTGGAGGTCGGGTCGCCGCAGCATGGCCGCAAGGTCGGTGAACGTCTGGATCGGGCTGCCGTGCCGGGCGCTGAGCGCCGCCGCATCCTGCGGCCGCGACGAGTACACCGCCGTGACCTGCGCGTGCGCCGTCGCGTTGATGGCCTGGATGTGCGCGGTGCTGACCCAACCGTAACCGATGATGCCGACGTTGTAGTTTTTCATGGAAACTGGTTCCCTGATCCACCGCGCGCCGCCGGCCGAACCGCCGGGCCGCTTCTTTCCGCGATGGTAACCATGGGGTTACTCGACCGTGAAAACCCCGGCACGCACTGTCAATCCGCGCCGCTCGGAGCTCGCGTTGGCGCCGCGTATCCGCCTGTTTGACGGCCACCCCGCCCCGCCATGATCCGATCCCCGCTCCTTCGTTTCGCCGCGTTGCTCATCCTGTCCGCCGCCTGCGCCGCCGGCCGTCCGCCCAATATCGTTTTCTTCCTCGCCGACGACCTCGGCCAGCGCGATCTCGGCGCCTACGGCAGCACGTTTCACGAAACGCCGAACCTCGACCGGCTCGCGCGGCAGGGTGCGAAGTTCACCGACGCCTACGCCGCCTGCCCCGTCTGTTCGCCGACCCGCGCCAGCATTCTCACCGGCCAATGGCCGCAGCGCACCGGCATCACCGACTACATCGGCGCCCCGGCCACTCCGGCCGCCTGGAAACGGAACACCCCGCTCCTGCCCGCGCCTTACACCGACCGCCTCGCGCTCGATGCGCCGACGCTCGCGAAATCGCTCAAGGCCGCCGGCTACGCCACCTACTTCGCGGGCAAATGGCACCTCGGGCCGGAAGGATTCTGGCCGGAAAACCAAGGCTTCGACATCAATCAAGGCGGGATCGACCGCGGCGGACCTTACGGCGGAAAGAAATACTTTTCCCCCTATGGCAATCCGCGGCTCACCGACGGCCCCGAGGGCGAACATCTGCCCGACCGTCTCGCTTCCGAAACAGCGGCGTTTATCCGGAAGAACAAAGACCGCCCGTTCTTCGCCTATTTCCCGTTCTACTCCGTCCACACCCCGCTCATGGCCCGCGAGGATCTGCGCAAAAAGTACGAGGCGAAACGCGAACGCCTCGGCCTCAGCGCCGCCTGGGGCCGCGAAGGCGAACGCGATGTCCGTCTCGTGCAGGAACACGCCGTGTACGCCGGCATGGTCGAAGCGATGGACCTCGCCGTCGGCAAGGTGCTTGCCGCGCTCGACGCAGCCGGCTTGGCGGACAACACGATCGTCATTTTCACCAGCGACAACGGCGGTCTTTCCACCAGCGAAGGCTGGCCGACCTCGAATTTGCCCTTCCGCGCCGGCAAGGGCTGGATGTACGAAGGCGGCATCCGCGAGCCGTTGATCGTGCGCTGGCCCGGCGTTGCCGCGGCCGGTTCCGAAATCTCCGTGCCGGTGAGCAGTCCCGATTTCTTCCCGACGTTGCTGGCGGCCGCCGGGGCGAAGCCCGCGCGCGGCCAAGTGCTCGACGGCGTCGACCTCACGCCGATCCTGAAAAACGGCGCCGCTCCCGATCGCGCGCTTTTCTGGCACTATCCGCACTACGGCAACCAAGGCGGCGCTCCCGCCGCCGCCATCCGGCGCGGTCCGTGGAAACTCATCCACTGGTTCGAGGGCGACCGGATCGAACTCTTCGACGTCGTCCGCGATCCCGGCGAAACCCGCGATCTCGCCGCCGCCGAAGCCACCCGCGTCGCCGGTCTGCGCGCCGAATTGCAAACTTGGCTGCGCGACGTCGGGGCCAAATTCCCGATTCCCAATCCCGCCTACGCCCCCGCCAAACCCAGCGGCCGCGCCGCGCCCCGCCCCCGCTGAGTTCGGCCTCGCAGCGGACGTTTTCCGCACCCCGTACAGTTGCAGTCATTGGCCTTGCGGCACCTCCGGCCGCATCGCATTAAACCGGGCTCGCCGATGACCATCCACCCGACCCGCGCCGCGTTCCAGACCTTCGCCGCCCAAGGCAACGTCGTCCCGGTGTACACCGACCTGCTGGCCGACTTCGAGACGCCCGTTTCCGCCTACGCGAAACTCAAAGCCGCCGGTCCGTCCTACCTCCTCGAGTCCGTCGCCGGCGGCGAACAGCTCTCGCGCTACAGCTTCATCGGTTGCCGTCCCCGCAAGATCTTCGCCTGCGGCCCGGTCGAAACCGAGATCCGCGTTCCCGGCCAAACCACCCGCAAGGTCCCGACACCGCCGGATCCTCTGACGCTGATCGAAGCCGAAATGCGCGACTTCAAACCGGTCCCCTTGCCCGGCATGCCCCGTTTCACCGGCGGTGCCGTCGGCTTCATCGCGTATGAATACATGACGCGGATCGAGCCGAGCGTGCCGGCTCCGGCCGCCCATCCCTCCGGCACGCCGATCCTCTACTTCATGCTGTCGGATTCGCTCCTGATCTTCGATCGGGCGAAGCAAACCCTGCGCCTTTCCGTCAACGCCCATGTCGGGGCCGACGCCGGCGCCGCCTACGACGCCGCGGTGGCGGAATTGCAAACGATCCACGCCCTGCTCCGCGTGCCGCAATCGCTGCCGCCCGCCCCGTTGGCGCAGGTCGACGGCATCACGGTGCCGCCCGGCAACTTCACCCGCGCCGGCTTCGAGCGCGCCGTCGAAGAGGGCAAGGAATTCATCCGTTCCGGCGACATCATCCAGTTCGTGCCCTCGCAGCGCTTCTCCCGGCCGTTCGCCAAGACGCCGCTCGAACTCTACCGCGCGCTCCGCACGGTCAATCCGTCGCCCTACATGTTCATCCTCGAGGCCGGCGATTTCTCCATCGTCGGCGCCTCGCCCGAAGTCCACGTCCGCCTCACCGACGGGCGCGTCGTCATCCGGCCGATCGCCGGCACCCGCAAGCGCGGCCTGAACGAGGCCGAGGACGCCGCCCTCGCCCAGGACCTCCTGGCCGACGAAAAGGAACGCGCCGAGCACCTGATGCTCGTCGACCTCGCGCGCAACGACATCGGGCGCGTCTGCGCCTTCGGCAGCGTGACCGTGCCGGAGATGATGATCATCGAGCGCTACTCGCACGTGATGCACATCGTCTCCCAGGTCGAAGGCCGTATCGCCCCGGATAAGACCGCCTACGACCTGATGCGCGCGACCTTCCCGGCCGGCACCGTGACCGGCGCGCCCAAGATCCGCGCGATGCAGATCATCGCGCAGTACGAACCGTCGCAGCGCGGCATCTACGCCGGCGCGCTCGGCTATATCGGCTACGACGGCAATATGGATACGTGCATCATGCTGCGCACAGCCCTCATCAAAGACGGCATGATCCACATCCAGGCCGGCGCCGGCGTCGTCGCCGATTCCGTGCCCGCTTCCGAATATCAAGAGACCGTCAGCAAAGCCTCCGCGCTCTTCAAAGCGGTGGCGTTGGCCGAGCAACTCTGAGCTTCGCCCGCCGGAGCAATCCCGGCGGCCATCGGTCGGCGGACGGTGCGGCCGGCAGCGTGACGACTTGTCCGCCGCCGGGCGCAACGGTGGGACAAATTGGACAGGATTCGGCCAGGCCGAATGCATCTCTCCCTCGGAGACGCGCGTATCTGCATGTGGAACAGTTCCCGCTCAGCTCGGGAACAAGTGCGTCACTCCCTTCTCTAACGCGAAACGAGAACCCATCACATGCCTGCCAAATCAAAGTCGCTCCGCCCCTCCCGCAACGCCGACGATAGCGCAGCTCCCGTCGCCGCCCCGCTTAATTCCGCCCCGCTCGACACTCCTCCGTCGTTTCTTGAGAAGTCGGAAACCCCTGCCGCGGAGCCGATTGCGCACGGCGAGCGGAGCAACCTCCAACTCTACCTCCAGGAGATCGGCAAGACCGCGCTCCTGACCATCGAGGAAGAAATCACTCTCGCCCGTCGCATCCGCCGGGGCGACAAGGCGGCGCGCGACCACATGATCCAAGCCAACCTTCGGCTCGTGGTAAAAATCGCGATGGATTATAAAGACTTCGGTTTGCCGCTCCTCGACCTCATCAGCGAAGGCAATATCGGCCTCATTAAAGCGGTCGAACGTTTCGATCCCCGCAAGGGCGGCAAGCTCTCCACCTACGCCGCCTGGTGGATCAAACAGTCGATCAAGCGTGCGCTCGCGAACCAGAGCAAAACCATCCGCCTGCCCGTCCATCTCGTGGACAAGATCTCGAAGATGCGGCGCACCGCGATGCAGCTCACCGAACAACTCGGCCGCGAGCCGACGGATGAGGAATTGGCGATCGAGCTCCAGATTCCGACTTCCAAGGTCGCGCATCTGAAATCGGTCAGCGTGCGGCCCGCGTCGCTCGACGCTCCCGTCGGCGAAGACGGCGACTCCTCCACCTTCGGGGAAATCGTCGGCGACGAAAACGCCGTCAGTCCCTACGAGGGCCTGCGCGAGAAGAACCTCAACAGCGACCTCAGCGCGATGGTCAACTCCCTCGACAAGCGGGAAGCCGAAATCATCAAGCTGCGCTTCGGGCTCGAGGGCCGCGACGAACTCACGCTCGAGGAAGTCGGCCGCCGCTTCAACGTCACCCGCGAACGCATCCGTCAGCTCGAATATCTCGCGCTCTCCAAGATGCGGAAGGCGATGGCGGCGAACGAATCCGTCCGCACCCTCGAGGAGATCGAAGACGAGAAACGCGCCCGCGAACGCATGGCCGTCATCCGCGAATTCGTGGAGAGCAAATCCCGCAAGCCCGCGCTCGCCGGCAGCAACTGATCCCCGCCTCCCCTCCGCTATCCACAAGGCCGACCCCTACGGGTCGGCCTTTTTATTTCCCGACTTCGGTCGCGGCCGCGCTCACTTACGCCGCAGCACGCGGATCCGGTGCGCCTCGCTGTCGCCGATAAACACGGAGCCGTCGGCATCGACATACACGCCGTGCAGCCGCGCCATCGCGCACTGCAGCGGATCGCCGTCCGGGCCGTTGCCCTTGGCGCCGGTTCCGGCGATCAACTCGAGCATGCCGGTTTGCGCCGCGATCATCCGCACCGAATGGCTTTCCGTATCCGCGAGCCAGACGTTGCCGGCTTGGTCAATCGCGATGCCCTTGGGTCCGCTGAGCGTCGCGGCTTTCGCCGGGCCGCCGTTGCCGGTGAAGCCCTTCGCGCCGGTCCCGGCGACGTGATGGATTTTTCCGGATTTCAGATCGAAGCGGAAGACCTGGTTGCCCTCGCGCGTCGCGAGCCAGAGATCGCCCTTGGCGTCGAAATCCAACGAACGCGGACCGCGCAACGGCGTGCCCGCGATGGGCGAGCCGTCGGGGGTCGGTCCCGGTTTGCCGGTGCCGGCAAAGGTCGAGATCACGCCGGTGGCCGGATCGATACGGCGGACGACGTGGTTGCCGATGTCGCAAATATAAAGCGAGCCGTCCGGCCCGAATTGGATGCTGTGAGGCTGGTTCAACTGCGCCGCGGCCGCCGGACCGCCGTCCCCGGCGTACCCCTTCTGCCCGTTGCCGGCGATCGTCGAGATCACGCCGGTTCGCGCATCGATCCGGCGGATCGCGTGATTCAACATATCCGCGATGTACAAATGGCCGTTCCGGTCGAAGCGGATCTCGTGCGGTTTGTTGAAGGTCGCCGCCTTGGCCGGACCGCCGTCGCCGGCATAGCCGATCGCGCCGGTGCCGGCCACCGTCGACATCGTGCCGTCGGGCGCGACGCGGCGGATCCGTTGCCCGGTGTATTCGCAAAACCAGATCGCGCCGTCCGGGCCGCGGATCACGCCGAAGGGATCGTTGATCTGCGCGGCCGTGGCGGGCCCGCCGTCGCCGCTGTGTCCCTGCACCCCGGTGCCGGCAAAGGTGGAAATTTTCCACTCGGCGAGAGCCAGCGTGGGCAGCAGCGACAGCATGACGAAGGGGCGAAGGGGAAAGCGCATGCCGATCCGATTGCCCCAAGGTCCGGCCGGCGTCGAACGCAAATCCGGCCCCGCCTCAGGTGAGGTTTTCGATGATGCTGACGAGCGGCAGGAAGAGCGCGATGACGATGGTGCCGACCATGACCGCCATGAACACGATCATGATCGGTTCGATGACGGAGGTCAGACCGGCGACGGCGTTGTCGACTTCCTCGTCGTAGGTGTCGGCGATGCGGGCGAGCATGTCCGGCAGCGCGCCGGTTTCCTCGCCGACCTCGATCATACTCGTGACCATGCCGGGGAAAATGTGCGTCGATTCGAGGGGCTTGGCCACGCTGTCGCCCTCTTTGACGCGGTCGTGCACGATGTTGATCGCATTCGCGATGTGGACGTTGCCGCTGGTGTCGCGCGTGATGGTGAGAGCCTGCAAAATCGGCACGCCGCTCGCGAGCAAGGTGCCGAAAGTGCGGGTGAAGCGGGCGATCGCCGCCTTCAGGAAAAGGTCGCCCATGACGGGGCTGTGGATCAGCAGCCAGTCGATGATCTTCCGGCCGAACGCCGTCCGGGCGAAGACCTTGAAGCCGAACCAAGCCGCGATCGTGCCGCCGATCGCGAGCAGGTAGTGCGCCTTCATGAAGTTCGAAACCGTGAGCAGCGCCTGGGTGAGCACCGGCAGCGCCTGGCCCTTCAGCAAACCGGAGAAGATGTCCTCGAACTTCGGCACCACGACGACCATGAGGATCGAGACGATGATCACCGCGACCATCACGATGATGACCGGATAGATCATCGCGGCCTTCACCTTGCCGGCGATTTTCTGCGCCTTCTCCATGAAGAGGGAAAGCCGGTCGAGCACGGTATCGAGCACGCCGCCGGCCTCGCCCGCCTTGACCATGTTGATATAAAGCCGGTCGAAGACCTGCGGATTGGCCGCGAGACCGTCGGAGAAATTGCCGCCGGAGCGGATGGTATCGGCGATGCTTTCCACGACCTCGCGGAAGGCCGGGCGTTTTTCCTGGCGCGCGAGCACCTCGAGGCTGCGCAAAATCGGCATGCCGGCTTTCACCAAGGTCGCGAGCTGGCGCGTGAAGACCGCGAGACCCTTGGTGTTGATCGGGCGGCGGAAGGTGCGGCGGCGTTTCTTGGCCGCCGGCCCGCCGGTCGGAAACGTGAGGGAGTTGGGCTTGCCGGCCGCCTTGGCGGCGAAGGTGGCCGGAGCCGGCGCTGCAGGGGCGGACTTGACCGCGAGTTTGGCCATGGGCGTCAGGTGTACTTGATCACTTCCTCGATCGAGGTGTTGCCGTCGAAGATCGCGCGCATGCCGTCGTCGCGCAATGTGCGCATGCCCTGCTCGATCGCCTTTTGCCGGATCACCAAGGTCGGAGCGCGCTGCGTGACGAGATCGCGCACCGCCTCGGAAAGCCGCAGCCATTCGTAGATGCCAAGGCGACCCTTGTAGCCGGACTGGCTGCACGTCGGGCAGCCCTTGCCAAAGAAGAATTGGCGGTTGCCGACATTCTCGCGGGAGATGCCGACTTGCGAAAGGAGCTCGGCCGGCGGCAGGTAGGACGTCTTGCACTGCACGCACACGCGGCGCACGAGCCGTTGCGCGAGGACGGCCTCGACCGACGAGGCGATGAGGAAGGGCTCCACGCCCATGTCGACGAGGCGGGTGACGGCGCCGGCGGAATCGTTGGTGTGCAGCGTCGACAGCACGAGATGGCCGGTGAGCGAGGCCTGGATGGCGATCTGCGCGGTCTCGAGGTCGCGGATTTCGCCGACCATAATGACGTCCGGGTCCTGACGGAGAAACGAACGCAGCGCCGAGGCGAACGTGAGGCCGACCAACGGGTTTACCGGGACCTGCATGATGCCTTCGATCTCGTACTCCACCGGGTCTTCGGCGGTCAGCAGTTTGAGGTCGATGGTGTTGATGACGCGCAGGCCGCTGTAGAGGGTCGTCGTCTTGCCGGAGCCGGTGGGGCCGGTGACGATGAAGATGCCGTTCGGCCGTTTGAGCACGTCCTGCATGCCGGTGAACACATCCTCCGGCATGCCGAGCTGGGTCATGTCGAGACGGACGGCGGATTGGTCGAGCACGCGGAGCACGACGCTCTCGCCGAACTGGGTCGGCAGCGTCGACACGCGCAGGTCGACCTGCCGGCCGCCGATGGTGATCTTGATGCGGCCGTCCTGCGGGATGCGGCGCTCGGCGATGTTGAGGCTGGCGAGGACTTTGACGCGGGAGATGATCGGCAGCGCGAGTTGCTTGGGCGGCGGCGCCATCTCGTAGAGCGCGCCGTCGATGCGGTACCGGATCTTGAATTCGTGTTCGAAGGGCTCGAAGTGGATGTCGCTCGCCTTGTCGCGGATGGCCTGGCCGACGACCAAGTTGACGAACTTGATGATCGGCGTCTGCTCGGCCATCGACTCGATGTCGCGCTCCGAAAGCTCGCGGCCGGGGGCGTTGGCGGCGCCGGTATCGATTTTCCCGGTACTGATTTCCTGCAGCAGGTCGTCGATGCTTTCCTCGTCCTCGCCGTAGTGCTGCTTGATCTGGACCTCGACCTTGTCGGGATCGGCGAAATAAAGCCGCAGGTTCCGGTCCAAGGCGAAGGTCAGGTCGTCGACCGCCTGCGTGTTAAACGGGTCGGTGACGAGCAGGTCGATGTTCTGGTCGTCGGCCTGGAGCGGCATGACGCCGTAGTCGCGGGCGAGCTTGCCGTTGACGGCCGCGATGGCTTCGCCGGCGAACTGCACGGGCAATTCCGCGAGGTAGTCGTAGCCGAGATGGTCGGCGATGCGCCGGAGCAAATCCTCTTTTTCAATGATCCCGAGGTCGACGACGAGGTCGGCGAGGGATTTTCCCGTCGCCTTGTGCTCCTCGTTGAGTTCGTCGAGTTGGGCGATCGCGACGATGCGGTGCTCCTTCAGGAACTCGTAGATGGCCGAGCTGTGGCTGGCGAACATGGGCGGGGTGGAAAAACGGAGGAACGCGGCGCGGGACGGATCAGACTTCGCGGAGCTTCATGCCCATCTGGAGGAATTTTTCCCGCATCAAATTCGGGTCCTGCGCTTTCTCGAGCGCCTCGTCGGGCGAAACCAGTTCCCGGTTCACCAGACTGGTGAGATGGGTGTCCATCGTGATCATGCCGAGGTTGGCGCCGGTCTGGATGTCGGAGGAAATGCGGAAGGTTTTGTTTTCGCGGATCAGGGAGCCGATCGAGGTCGTGTTGACCATGATTTCGTAGCCGGCGATGCGGCCGCCGCCGATCTTCTTGCAGAGCACCTGGGAAATGACGGCGACGAGCGAGGACGCGAGCTGGGTGCGGATCATGTCCTTCATGTTGGCGGGAAACGCGTCGACGATGCGGTCGACGGTCTTGGCCGCGCTGTTGGTGTGCAGGGTGCCGAAGACCAAGTGGCCGGTTTCGGCGGCGCTGATCGCGGCCTCGATCGTCTCGAGGTCGCGCATTTCGCCGACGAGAATGACATCGGGATCCTGGCGCAAGGCGCGGCGGATCGCCTCCGAGAAACTCGGCACATCGACGTGCACCTCGCGTTGCGTGACGACGCAGCGCTTGTGGCCGTGGTAATACTCGATCGGGTCCTCGATCGTGATGATATGGCCGTCGCGGGTTTCGTTGATGTAGTTCACCATCGACGCGAGCGTGGTGGACTTGCCGGAACCGGTCGGGCCGGTGACGAGAATGAGGCCGCGGGGACGGTACAGCAGTTCGCGGATTTTGTCCGGCAGGCCGATATCGCGCAGGCCGAACATTTTGTAGGGAATCTGCCGGAGGACCAGGCCGTAGTTGGTCTTGGACTTGAGGACGGAAACGCGGAAGCGGGCTTTCTCGCCGAAGGCGAAACCGAAGTCGGCGCCGCCGTTGAGCTTCACGTTGCTGACGTGCGAATCGGGGGTGATCGACAGCATCAGTTTCTCGGTATCGAGCGGCGTGAGGGCCGGGCCGTCGATCGGCGTCATGCTGCCGCTGAGACGGATCGTCGGCGGCTGGCCGACCTGGAGGTGAAGGTCCGAGGCGCCTTGGTCGACCATCAGGTCGAGCAGGTCGTTCATTTCGTAGCTCATGGGTGCGGGGCGCGGAGGTTGGGGCGGGAACGCGGGTCAGATCGCGTCGCCGACGGTGATGGAAACGACTTCCTCGATGGTGGTGAGGCCGGCGGTGACCTTGCGGGCGCCGTCCTCGCGCATGGTGCGCATGCCGAGGGCGCGGGCGCGCTCGCGGAGCCGGGCGGTGCCGACGTGTTCGTAGATCATTTTCTGGATCTCCTCGTTGACGACGAAGATCTCGAAAATGCCCATGCGGCCGCGGTAGCCGGTCGCGTTGCAATCGGCGCAGCCGTCGCCGCGGGCGAAGTTAGCGTGTTCGGCCTGGGCGGGATTGATGTTGAGGGAACGCACTTCCTTCGGGTCCGGCGTGTAGGGGCGCTTGCAGTGGCGACAGATCTTGCGGACGAGGCGCTGGGCCATGACGGCGCGGAGCGAGGTGGAAACGAGGAACGGCTTCACGCCGATGTCGATGAGGCGGGTGATCGCGCCGGGAGCGTCGTTGGTGTGGAGCGTCGAGAACACCATGTGGCCGGTGAGCGAAGCGTTGATCGCGATCTCGGCAGTCTCGAGGTCGCGGATTTCACCGACCATGACGATGTTCGGCGCCTGGCGGAGCATGGCGCGGAGCGCGGAGGCAAACGTCATGCCCACGTCGTGGCGCACGGGCACCTGGTTGATGCCGTTGAGCTGATACTCGACGGGATCCTCGACGGTGATGATCTTGCGGTCCGGCTTGTTGATGAAGTGGAGGCAGCCGTAGAGCGTCGTGGTCTTGCCGGAACCGGTCGGGCCGGTGACGAGCAGAATGCCGTCGGGCAAAGAAATCAGTTTCTCGAAGGTGGCGGCGTCGTCGGTGAGGAACCCGAGCTCGGGCAGGCCGAGGGTGAGGCCTTCCTTGTCGAGAATACGCATCACGATGCTCTCGCCATGCACGGTGGGCAGAGAGGAAACACGGAGGTCGAGCTGCTTGCCGCCAACGCCGATCTGGATGCGTCCGTCCTGCGGGATGCGTTTCTCGGCGATGCTGATGTTCGCCATGATCTTCAGGCGCGAGATAATCGAGAGCTGGAGGCGCTTCGGCGGGTTCTCGACTTCGATCAAAACGCCGTCGATGCGGTAGCGGACCCGGAAGCGTTTTTCCAAAGGCTCGATGTGGATGTCGGACGCCCGGCGTTGGATCGCCTCGATGATGATCTGGTGGACGAGTTTGACGATCGGGGCATCGGCTTCGGGGTTGGCCGGGGCGGCGGTACCGTCGGGTTCGGCGGGCACGGCCGACGCTTCCGCGGCGGGATCGTCCGACGACAAATGATTGAGCAGGGCGTCGATCGAGTTCGCGTCCTTGCCGTAGAAGCGATCGATGCCGAGGCGGATTTCCTCGGGCGTCGTGACGACCGTCTCGATGGGCATTTTCACGAGGTAGCCGAGAGCGTCGATGCCGTCGGTATCGAGCGGATCGCAGATGGCGACGCGGAGCTTGGCGCCGTCGCGGGAAATCGGAATCAGGCGATGCCGGGCGGCCACGGCCCGCGGCACGAGTTCGAGGGTATCGTTGCTGATGCGCAGGTTCGTGAGGTCCGGCGCCATCGGCATGCCGAATTCCGTCGCGAGCAATTCCGCCACCCGCCGCGGATCAAGAATGCCTTGGCCGATGAGGGTCTCGAACAACCGGGGGGCGCCCGCGGCGTCGCCCCGGTGGGCGGCGACCAGGGCGCGGGCGGCGTCGACCTGCGTCGGGTGCAGGAGCCCCCGGTCCAGCGCGAGCTGGATCACGAAATCGTCGGCGGCAGTGGCGGAAGACGGCGGGGTACCGGGGGACATCGGCGGCGGACGCGATTACTTGGGGGCGAGGCTGAGGAGGAACTCGGCGTTGGACTTCGTCTTCTTGAGGCGCGTGATGAGCATCTCCATCGACTCGATCGGACCGAGGCCCTGCATGGCGCGGCGCAGCGCGAAGATACGCTGGAGCTCGTCGGGATGATAGAGCAGTTCCTCGCGGCGGGTGCCGGAGCGGTCGATGTTGATCGCGGGGAAAATGCGGCGCTCGACGAGGCCGCGGTCGAGGTGGAGCTCGCTGTTGCCGGTGCCCTTGAATTCCTCGAAAATGATTTCGTCCATGCGGCTGCCGGTGTCGATCAGCGCGCTGGCGATGATCGTGAGGCTGCCGCCGCCCTCGATGTTGCGGGCGGAGCCGAAGAAGCGTTTCGGCTTCTGGAGCGCGTTGGATTCGAGGCCGCCGGACATCGTCTTGCCGCCGTTGCCGGTGAGGGCGTTGTAGGCGCGGGCCAGGCGCGTGATGGAATCGAGCAGAATGACGACGTGTTCGCCCTGCTCGACGCGGCGCCGGCAAATCTCGATCACCATCTCGGCGCAGTGCACGTGGCTTTCCGGCGTTTCGTCGAAGGTCGAGGAAACGACTTCGCCTTTCGTGTGCCGTTTGAAATCGGTCACTTCCTCGGGCCGCTCGTCGATCAGCAGCAGAATAAGTTTAACCTCGGGGCTGTTGGCGGAGATCGAATTGGCGATGTTCTGCAGCAGGACGGTCTTGCCGGTGCGCGGCGGCGCGACGATCAGGCCGCGTTGGCCGAAGCCGATCGGGGTGAGGATGTCGACCGAACGCATCGAGACGTCCTTCACGACATCGGCGTCCTCGAGCAGAATGCGTTTCAGCGGGTAGTAAGGAACGAGTTCCTCGAAGGGCACGACCTTTGCGATCTCGTCGGCGGGCAGGCCCATGACGCGGTCGACGCGGACGACGGACGGGCAGCGTTCGCCCTCGAGCGGGGGCTGGATGACGACCTCGACGCGATGGCCGCGCTTGAGACCGTAGCGCTTGACGAGGCTGTCGGGCAGGTACGCATCTTCCGGATACAGGCGATAGTTGACATGCTCGTGGACGACGAAGCAGCCGCGGTCGTTCTGGTCGATGTAGCCGGTGTCGCGGACCGGACGCTTGGTCGCGGCGGCGAACTTGAAGATCTCCGGCAGCAACACACGCCGGGCGGGCGCGCCGTCGAACCGGACGCCCTGGGTGCGCGCGAACGCGGTCAATTCCGCGAGGGTGAGCGCATAGATTTTGTTGAGGTGAAACACCTCGCCCTCGCCGGCCGCGAGTTGCTCCGCGGTCGCGTCGAGCGCGGCAAGGTCGTTGAAACGGCTCGGATTCGGCAGATCGCCGAAGACCGGGGCGTTGCTCGG